>CADCTW010000095.1 GCA_902805735.1 uncultured Gemmatimonadota bacterium | reverse complement strand
GCGCGGCGACGGGGGTGGCGCGGGGCGGAGCGGGCCGGCCCGCCGCGGTGGCCGTCGCCGTGTCGGCGCGCTGGGGCTGGCCGGGGTCCAGGTACACGCCGCGCTTCACGCCGCGGGCGCGGGCGTTGTCCACCTCGCCCTCGCGGAAGGCCAGGTCCACGTGGTCGGCGTTCAAATAGTTGATCCCCGGCTGCTCGTTGGGCCGGTTCTTGTCGCGCACGCGGTACACGGAGCGCGCGTTGCCGATGGCCTGCATCCGGTCGATCTTCACCTTGGCCGACGTGGTGTCGCCGCGCGCCGGGCGGGCCGCGCTGTCATCGACGAAGTAGCCGATGATGGTGTCCGCCAGCACCAGGTCGCGCTCCGAGATGGCCGTGGGCGGGGTGCGCCGCTGCGCGGTGTCCGCCACCGCGGTTGTGTCCCACGACTCGCCCTGCGCCGCTCCCACCGCGTGCACCTCGCGCAGCTCCTGGCCGGGCATGATGGCCTCCAGCGAATCTGCCTCCAGCCGGAACCCGCTGGCAAGCGCGATGGACCTTGGAGTTGCCTTGGTGGTGTCGCGCGGGGCCTGCGCCTCCTGGCCGGAGACGACGCGCTGCAGCTTGTCGTTCTCGAAGAACATCTGGAGCTGCGGCCCGTTCACGTCCAGCCGGTCGCTGTCCAGCCGGGCGCGGGTGCGGGCCAGGACCCGCGAGAGCTTCCCCTGCCGGAGCTGGCTCTCGATGTACTCCCCCGTCAGCTCGTAGCTGGGGTTGCGGACCCGCGCGCCCGTGCGCAGCTCCATCCGCTCGGCCGTCGCGTCGTAGAAGGCCGTGGCGGCCGTGGAGTTCACGTCCTTGCTGACGATAACCACGTTGCCCTCGGCGGTCATGAACTTGTCGCCGGTGCTGGTGATGCGGTCGCCGTCGATCTCCATGGGGTCGCGGCGCTGCCCGTTGTCGCTCCGCGGCACCAGGGTGAGGTGCGGGCGCTGCGTGGCGATGGCTTGCGCGTCGGGCCGGCCCGGCATGGCCTTGTAGTACTCCAGCTCCGGCCCGCGCAGCGTGGAGCCGCGCGCCTTGTCCGTGAACACCACGCTCCCCTGCGCGAACAGTCGCCCCGTGCCGGAGTTGTACGTGGCGCGGTCCGCCGTCAGGGTGCGCGTGGGGTCCTGGTAGTCCACCTGCCCGAACAGGTGCACCTCGTTCATCGCCTGGTAGATGACCGCGCTGTCCGCCCGCAGCTCCTCGCCCGCGGAGCACTGCACCAGCAGCGGCCCGCTGGCCGAGATCACGCGGTTGGCCGGGTCGCCCACGGCCGTCCACTGCCCCTCCTGGCGCACCAGGAGGCACGAGTTGGCCTGCGCGCCCGCGAGCGCCGGCGTGGCGGCAAGGGCCGCCGCGATGCCTATGATGAAGTACCGCATCATACGAAGTCTCTGGTTGAGTCGGTGCCGCTCGTCGAATCCCCACAGGAGCGTGCCGTGCCAGAGCGAGCCGCCCAAGAGCGTGCCCCGCCGGAGCGTTCCTCCCAAGAGCGTGCCCCGCCGGAGCGTTCCGCGCCGGAGCGTGCCGCCCCCGAGCGTGCCGCGCCAGAGCGTTCCGCGCCAGAGCGTTCCGCCCCAGAGCGTGCCGCGCCGGAGCGTGCCGCGCCGGAGCGTGCCGCGCCAGAGCGTGCCGCGCCGGAGCGTGCCGCGCCAGAGCGTGCCGCGCCGGAGCGAGCCGCGCCAGAGCGTGCCGCGCAGGAGCGAGCCGCGCCAGAGCGTGCCGCGCAGGAGCGAGCCGCGCCGGAGCGTGCCGCGCCGGAGCGTGCCGCCCCAGAGCGAATAAATTCGCCGCTGGAACCACGCGAAGTGCCCCTACGGGCACTGTTTGCTTCGAGCCAGAGCCGCGGGAACAGTCCGCGAAGGCGGACTTCGCGTAGGTCCAGCGGCGAATTCATTCGCTCCTGGGCCCGTACCGTCCACCCCTGAACGCGGGACACGCGCCGCGGGACCGGCCGCGCGCACCCCTGGACGCTCAACGCACGCTCCTGGACGCCCGACGCACGCTCCTCGCCGCGCAACTCACGCCCCTGGACGCGCCCCGCACTCTCCTCGACGCGCAATGCACGCTCCTCGACGCCTGACGCACGCTCCTCGACGCGCAATGCACGCCCCTGGACGCGCGCCGCACGCCCCTGGCCGCCCAACGCACACCGCTGGACGCCCGACGCACGCCACTGGACACCCAACGCACGCTCCTGGACGCCCCGCGCGCGATCCTCGGCGCATTGCCCGGCCGTCGGCGATATACGAGGATCTGTCATCAGAATCGTATCCCCCCGTCGCCCACCTGGACGGAGCCGGTGCTCGCGCTCTTGCCGCTGATGTTCTGGAAGCGCGTGTCCGAGGTGAAGCCCTGGGTGTGGAGCGTCCTTCCTTCCTCCACCATGGTCGTCTTCTTCTCGCTCCACACGCGATCGCCGCGCTGGTCCCAGTGCAGCTCTTCGCTGGTGATGGTGCGCGTCCCCTTCCCCGCCTCGCCAGGGACGATGAGCACCACGCCGCCGCGCGCCACCATGACCTGCGAGGTCGGATCGTACTCACCCTTCTTCGAAGTCAGCTTGCCGTCCTTGCCGGACGGGGTGCTGAAGACGAGGCGCACCCCCGTCAGGTTAGTGCGGCTGGAGCCTGGGGGGGTGACGGCGGTGTCGGCGTGGAGGTCGGCCTTGGTGGTCCCCTCCTCCGTCATCTTCATCCGCATCCCGATGGTCACCTGGTCGGCGTTCGCCTCGAAGACGGCCGTGCGGTTGGGCGCCGTCGTCTGGCTGCACGCGGCCAGCAGGAGCACGAGGGCGAGGCGCTTCATACGGCCCCCGCGCGCATGAGGTCGTGCAGGTGCACCATCCCCACGACGCGGTGCGCGTCGTCCACCACGGGGAGCGCCATCACGCCGTGGCGCTCCATCACGCCCACGGCCGCCGCGGCCAGCTCGTGCGGCTCGACGGTTTTCGGATCGAGAGTCATGACTTCCGATACGGAAATTCCGTAGAAGTGTTCCTCTCGTTCCATTAGCCGCGTCAGATCGCCCGACGTAACCACCCCCAGCAACGCCCCTTCCGCATCCGTTACGGCCACCGTCCCCCGGCGCTCCGCCAGCGGCACCAGGCACTGCCGCATGGTGGCGGTGGACGGCAGGATCGGCAGGTCGGCGGTCTCCATCACGTCCGCCACGCGCAGCAGCAGCCTGCGTCCCAGCGCGCCGCCGGGGTGGAAGCGGGCGAAGTCGTCGCGCCCGAAGCCGCGGCGCAGCAGGAGCGCGACGGCCAGCGCGTCGCCCATGGCCATGGCGGCGGTGGTGGACGAGGTGGGCGCCAGGTCGTGCGGGCACGCCTCTTCGGCCACCGAGCAGTCCAGCACCCAGTCCGCCTGGCGCGCCAGCGCGGAGTCCAGCCGCCCCGTCAGCGCTACCACGCCCACGTCCATGCGCTTGAGGTACTCCAGCAGCCCGCGCAGCTCGTCGCTCTCGCCGCTCTTGGAGAGGAGGATGGCCACGTCGCCGCTCCCCACCAGCCCCAGGTCGCCGTGCAGCGCCTCCACCGGGTGCAGGAAGACGGCGGGGGTGCCGGTGGAGGTGAGGGTGGCGGCGATCTTCCGCCCCACGATCCCGCTCTTCCCCACCCCGGCCACGATCACACGCCCGGTGGCCTCCAGCACCGCGTCCACCGCCGCCGCGAACTCCACGCCGATGCGCGCCTCCAGCGCCGCCACCGACGCCGCCTCGGTGCGGATCACGCGGCGCGCCTGCTCCAGCATCTCGTCCGTGCCGATCCCCTGCGGCGCCGTCACCGTCACAGCCCCGCCTCGCGGTCGCGCACGTACGCTTCCACGCGCTCGCTCCAGTCGCCGCGCGCCTCCAGCAGCGCCTCCGCGAACTCGCGCACCGCGCCGTAGCCGCCGTGCCGCCGTCCCTGCCAGCCGGCCACGGCGCGCACCTCGCGGGTGGCGTTCCCCACGGCCGCGGGGAGGCCCACGCGGCGCAGGATGGGGAGATCGGGGAGATCGTCGCCCAGGAAGGCCGTCTCGTCCCAGCCGATTCCGAGCCGCTCCAGCATCGTGCCCACGATGCGCAGCTTGGCGGCGGTGCGGTCCTGGTGCACCTCCTCGATCCCCAGCTCCGCGGCGCGCATGGCCACCGCCCGCGACTCGCGCCCCGTGACGATGGCGACGGCGACCCCGGCGTCCTGCAGCAGCCGGATGCCCAGCCCGTCCTGGATCTCGAACCGCTTGAGCTCCACCGCTTCGCCGGACGCCGTGGCGCCGAGATACACGCCGCCGTCCGTCATCACGCCGTCCACGTCCAGCACCACCAGGCGGACACGGCGCGCGTCGCCGGTGGGGATGGCGGCGGGGCGCTCCAGGACGGGCGCGATCACAGGCCCAGCGCGGCGCGCAGGGTGAGCACCTCTTCCACCAGCGGGCGCAGCCGCTCCAGCGGGAGCATGTTGGTGGAGTCCGACGGGGCGTTGGCCGGGTCCGGGTGCGTCTCCAAAAAGAGCGCGTCGGCCCCGGCGGCCACGGCCGCGCGCACCAGGTGCGGGATGAAGCGCGGCTCGCCCCCGCTGCCCCCCGCGCCCTCGCCCGGGCGCTGCACGGAGTGGGTGCCGTCGAACACGGTGGGGGCCTCGCACGCCTCGCGCATCTGCACGAAGGAGCGCATGTCCACCACCAGGTTGCCGTAGCCGAAGAAGGTGCCGCGCTCCGTCACGGCCACGCCGCCGGCGCCCGCGCCGCGCAGCTTGGCGGCGGCGCCGCGCATCTCCAGCGGCCCCATCCACTGCCCCTTCTTGACGTTCACGGGGCGCCCCGTGGCCCCCGCCGCCACCAGCAGGTCCGTCTGCCGGCAGAGAAAGGCGGGGATCTGCAGGTAATCCGCGACCCCGGCCACGGGCGCGCACTGCGCCGGCTCGTGCACGTCCGTGATCAGCGGCAGGCCGGTCTCGTCGCGCACGCGGGCCAGCTTGCGCAGCCCCTCGTCCATCCCCGGCCCCCGCGGCGACCCCGCGGACGAGCGGTTCGCCTTGTCGAACGAGGCCTTGAAGATGAGGGGGAGCGACAGCTCCTCCGCCATCCGCGCCAGCGCCGCGGCGATCGACAGGTTGAGCCGGTCGTCTTCCAGCACGCACGGCCCAGCGATCAGGAAAAAGGGCGCGCCGGGGCGGAACAGGGCCTCGCTCACCGCTGTACGCCGGCCAGCAGGGGGCTCGCGGCCGCGTCGCGGTACTCCGCCGCCGCCGCCACGAACGAGGCGAAGAGCGGGTGCGGCTGGTCCGGGCGCGACTTCAGCTCGGGGTGCGCCTGCGTGGCCACGAACCAGGGGTGCGCCGGCAGCTCGATCATCTCCACCAGGTTGCCGTCCGGCGACAGGGCGCTGAACTGCATCCCATGGTCGGCCAGCGTCTCGCGGTAGACGTTGTTGACCTCGTAGCGGTGGCGGTGGCGCTCGCTGATCTCCAGCCCGTCGTAGATCTCGGCCGCGCGCGAGCCCGGCTGCAGCCGGGCCGTGTACGACCCCAGCCGCATGGTGCCGCCCAGGTCCGTGATCTGGCGCTGCGAGTCCATCAGGCAGATGACGGGCGCCGGGGTGTCGCGCTCCCACTCGGCCGAGTGCGCGTCCTCCATCCCGCACACCGTGCGCGAGAACTCGATGATCGCCGTCTGCATCCCCAGGCAGATGCCGAAGAAGGGGAGCCCGTTCTCGCGCGCCCAGCGGATGGCGGAGAGCATCCCCTCCACCCCGCGCACGCCGAAGCCGCCGGGGATCAGCAGGCCGTGGTACTCCGCCAGCTTCTCCGCGCCCTGCCCGTTCTCGAAGTCCTCGGACGACAGCCAGTCGATCTGCACGCGCGTGTCCGCCGCGATGCCGCCGTGGATCAGCGCCTCCTGCACGGACTTGTACGAGTCGATCAGCGCCACGTACTTCCCCACCACCGCGATGCGCACGGCGCCGTTGCTGGGGTTCTTGAGGCGCTCCACCAGCTCCTTCCACGCCGCGAGGTCCGGCCGCGGGGTGTTGAGCCCCAGCTTGTTGACCACCAGCTCGTCCAGCCGCTGGCGGTTGTACTCCAGCGGCACCTCGTAGATGGTCTCCGCGTCGCGCGCCTCGATCACCGACGCCACGTCCACGTTGCAAAAGAGCGCGATCTTGCGGCGCATCTCCGGCTCGATGGCCCGCTCGCTGCGGCAGATCAGCACGTCCGGCTGGATGCCGATCTGCATCAGCTCGCGCACGGAGTGCTGCGTGGGCTTGGTCTTCAGCTCCCCCGCCGCGCTGATGTACGGGAGCAGGGTGAGGTGGACGAAGAGGGTGTGCTCGCGCCCCACCTCCTGCCGGTACTGGCGAATGGCCTCCAGGAAGGGCAGGCTCTCGATGTCGCCCACCGTGCCGCCGATCTCGGTGATGACCACGTCGTGGTTGGGCGCCAGGCGGCGGATGGCCCCCTTGATGGCGTCCGTGATGTGGGGGATCACCTGCACGGTGGCGCCCAGGTAGTCGCCCCGCCGCTCGCGGGTGATGACGTCCTGGTAGATGCGCCCCGTGGTGATGCTGTTGGCCTGCGACAGGCTCTCGCCCACGAAGCGCTCGTAGTGGCCCAGGTCCAGGTCCGTCTCGGCGCCGTCGTCCGTCACGAACACCTCGCCGTGCTGGAAGGGCGAGAGCGTCCCCGGGTCCACGTTGATGTAGGGATCGAACTTCTGGATGGTCACGCGAAGCCCGCGCTCCACCAGGAGCCGGCCCAGCGACGCCGCGGCGATCCCCTTGCCGAGCGACGACACGACGCCGCCTGTGACGAAGATGTACTTGGTGGGCGCCTTGTTCAGGGCGGTCATTCGGGTGCTCGCTCCGCGATTGGATATTCGTTCAGGAGGCGTTCCGCGCGCGCCGCGTCGGCGGGGGTGTCGATCCCCCCTTCCGCCGGCGGGCCCACGGCCACGCCCATGCGCATCCCCGCCGCCAGTGGGCGGAGCTGCTCCAGCTTCTCGATCTTCTCCAGCCCCCCTTCCGGGAGCTCCACCCAGCGCAGCAGAGCGCCGCGCCGGTAGGCGTACAACCCCACGTGCCGCAGGTACGCCGCGCCCGCGAAGTCCGGCTCGGCGTCGCGGGGGTGAGGGATGGGCGCCCGGCTGAAGAGCAGCGCCCCGCCATCGTCCCCGCGCACCACTTTGACCACCGACGGCTCCAGCCACTCGGCCCGCGTGCGGATAGGCGTCGCCACCGTCCCCAGCTCCCACCCCCCGTCGCGCACCAGCCTCACCGCCTCCGCCGCGTGCTCCGCGAGCAGGAACGGCTCGTCCCCCTGCACGTTCACCACGACCTCGAACCCAGCGAACTCCGCACCCCGCGCCACCTCGGCCACGCGGTCCGTGCCGGAGGGGTGCGCCGCATCCGTCAGCCGCACCTCCGCCCCGAACGCGCGGCAGGCGTCCGCGACCCCGGCATCGTCGGTGGCGACCACGACGGCATCAAACACGTCGATCCCCACCGCACGGCGCCAGACCCACTCCACGAGCGGCCTGCCAGCGATGGGGAACAGCGGCTTCCGCGGCAAGCGAGAGGAGCCGATGCGTGCCGGAATGACGCCCAGTACGCGGGCGCTCACGGAACCGGAATGTGTGCGGGGATGCCGCGCGCAAATGCAATAATCACGCCACTCAACCTAGTGGGGGCGTGGCGGTTTGTCAAAGAGTCAGGCGGGGACGGATGCTGCGCCGGGGTCAAGGTTGGGCTCGCGGGGAGAGGGGGCCCTCACCCCCCCGACCCCCGCTCTCCCGATAACGGGAGAGGGGGGCGCATCTTCTGTGGCGGTGCCGCGTGGCAGGATGCGATGCGCCTGCTGCTTTCGGCGTGTGGCGGTGGGCCGCGCGGCACCCCCGCCCCCCGGCCCCCTCCCCCGCAAACCGCGCGGGAGAGGGGGCGCATCTTCAGTATCCGCGCGACGGGGGCGGATCGGTTGATACGCGGCAATGAAACAACGTAGGGGCGCGTTCGTCGCGCCCACCCTCTCCGCGCGCTCGACCGCAGACCTGCCCCGTGATCCCGTACGGCTTGCGCTTGCCGCAGCCCTCGCCGGTGCGCGACGGCGGCCCCGCGGCACAGACACGGTCCGGTGTGCCGCCCGCCACCGAAGATGCGCCTCCTCTCCCAGCAGTTTGGGAGAGGAGGCCGGCAGGTGAGGGCCTCCGTCAGCGCCCCGCCCCCCCCGGCTCGGCGCGCCCGAAGTAGTCCCCTCTCCCACGGCCGTTTGTGGGAGAGGGTGGCAGCTGTAAGCTGCCGGGTGAGGGCCCCCTCAGAACCTCGGCAGCGCGAACGTCCAGTAGATCGCCGGGTCCAGGTCGTCCGCGGCCGGGTTGACCATGACGCCGGCGCGGGCCAGGAAGAAGCGCACGCCGCCACCCACGTTCTGGATGAAGGGGGGCACGCCGCCCGTCCACGCGGCGCCGGTCTGGTGGACCAGCTCGATGGACGGCTCACCCAGGAACGGCACCGCCAGCTTCTTGGGCAGGGGGATCACGTACTCCGAGGTCACGTACACCAGGTGGTCGCCCCGGAACTGCGAGATGGGGGTGGTCGGCAGCGTCCCCGGGCCGCCCAGGATGCCGAAGCGCTGCGGTGGCGCGTCGGAGGCGATGGGGAGCATGGCGCGCGCGTAGACGCGCAGCGACTGCAGGCGGAAGGTGAGCGTGTAGAAGTCCGCCCACGCCATGGCCTGCGTGAAGCTCGCCGCGCCGAAGCCCTGCTCCACCTGCCCGTACCCGTCGAACTGCACGGTGCGGCCCCGCCAGCGGAGCGTCGTGCCCGCGATGGCCGAGTAGATCGTACCCTCCAGCACCGGCGGGTTCTCGCGGCGCAGCCCGCTCCCCAGCAGCGAGGGGAGGTCGTCCTCCGTCCGCAGCGAGCGGGCGCGCTCCACCTGCACGCCCACGCGCGGCCCCAGCCACGACTCGCCGGAGATGATCGGCTTGCCGAAGGGGCGGGTGACGAAGACGGAGGCGCGGTCCGCGTCGTAGTAGTCGCGGTAGTCGCGCCCCAGCACCGCGGCCGTCGCCGTGTTGGTGATGTCGTTGCGGATCCACGCGTCGTTGGTCCGCGTGAGGCGCGACACCTCGGCGTCCAGCCGCAGCGACTGCACGCCCAGCGGCAGCTCCACCCGCAGCTGGCCACCCAGGTGCTTCTCCTGCTTCTGCCGGTACGCCAGGAAGGCGCTCGCCCGCCCGGCCCCCGGGTCGGGCGAGAAGCGGAACTGCGCCCCGCCCGACACCGTGGCGCCGTTGACCCGGTCGTACGTGGGCGTCAGCGCCAGCGGCCGGAAGGTACGCGGCAACGGCGGCCCCACCACCGTGGCGACCAGCGACGTGTCCCGCCGCGCGCCGGGCGTCGTGTCGCCGAGCACGACCACCGTGGATGGGTGCGACTCCAGGACGCCCGCGTGCTGCGACTTCGCGGAGGGGTACGCGCCGCCGTCGATCACGGCGATGCGCCCGCCCACCCGCGCGCCGGGCCGCAGGTAGAAGTGCCCGCCGATCACCGCCACCGAGCCCGCCACCGAGCCTTCCAGCCTCACCTCCGCGTCGTAGATCACCAGGTCCGCCGGCGCCGCGAACGTCGCGGGAAGGATGGTGTCGCGGTCGATGCGCAGGTAGCGGCCGCGGGCCAGGATGGCGCGGGCGGTGTCCGCGGCGGGGCTGCGGTCGTCGCCGCGCACCTCCACCCGCTGCGCCGCGGCGGGGGCCGCGAGCGTGACCAGCGACGCGAGGAGCCAGCCGAAGCGAAGCTTCATCCGAGCTCCAGGAAGTTGCGCAGAAGCTGGTGGCCGTGCTCGCTGGCGATGGACTCCGGGTGGAACTGCACGCCCCACACGGGATGCTCGCGGTGGCGCACGGCCTGGATCTCCGTCTCGTGCCCCGCCTCGTCCGTCCACGCGATCGCCTCCAGCTCGTCGGGCAGCGAGCCGGGCTCGATGACCAGCGAGTGGTAGCGCGCCACGGTGAACGGCGCCGGGATCCCCCGGAAGATCCCCTCCCCCGTGTGGCGGATGGGCGACGTCTTCCCGTGCATGGGCCGCGCGGCCCGCACCACCTCGCCGCCGTACGCCTGCCCGATGGACTGGTGCCCCAGGCACACGCCCAGGATGGGGATGCGCGGCCCCAGCTCGCGGATGGTGTCCACCGAGACCCCCGCCTCGTTGGGGGTGCAGGGCCCGGGGGAGATCACGATGCGCTCCGGCGCGCGCTCCGCGATCTCGTCCACCGAGAGCTGGTCGTTGCGCACCACCTCCATCTCCGCCCCCAGCTCGCCGAGGTACTGGACTAGATTGAAGGTGAAGCTATCGTAGTTATCGATAACCAGGATCATGACTTACTCCCGTTGGCCTAACCTGTATCCGAGCCCGCTGGCGCGTGCCGTCGTGGCGTGAACGATGGCGCCGGGCGTCCGCCTTTGCAACCGCCCGGCCGCCGGTGCTACCTTGCGCCCACGCTCCGCACCCGGCGGAGCGGCCGTGTGGAGCGTGGAGAGATCGAAATGGCGTGGGCCTACCTGGTGGTGGCGGGGCTTCTGGAAGTGGTGTGGGCGATCGGCCTCAAGTACACCGAAGGCTTCACCCGGTTGTGGCCGAGCGTGGGAACGCTGGCGGCGATGGGCGTCAGCTTCTTCCTCCTGGCCACCGCCCTCCGCACCATCCCCGTGGGCACCGGCTACGCCGTCTGGACCGGCATCGGCGCGGTTGGCGCCAGCATCCTGGGCATCGTCCTCTTCAACGAGCCCCGCGACGCCCTCCGCCTCGCCGGAATCGGCATGATCGTGGGCGGCATCGTCCTGCTCAAGCTGAACTCGGGCGAAGGCTAGGGCTCGCCGCAGCCCGGCGGTGGCCCTCACCCGGCGGCCTGAGAGCCGCCACCCTCTCCCAGAAACTGCCCTGGGAGAGGGGACCAGGTCGCGTGCGGCGAGCCAAGGCCCAGCGGTACAGAGAACTCAGCACACATCGGCTTCGGCCGTAAACGCACACGAAGTAGTCCCCTCTCCCACGCAGTTTGTGGGAGAGGGTGGCAGCCGTAAGCTGCCGGGTGAGGGCCTCACGCCCGCGGGTGATACTGCCTGTGCACCTGCGCCAGGTACCCGCGGTCCACGTGCGTGTAGATCTGCGTGGTGGAGATGTCGGCGTGGCCCAGCATCTCCTGTACGGCCACCAGGTCCGCGCCGCCCTCCAGCAGGTGCGTGGCGAAGGAGTGGCGCAGGGTGTGGGGCGTGACCTTTTTCTCGATCCCCGCCGTCTGCACGTGCTGGCGCAGGATCTTCCACACGCCCATGCGCGTGAGCGGGCCGCCGCGCGCGTTCAGGAAGACGCGTCCCTCCCCCTTCCCCCGCTCCAGCTTCGGCCGGGTCTCGCGCAGGTACAGGCCCAGCGCGCCGATCGCGCGGCGGCCCACGGGCACCAGGCGCTCCTTGGCGCCCTTGCCGAACACGCTGGCGAACTCCTCGTCCAGGTGCAGGTCGCGCACACGGATCCCCGTAAGCTCGGACACGCGCACGCCGCTGGCGTACGCGAACTCCAGCATGGCGCGGTCGCGCCAGGCCAGCGGGTGCATCAGGTCCGGTGCCTCCACCAGCTTCTCGATCTCCGCCACCGTGAGCACGCCGGGGAGCGTCTTCCAGGCCTTGGGCGTGTCGATGCGCTCGCTGGGATCGGCCACCACCTCGTTCTCGCCCAGGAGAAAGCGGAAGTAGGTGCGCATCGCCGAGATGTTGCGGGCGATGGAGGTGGGCGCGAGGCCCAGGTCCTTGAGGAGGAGGATCAGGCGGCGCAGGTCGTCCGTGGTGATGTCGCCGGCGCGCGCGCGGCCCAGCGTGCGCGCGTGCGAGCACATCCGCAGCACGTCGCGCCGGTACGCGTCGATGGTCTGCTCGCTGAGGCTGCGCTCGAAGCGGAGGTGGTCGATGAACCCCTCCACCCCGAACTGCCGCGCGACCAGGTCATCCTCCGGGCTCATAACGGCAATCTCACACAGAGACACAGAGAGAAACGGAAGAACGATCAGGATGCCTTTTCGCGGCTCCGCCACCACGACCAGCCCATCAGCAGGAAGAGGACGACCGCGGCGACCGCCAGCCAGCGGCCGGACGACTCCACGGTGGCGCGGATCTGCTCCCAGTTGCGGCCGGCGGTGGCGCCCAGGTACACGATGAGGCCGTACCAGAGCCCCGACGCCAGCGCGATGGGCACCGCCGTCCGGATCCACCCCATCCCGCTGGTGCCGGCGAAGATGGGCACCACGGCGCGAAAGCCGGGGAGATAGCGGCTGAAGAAGATCACCTTTGCGCCGTGGCGGGCGTAGAGCGCGCCCAGCCGCTCCATCTGCTGCGGCTGCAGGAGCATGCGCCCCACGCGGCCGGAGAAGAACGACGCCCCGTAGCGCCGGCCCACCCAGTACACCAGCAGCGCGCCGCCCACGTTGCACAGCCACACCACCAGGAACGCGCCCAGCGGCGAGATGGTCCCCTGCCCCGCCAGGAAGCCCCCCGCCAGCGCGATCACGTCCGCCGGCACGGGCGGAAAGACGTTCTCGAGCCCGGCGAACGCGCCGATCACCAGGTACACCAGGGGCCCCGGAAGGCCGTTCAGCCACGCGATGAGCTGGTCGATCATCCTTCCCTCCGCCCTACAGGTGGCTGTCGCGCCGGTGGCGCGCATGGAGCGAGTCGATCCCCTCCAGGTCGTCGATCAGCGCCACGGCGAAGGTGGCGATCCCCTCCCCGCGGCCGATCCACCCCATCCCCTCGTTGGTCTTGCCCTTGATGGAGATGTGATCGGGCGCGATCCCCAGCACCGACGCGAGCCGCTCCTGCATCGCGGCCACGTGCGGCCCGATCTTGGGAGCCTCGGCCACGACGGTCACGTCCACGTTGACGATCTGGTAGTTGCGCCCGGCCAGCAGCCGCACCGCGCGCGCCAGCAGCACCAGCGAGTCCGCGTCCCTGTACTGCTCGTCGGAGGGCGGAAAGTGGCGCCCGATGTCGCCCAGCCCCGCCGCGCCCAGAATGGCGTCGGTGACGGCGTGCGCCACCGCGTCCGCGTCCGAGTGCCCCGTCAGCCCCCGCTCGAAGGGAATCTCCACCCCGCCCAACACCAGCCTGCGCCCCTCCGCAAACCGGTGGGAATCGTACCCATGCCCAATCCGCATCCACGCCTCCGCATGAGAGACACAGAGGCACAGAGAAGATGCCTTTTCTCTGTGCCTCTGTGTCTCTGTGTGAGCCCAAATCAGTGATCGTACCGCCGCACCGCCAGGCAGACGTTGTGCCCGCCGAAGCCGAACGAGTTGCTCAGCGCCAGCCGCACCGGCCGCTCCGTAACCCCGCCCGTGCCATAGTTCAGGTCGCAGTCGGGGTCGGGAGTGGTGTAGTTGATGGTGGGCGGGATCTTCCCCTCGCGGCACGCCAGCGCGCAGATCACGCCCTCGATGGCACCCGCCGCGCCAAGCGTGTGGCCCGTCATGCTCTTGGTGGAGCCGACGATCACCTCCCGCGCGCGCTGGCCCAGCAGCGTGCGGATGGCGGCCGATTCGTTCTTGTCGTTGGCCGGCGTCGAGGTGCCGTGCGCGTTGACGTAGTCCACGTCGGACGGGTCGGCGCCGGCCTCCTTGAGCGCCAGCTTCATCGCCCGCACCGCGCCCTCGCCCCCCTCGGAGGGGGCGGTGATGTGGTAGGCGTCCGCCGTCTGCCCGAAGCCCACGATCTCGGCCAGTATGGTGGCGCCTCGGGCAAGGGCGTGCTCCAGCTCCTCCATCACCACCATCCCCGCACCCTCGCCCAGCACGAACCCGTCGCGCGTGGCGTCGAAGGGGCGGCTCGCCGTCTCGGGCGAATCGTTGCGCTCCGAGAGCGCCTTCATCGCGGCGAAGCCGGCCACCGTCTGGGCCGACACGGTCGCCTCGGTGCCGCCGGCGATCATCACGTCGCTCTCGCCGTACTTGATGCTGCGGAAGGCGTTCCCGAGCGCGTGGGCGCTGGAGGCGCAGGCGGAGACGGTGCAGTAGTTGGCGCCCTTCGCGCCGTAGCGGATGGACACCAGCCCGGCCGCGATGTCCGAGATGAACATGGGCACGAAGAAGGGCGACACGCGGTCGGGGCCACGCTCGATGAGCTTGGAGTGCTGCTCCTCGAAGGTGTGGATGCCCCCGATGCCGCTGCCGATCACCACGCCGAAGCGCTCGCAGTCGATCCCCTCGCGCGACTCGTCCAGCCCCGCCTGGCGCATCGCCTGCACCGCGGCGGCGATGGCGAACTGGGAGAAGCGGTCGGTGCGCCTGACCTCTTTGCGGTCGATGTACTGCGTGGCGTCGAAGCCCTTCACCTCGCAGGCGAAGCGCACGGCGTGGCTGGACGCGTCGAATTGGGTGATCGGGCCGGCGCCGCTGCGCCCCGCGAGCAGACCTTCCCAGCTCTCCTGGAGGTCCAGCCCCACGGGCGTGACGAGCCCCGCCCCGGTGATCACGACTCGGCGATTCATCACCGCTCCGGTCTGTCGGAATAGTGGAAGGGCGGATACCCGATGGGCACCCGCCGCTCGGAAACACCCGCCGCGCGCGACGCGCGGCGGAAATGAAGCGCCGCAGGCCCGGAGGGGGCCCGCGGCGCTCCGGAACAGCCGGTCAGGACTGGTGGCTCTGGATGTAGCTGATCGCGTCGCCCACCGTCTGCAGCTTCTCGGCGTCCTCGTCCGGAATCTCCATCCCGAACTCTTCCTCGAACGCCATCACCAGCTCGACGGTGTCCAGCGAGTCCGCCCCCAGATCGTCCACGAACCGGGCCTCGGGCGTCACCTTCTCCTGCTCCACGCCCAGCTCGTTGATGATGATGTCCTTGACCTTCTGCTCGACGTCGGCCATTGCTCGGCTCTCCAGGTTGGGTTACACAGCGTTTCTTGGGGGCGGGTGCGCGCAGGCCCTCGCGCGCGGAGCCGCTCCCCCGTTTTACATCACCATCCCGCCGTCCACCACCAGCACCTGGCCGGTGATGTACGATGCGCCCGGACCCGCCAGGAAGCGGACGACCGGCGCGATGTCCTCGGGCCTGCCGAGGCGCCCCAGCGCGATCTGGGAAGCGAGGGCTTCCTGCGCCGCTTCGGGGAGGTCGGAGGTCATGTCCGTCTCAATGTACCCCGGCGCGACGGCGTTGACCAGAACCCCCCGCGAGCCGAGCTCCTTGGCCACCGACTTGGTGAGCCCGATGAGCCCGGCCTTGGAGGCGGCGTAGTTGGCCTGCCCCTTGTTGCCGGTGATCCCCACCACGCTGGTGATGTTGACGATGCGCCCGGCGCGCCGCTTCATCATCCCGCGAGACGCGGCGCGGATCAGGTTGAAGGCGCCGCGCAGGTTGGTGTCCAGCACCGCGTCCCAGTCGTCGTCCTTGAGGCGCATCAGCAGGTTGTCGCGGGTTACGCCGGCATTGTTCACCAGCACGTCCAGCGACCCCATCTCCTCTTCCACGCGCTTCACCAGCGCGGCGGTGGCCTCGGGGTCGGCCACGTCGCAGGCGAAGCCGCGGTGCCCCTCCCCCGGCAGCCCGGCGGCCGCGGCCTCGGCGCGCGCGCCGTCGCGGGCCACCACGGCCACCTTGGCCCCGCCCTCCGCCAGCGCCTGCGCGATCCCCAGCCCGATCCCCCGCGAGCCGCCCGTCACCAGCGCCACCTGCCCCTGGAGCTCCGCCATCACACCCCCGTACGTGTGCCAAGGAACGCCTCGATCTGCTCCGCCGTGCCCAGGGCGATCCCCCGCCCCGCCGCCGCCGGGTCGATCCGCTTCAGCATGCCGGTGAGCACCTTGCCCGTGCCCACCTCCAGGAACTGCGTTACGCCCAGCCCCAGCATGGCGCGCACGCACTGCGACCAGCGCACCGACGAGGTGAGCTGCTGCACGAGCAGAGCCCGCGCCTCCACCGGGTCCGTGACCGGCGCCGCCGTGACGTTGGAGGCCACCGGGAACGCGGGCGCCGCGAACGCCGCGCCCTCCAGCTCCTCCAGCAGCCCCGCCTCGGCGGGCGCCATCAGCGGCGAGTGGAAGGCGCCGGAGACGTTGAGCCCCGTCACCTTCTTGGCCCCCGCCGCCACCAGCATGGGCGACACGCGCTCCACCGCCGCCACGTCGCCGGACACCACCACCTGGCCGGGGGCGTTGAAGTTGGCGGCGACCACCACGCGGTCCGTGTCGCTGGCCTCCCTGCACACCCCTTCCACGATGTCGTCGTCCAAGCCCAGCACGGCGGCCATGGTGCCCGGGCGCGCCTGGCCGGCCTCGTACATCAGCTCGCCGCGGCGGCGCACGGCGCGCACCGCGTCCGCGAAGGAGAGCGACCCCGCCGCGTGGTAGGCGCTGAACTCGCCCAGCGAGTGCCCGGCCGCGCACACCGCGTCCACCCCGTGGGCGCGCAGCACGGCCCAGGCGGCGGCGCTGTGCGCCAGCAGCGCGGGCTGCGTGTTGCGGGTGCGCGTCAGCTCCTCGTCCGGCCCTTCCCACATCACCCGCGTCAGCGCGAAGCCCAGCGCCTCGTCCGCGGCCTCGAACACCTCGCGCGCCTGGGGGAAGCGCTCGGCCAGGTCGCGCCCCATCCCCACGGCCTGCGACCCCTGGCCGGGGAAGAGCAGGCCGATCCGCTCGCCGGCGCTCACAGGCGCACCACGTTGGCGGCCCACGTGAAGCCGGCCCCGAACGCCACCATCAGCACCAGCGACCCCGGCCCGCACCGCCCCTGCTCCACCGCCTCGTCCAGCGCCACGGGGATGGAGGCCGAGCTCATGTTGCCGTAGCGGTCCACGTTCACGAACACCTTGTCCATGGGGATCCCCGCGTACCGGGCCGTGGCCTCGATGATCCGCATGTTGGCCTGGTGGGGCACCAGCAGGTCGATCTCCTCGGCCGTCACCCCGGCGCGGCGCAGCGCCGTCTCGGCGGCTTCGCACATGGCGCGCACGGCGGACTTGAACACCTCCGGCCCCGCCATCTTCACGTAGTGCGAGCGCTCGTCCAGCACCATGATGTCCAGCGGGATGCGCCCGCCGCCGCCGGGCCGCCACAGCAGCTCGGCCAGCGTGCCGTCGCTCTTCATGTAGCCGGAAAGGATGCCGCGCCCATCGCCTTCCGCGCGGCGCACCACCGCGGCCCCGGCGCCGTCGCCAAAGAGCACGCAGGTGGCCCGGTCCGTCCAGTCGATGATGGACGACATCTTCTCGGTGGCCACCACCAGCACCGTCTCCGCCTGCTCGGCGGCGATGTGCGCCTCGGCCATGGAGAGCCCGTACAGGAAGCCCGAGCAGGCGGTGGCGAAGTCGTACGCGCCGGCGTTCTTTGCCCCCATCAGCGCCTGCACGTCGCAGGCGGTGGAGGGGAGGAGCCGGTCCGGGGTGGCGGTGGAAAGGAGGATCAGGTCCACGTCGCCGGCCGTGAGGCCGGCGCGCTCCAGGGCCATGGTCCCCGCGGCGGCGGCCATGGTGGAGGCGTGCGTGTCCTTGTCGGCGATGCGCCGCTCGCGGATCCCCGTGCGGGTGCGGATCCACTCGTCGTTGGTCTCGACGAGCGACTCCATCTCCTGGTTGGTCATCACCCGCTGCGGGTTGAACCGCCCGGTGGAGACCAGCCGCGCGCGCGGCGTTCGGGTTTCAGTCATGGGCAGACGTGGCTTCCGCCAACTGGTTGAGGCGCCCCGCGATGTGCCCCACCATCCCGCTTTCCACGCAGGAGGCGGCGGCGCCGAGGGCGTTGCGGATCGCGATGGGCGGCGACCCGCCGTGGCAGATGATGGTGACGCCGTTCACCCCCAGGAGAGGGGCTCCCCCCCACTGGGTGTAGTCCAGCGTACGGAAGAGCAGCTCGAGGTCCAGGTCCACCCCCTGCTCCTGGATGGCGGCGCGCAGGAAGCCGGACATGAACCCCGACATGGATTCGTAGAACTTGAGCAGGACGTTCCCCACGAAGCCGTCGCACACCAGCACGTCGCACTTGCCGCGGATGATGTCGCGCCCCTCGATGTTCCCCACGAAGTCGAGGTTGGGGTCGGCCTTGAGAAGCCGGTACGCTTCCACCGTCTGCTCGTTCCCCTTCTCCTCTTCCTCGCCGATGTTGAGGAGCCCCACGCGGGGGTGGGCGATCCCCATCAGGTCCTGCGCGTAGATGTGCCCCAGGTGCGCGAACTGCACGAGGTGCGGGGGCTTCACGTCGACGTTGGCGCCCATGTCCAGCAGCAGGAAGCGCCCCGTGGTGCTGGGGAGGTCCGCGCCGATGGCCGGCCTGTCCACCCCGGCCAGGGGGCGCAGGATGATGAGCGACGCCGCCATCACCGCCCCCGTGGAGCCGGCGCTGACGAAGGCGTCCACCTCGCCCTCCTTGTGAAGCCGGGTGCCCACCACGATGGAGGAGTTCTGCTTGCGCCGCACCGCCTGCGCGGGCGACTCCCCCATCTCGATCACTTCCGTGGTGTGCACCACCTCGATCCGGTCGCGGGGGGCGTCCGGGTGACGGGCGAGCTCGGCCTCCACGCGGTCTCGGTCACCCACGAGAACCACGCGGAGGTCATTCCGCTCAAGCAAAGCTCCGACCGCGCCCTCGACCTCAACGGCCGGGGCACGATCGGAGCCCATCGCGTCCAGCGCGATCCGCATATATTGGGGAGCTCTGGGCGGGCCTAGAACTCGTCCACTTCAATTCGCTGCTCGTTGCGGTAGTAGCCGCAGTTCGAGCAGACGCGGTGCGGCAGGTGCGGGTCGCCGCACTGCGGGCATGCGTTGATGGAAGGCATCGAAGCCTTGACGTGGGTGCGGCGCTTGCGCTGGCGCTGCTTGGACTGGCGCCTCTTGGGTACGGCCATCGGAGCCCTCTCGGAGTGGCTGGGGTTAGTCGAACTTTACCTGCTTCAACGCGTCCCACGGGCTCGGAGCCGGTTCGGAAACGCAGTCGCACGTCCCTTCGTTGAGGTTGGTGCCGCACTGGGCGCAGAGCCCGCGGCAATCCTCGCTGCACAGGACGTACTGGGGTGCTCGCAGGAGGAGCTGCTCGCGGACCGCGTCGGCCACGTCGAGCTCCTGCCCGCGCTCCGGGAGGGGGTACACCTCGCCTCCCAGCTCTTCTTCGTCTTCGCCGATGGGGGCGAAGAGCATGTCCACGGTGTCGTCCACCACCTGGGTGACGGCCGCGAGACAGCGGCGGCACTCACGCTCCACCGTCGCCCTCAGGCGGCCGCGGAGGAGAACGCCGTCGCCCACCGACCTCGCGGTGAGATCCACCTGCAGGGGCCCCGAAAGGCGCACGTCCGACCCTTCCCACATGGGATCGTCGGCGGGCACTTCTTCGTGGAGCTCCACGTCTTCGCGGTCCAGCGCCGCGATGTTCAGCTTCAGCATAAACGGGAAAAGTAGCCCAAAGTCCATGCCGTGTCAAGGAAAGAAGGGCTCACACAGAGACACGGAGGCGCAGAGAATGGGCCCTTCGCCCGTCAGTCGTCGTCCTTGAGGAAGAGGGACAGGACCCAGCTGACCAGGGTGATGACGATGGACCCCACCAGCGCCGCCGTGAACGTCTCCACGTAGAACCCGTACCCCAGCTGCCGCGCCACCAGCGAGGTGATCCACAGCATCGCCGCGTTGATGACGAACAGGAACAGCCCCAGCGTGAGCACGATCAGCCCGCACGACATCCCCTTGACGATGGGCCTGGCCACGGCGTTGACCACCCCGAGGATCAGCGCCACCACCAGGTACGTCTGCACCCCGCCCGTCACCCGGATCCCCGGTACGAAGTACGCAGCCGCCGCCACCGCCGCCGCCGCCGCGATCCAGCGAAGCAGAAGGTTCACGAGTGCTCCCTCTCTGTGTCTCTGTGTGAGCCCCGTTTCTTAGCCGACCAGCTCGGTCCCCGCGAAGAAGAACGCGATCTCGGCGGCGGCCGTTTCATCGGCGTCGGAGCCGTGCACGGCGTTCTTGCCCTTGCTCTCCGCGTACAGCTTGCGGATGGTGCCGTCGGCGGCCTCCGCGGGGTCGGTGGCGCCGATGGTGTCGCGCCACTTCTGCACCGCGCCCTCGGCGTCGAGCGCCAGCACCACGGAGGGCCCGCTGCTCATGAACTCGGTGAGCTCGCCATAGAACGGCCGCTCCCTGTGCACCTCGTAGAACCCCTGCGCCTGCTTCATGCTGATCTGCACCAGCTTCATCCCCACGATGCGGAAGCCAGCCTTCTGGATGTGGGCGATGATGTTCCCCGCGTTGCCGGCCTGCACGGCATCGGGCTTGATCATGGCGAAAGTACGGGACATGGTCGGGATTCCGTATGGGTGGATGGTGTCGTCTGGGAAGTGCCTGGTGCCTGGTGCCTAGTGCGTAGTGACCGCTGCTCATGGATTCTGTTACTAGGCACTCGGCACTCGGCACTGGGCACTGCTTCTCAACTCAACGCGAACAGCTTGCGGAGGATGTCGCCCCGCGTCAGGAAGCCCGTCAGCTTGCCCTCGCTCGTCACCGGGAGGCGCTCCAGGTCCTTGGAGACCATGATGGAGGCCACCTCGGCCAGGGCCTGGTCCTCGGAAACGCAGATCACGGAGCGCGACATGACGTCGCGCACGCGCAGGCTGCGCAGCTCGGTGGCGGAGCTTTCCGCCGGGCGCTGCACGCCCGGCAGGAAGTGGCGGAGGAGCTCGCGGTCCGTCACCATCCCCAGCACCTCGCGGTTGTCCCCCACCACGGGGATGGCGCGCAGGTGGTGCTGGCGAACCAGCGTGAGCACCGAGCGCACGCTGTCATCCGGCGAGACGCGGTAGACGCGCTGCGTCATCACGTCGCGCACGGTGAGCCGCGGCTGGATGGTGATGCCGCCGATCTCGGGGATGGCGATCGCCTCTTCCGGCGTGCGCGCCGCCACCAGGCGGTCTACCGTGGCGTCGTGGCGCAGCGCGCGGGCCAGCGCCGCCACCGTCTGCAGGTACAGGTCGGCGGCCGCGGGCGGGGCCAGCACCAGCACCACCACCTGCGCGCCGCCCTCCGCGTCCGCGTCGTTGATGCGCAGCGGCGCCGGGGCCACCCCCAGCGCCACCGCCAGGTGCGACACCGCCTCGGTGCGCAGGTGCGGAAGGAGCACCCGCCCGCCGATGTGGATCAGGTCCCGCACGTGCTGGTCGGTGAAGAGCCGCTCCAGCCGCTCCGGCTGGGCCACGTCGCCCGTTTCGATCAGGCGCCGCGCGAGCTGCGACACCGCGCCGTGCACCGTTTCAGCCGCAAGGGGGGCCACGACGTGCGCCGGACGGAGGATCTCCGTCAGGCGCACCTCGCGCCCCCCTTCACGCCCCGGAGGGCTCAGAGCGCCCCCTGGATCAGCCCCACGACGTCCACGGGGCGCTGCGCCACGCCGATGCCGTTGTCGCGGAACGCCTGGATCTTCTCTTCGGCGGTGCCGGCCGAGCCGCTGATGATGGCGCCCGCGTGCCCCATGCGGCGCCCCGGAGGCGCCGTCTGGCCCGCGATGAAGCCCACCACCGGCTTGGTGACGTTCTCCTTGATGTAGCGCGCCGCGTCCTGCTCGTCCGTGCCGCCGATCTCGCCCAGCATCACGATGGCCTTCGTTTCCGGGTCCGCCTCGAAGGCCGCCAGGCAGTCGATGAACGAGGTGCCGTTGATGGGGTCGCCGCCGATCCCCACGCAGGTGGTGGTGCCGATGCCGGCGCCCTTGAGCTTGTAGACCACCTCGTACGTCAGCGTGCCGCTCTTGGACACCAGGCCGACGGGCCCCGGCTGCGTAATGTGGCCGGGGATGATCCCCACCTTGCTCTTGCCGGCCGAAAGCAGGCCCGGGCAGTTGGGGCCCAGCAGGCGGGCGCCCTTTTCCATCACGTAGGGGCGTACGCGGGTCATGTCCAGCACCGGCACGCCCTCGGTGATGCAGACGATGAACTCGATCCCCGCGTCGGCGGCCTCGAACATGGCGTCGGCGGCGAAGGCCGGCGGCACGTAGATCACGGAGGTGTTGGCGCCCCCTTCCTTCACCGCCTCGGCGACGGTGTTGAAGATGGGCACCTGCCCCTCGAACTTCTGCCCGCCCTTTCCGGGGGTCACGCCGGCCACCACATGGGTGCCGTACTCCATCATCTGCTTGGCGTGGAACGAGCCGTCGCGGCCCGTGATCCCCTGCACCACCAGGCGCGTGTCGTTGTCGATGAAGATGCTCACTGGGCCTCCCCGTTGGCCAGAGCGACGGCCTTCTGCACCGCCTCGTCCATGTCGGTGAGCGCGGTGAATCCCGCTTCGTTCAGGATCTTGACCGCGATCTCTTCGTTGGTCCCCGTCAGGCGGATGACGATGGGAATGTCCATGTTGAGCTGCCGCGTGGCCGTCACAATCCCGTTCGCCACGTCGTCGGTGCGCGTGATGCCGCCGAAGATGTTGAACAGGATGACCTTGACCGCCGGGTCGGTGGTGATGATGCGCAGCGCGTTCACCACCTTCTCAGGGTTCGACGAGCCGCCGATGTCCAGGAAGTTGGCCGGGTCGCCGCCGTAGTACTTCACCAGGTCCATGGTGGCCATGGCCAGCCCGGCGCCGTTCACCACGCACCCCACGTTGCCGTCCAGCTTGATGAAGGTGAGCCCCGCCTCGCGGGCCTGCACCTCGGCCGGCGCCTCGGAGCTCTCGTCGCGCAGCGCCTCGATGGCGGGCAGGCGGAACAGCTCGTTGTCGTCGATGTTGAACTTGGCGTCGATCGCCTTGACCTCGCCCGAGGGCGTGGTGATCAGCGGGTTGATCTCGGCCAGCGAAGCGCCCGCCTCGATGAACGCCCGGTAAAGCTGCTGGAGGATCCTGGCCGCGGCGCGCTGCTGCTTGACGTCCGTGTACAGCTTGGTCGCCAGCTCGTACGCCTGGTGCGGCAGCAGGCCGTAGCGCGGGTCCACCGGGAGCTTGATGATGGCGTCGGGGTTGGTGTGGGCCACCTCTTCGATGTCCACCCCGCCCGCGGCGGACACCATGAACACGGGCGCGTGGCTGGCCCGGTCCAGGATGATGCCGACGTACGCCTCGGTGTCGATGTCCTCGGCCGGGGCGATGAGCACCTTGTCGACCGGGAGGTCCTTGATGGTGAGCTGCAGGATGGCTTCGGCGCGCTCGCGGGCCTCTTCCGGCGTCTTGGCCAGCTTCACGCCGCCGGCCTTGCCGCGCCCGCCCGCGTGCACCTGGGCCTTGACCACCACGGCCCCGCCCAGGCGGCGCGCGATCTCTTCGGCCTGCTCCGGCGTGGTCGCCACCTCGCCCATGGGGACGGGGATCCCCTGCGCGGCCAGGAGCTCTTTGGCCTGGTATTCGTGGATGTTCACCGGGACATTCCGGTTGTGGGTGATTTAACTCTTCCTGCGGCGGCGCCGCCGGAAAGGCGCAACATGATAGGTCACCCCCACACCCGCCGCAATGATCGACACCCCCATGCCCAGGAGGATCACGGTGGTCGCGAGCGGATCGCGGAAGTACGCGGTCATCAACCCGGCCCCCGTGACGGCCGCGCCGAGCGCGAAGAACAAGATCGACAGCAGGATACGCAGCATAATGATCTCACACAGAGACACAGAGGCACAGAGATGGAGTTCTTCTCTGTGCCTCTGTGTCTCTGTGTGACCCCGTTGTTGTCAGTGCCCGACCGTGGCTCCGCCGATTCCCTCGCCGCGCAGCCACTCCTCCATCTCGGAACGGATCTCCTGCAGGCGCTCCTGGGTCTTGGCCTCGTAGCGCGCGACGAGCACCGGCTCCGTGTTGGAGGCGCGGATCAGCCCCCAGCCGTCGCCGAAGAGCACGCGGGCGCCGTCGACGTCGATGACCTCGTGGCCCTTGCGGAAGTGGGCGGTGGCGCGCTCCACGATGGCGAACTTGGTCTCTTCCGTGGCCGGGTAGCGCAGCTCGGCGGTGGAGACGAACACGGGGAACTCGGCGATCCACTCGCTGAGGGGGCGGCCCTGCCGGGCCACGATGTCGATCAGCAGCACGGCGCCGTAGAGGGCGTCGTCGTAGCCGAAGTAGTTGTCGCCGAACATGATGTGGCCGGAGAGCTCGCCCGAGAGCAGGGAGCCTTCCTCCTTCATCCGCTTCTTGATCAGCGAGTGGCCCGTGGCGTTCATCACCGGCACGCCCCCCGCCTTCTCCAGCATCTCGGGCAGGAGCTGCGAGCATTTCACGTCGAACACCACCTTCTGCCCCGCCCCGCGGCGCTGGATCAGGTCCAGGCCGTATAGGAGGAGGAGCGTGTCGCCGCGCACGATCTCGCCGCGGTCGTCGATGGCGCCGATGCGGTCCGCGTCGCCGTCGAAGGCCACGCCCAGGTCCGCGCCCTCGGCCTTCACCCGCGCGATGATGTCCACCAGGTTCTTGTCCACCACCGGGTCGGGATGGTGGTTGGGGAAGGTGCCGTCCGACTCGCAGAAGATGGGGATCACCTCCACGTTGCCGCCCAGCGCCGTCAGCAGCCGCTCGGCCACGATGGAGCCCGTGCCGTTCCCGCAGTCCACCACCACCTTGAGCTTGCGGCCGATGGTGAAGCGCCCGGCGATGTAACGGACGTAGTCGTCCATCACGTCGCGCTTCTCCACGCTCCCCTCGCCGCTCTCGTAGTCGCTCTCCTCGATCATGCGGCGCACCTCCTGGATGGAGTCGCCGTAGATGGAGCCGCCGAGCGTCATCTTGAAGCCGTTGTACTGCGGCGGATTGTGCGACCCCGTCACCTGCAGCCCGCCGTCCAGCTCGCCGTGGTACACCGCGAAGGAGTGCACCGGGGTGGGAACCAGGCCCACATCCACCACGTGCGCGCCCGCCGCCACCATGCCGCGGCGCACGCCGTCCGCCAGCTCGGGAGAGGTGAGGCGGTTGTCGCGGCCCAGCGCCAGCGCCGGCCGGGGCTTGCCCAGGCGGCGGATGGCCAGCGAGGCGAAGGCGCGGCCGATCTGCTCGGCCACCTCGGCCGTGACGTCGGGGCCTACGACGCCGCGGATGTCGTACTGCCGGAAGATGTGCGGATTAGCCATGCCGGCTCGTGGCTTCGGGGGTCGTGACCAGGGCGACGCACTCGATCTCCACCGCGCAGTTGCGCGGGAGGCCGGCGGCCTGCACGGTGGAGCGCGCCGGGGCGTGGTCGCCGAAGTGGCGGCCGTACACCTCGTTCATCGCCGCGAAGTCGTTCATGTCGCGCAGGAACACCGTCGTCTTGACCACGGCGGACAGGTCGGAGCCGGCCGCCGCCAGCACCGCGCGCAGGTTCTTCATCACCTGCTCGGTCTGCACCGCCACGTCGTCCTCCAGGAGCTGCATGGTCTGGGGGTCGAGCGCGATCTGGCCGGCGGTGAACACCATGCCGTTGGCGACGATGGCCTGGCTGTACGGGCCGATGGCGGCGGGCGCCTGGTCGGTGTGGACCTTTTGGAGAGAAGCCATGGCTTGCGAGTGCGTTGGGTTCGTGAGTGCGTGAGTGCGCCTTCGGGTCATTCCGCCGGGGCCAGGATCGCCCGCAGCTCGTCCGGGGACACGGTGGCCACTCCGGGCTTCGCCACCTCGATGCCGGCGGCGAAGTTGGCGAGGATGGCGGCCTCCTCGATGGTGGCGCCGGCCGCCAGGGCCACCGCCAGGAACGCGGTGACCGTGTCGCCCGCGCCGGAAACGTCGTACACCTCCCGCGCCACCGTGGGGATGCGGAACGAGCTTCCCCCCGGGGAGCGGAGGGCCATCCCGTCTTCGCCCAGCGTCAGCAGGAGGTGCTCGCCCCCCGTGGTGGTGCGGGCGTGCTCCAGCCAGTCGTCGTCGCCGGCGCGCACCGGGCCGCCCATGGCGGTGCCCAGCTCCACGGCGTTGGGCTTGAACACGGTGGCGCCCCGGAACGCGAAGAAGTTGCGGAACTTGGGATCGACCACGCTGGGGATCCCCGCCTCCGCCGCCGCGTCCAGCGCCGTGCGGATCACGGAGGGCACCAGCACCCCCTTGTTGTAGTCCTCCAGCACCAGCGCGTGGGAGGCGGCGACGGCGGCGCGGACGTGCTCGCACAGCTCGGCGGCGCACTCGTCCGGCAGGTCGTCGTCACGCTCGCGGTCGAACCTCACCACCTGCTGCTGGCGCGCCACGACGCGCGTCTTGGTGGTGGTGGGGCGCTCCGGGCGCTCCACCAGGCGCGCGTGCACGGTGCCCCCGTCCAGCTCCGCCAGCGCGCGGCGGATCTGCGCGCCCGCGGCGTCCGCGCCCACGTAGCCCACGATCTCGCAGGTGGCCCCCAGCGCCGCCACGTTGGCCGCAACGTTGGCCGCGCCCCCCAGCGCCGTGCGCTCCTCCGTCACGTGCACCACTGGCACCGGCGCCTCCGGCGAGATGCGCGACACGGCGCCGATCAGGTACACGTCCAGCATCAGGTCGCCCACGACCGCCACGCGCAGGCCGCGCGCCCGTTCCAGGATCTCGTCCAGCCGTGCCCGCGTGAGCCGCTCCATCGACCTCGCCGTTGAAAAAAGGAGGGGCAATCTACCCGACCTCTCCGGGGCAGACAAGAACAGGGCTCACACAGAGACACAGAGGCACAGAGAAGAACTTCATCTCTGTGCCTCTGTGTCTCTGTGTGAGATTCTTCAGTCCTGCCAGCCGAGCACGTCCGAGACCTGGCGGGACAGCTCCATGGGATCGAACGGCTTGGTGAGCACCCCGTGCACGCCCAGCCCCTCGAAGCGCGAGCGGTCCGACGCCTGCACCTTGGCGGTGAGCAGGATCACCGGGATCCCGGCCGTGCTCGCCTGGGCCTGGAGGGCGCGAAAGGTGGACGGGCCGTCCATCTCCGGCATCATCACGTCGAGGAGAATGGCGTCCGGCACCCGCTCGGCGGCGATGCGCAGCCCCTCGGCGCCGGAGCTGGCGCCGTACACCTCCCAGCCGGCCACCGCCTCCAGGGAAAGCTGCGCCACCTCGCGGATGTCGTCCTCGTCGTCGATCACCAGCACGCGCCGGCTCATTCGCCGTCGCCGCCCGCGTCCTGGCCCGCGGCACCCAGCCGGGCGAGCACGTGCTCCACGCCCTCCTGGGTGATGGCGTATTGCTTCCGCGCCTGGCGGGTGGTTCCCATCTTCTTCTTTTGCGTCATCAGCGGCGGCCGCGAGCGGAGGTTCGACTCGATGGCCCGCGTGATGTTGGGCACCGGGAGCCCGTTGCGCTTCAGCTCGGCGTTGATGGCCTGGCTGGTGACCGTGCGGTCCGGCCGGCCGCGCGAAAGGACGTACGCGCCCAGCAGCGCCCGCTCCGCCATGGTCTCCGGGCGCCACTGCTCCACCAGCGTCCCCACCTGCTGCACCACGCGGCGCGGGCCGGTGCCGGACCCCTTGGGGCGGCCGGGACGGCGGCGGGCGGGCTCTTCCGGCGCCGCGGCTTCGCCGGCGCTCTCGCCGGACGACGGCGAGGCGGCCGCGCCTCCCCCGCCCTGGAAGGCGCGCTCCAGCAGGATGTCGCGCGCGCGCTCCTTGAGGACGGGATCGTAGCTGGAGATCGCCGCGTTGATCTCGTCGAGCAACGCCCTGACTTCACGCAGGTCGGTCATATCGTGTCATGTTCGGCGGGCCGCCCGGCGCGCACGGACGTGCGGGCGGAGGGCCACGTTGCTGCCGGCTGCGGTCGCGTGACACGCAATGTTGCCGGAGTACGCAACATTTAATCCGCCGATGCAAGTGCCGTCAAGTAGTGCCCGTATGCCTCCTCCCCGAAACACACCACCGTTACATCTCCCGGAAGGGCATTTTCGCGCAGGAATGCGAGCGTCGTGGCGATCGCGATGCGCGCCGCACGCGCCACCGGAAACCCGAAAGCGCCGGTGCTGATGGATGGGAATGCAATGGTGCGCACTCCCCGCTCCGCCGCCAGCGCCAGCGAATTGCGCCACGCGGACGCCAGCAGATCGTCCTCCCCGTGCGATCCGTCCTGCCATACGGGGCCCACGGTGTGGATCACCCAGCGCGCGGGGAGGCGGTAGCCGCGGGTGATCTTGGCCTGGCCCGTGCGGCACCCGTGCAGCATGCGGCACTCCGCCACCAGCTCGGGCCCGGCGGCACGGTGGATGGCGCCGTCCACGCCCCCGCCGCCCAGCAGCGACGTGTTGGCGGCGTTCACGATGGCGTCGACGTCCACCCGCGTGATGTCGCCGGTGACGATCCGGACCCGCTCCTTCGCGCTCATGGATCGCGCAGGGCGAGGCCGGCCGTGGTCATCAGCGCGGCGCCCGCGGCCAGCCAGCGGGCGAGGCTGGCCGACTCCTCCTCGATCCCCAGCCCCCAGGTCGCGTCGGTGAGCACGGTGACCGGGAGGCGGCGCCGCTGCGCCAGCATCCCCTCGACGGCCTGTTTTACGCACACGTCCCGCGCCACCCCGGCTACGTATACCTCCACCGGCCGCCCCAGCCCCTCGCGCAGGGCAAGGAGCAGGTCGTCGGTGGCGGCGTTCCCCTCGAACACGTCGAAGCGGCTCTTGTGGATGAAGATGGGCCGCCGCTCGGCGATGGCGCGCCGCGCCGCGGCCCGCGCGTCGTCCGCGTTGGCGGCGCGGGCCAGGACGATGGGCTCCTCCGGGCGGATGGAGGCCAGGATCTCCGCCCCCTCGCGCTCCGCCGCGTCGTCCGAGAGGCCCATGCAGTGCGGCGGATAGGTTCCGCGCGACGGGTCGGGCGACGCGGCGTCGATCTCCTCGTCCGCGTACGAGTGCCAGTCGCCCGTGTACACCATCACGTCGCAGTGCTCGCGCATCCACTCCACCGCCCGCTCGATGGCGGGGATGGCCCGCTGCGCCCCCTCGTCCTCCCCCCCGTCGAACAGGTCGTGGACGTAGAGGCGGCCGCCCTGCTCCGGCGGCAGGAGGAAGTCGTTCTGCGCATCCACCACCCAGCCGATGCGGGCCATCTTGCCGTTCATCGTACGCTCCGGCCGGGGTACACGGGCTTGGGCGCGCGCTTCCACGCCGTGGCGTCCACGCGCGCCAGTACGGCGCTCACGACTGCGTCGGGGATGCCCTCGGGGACGCTGTCGCCGCGGGGGCGCGCCTGGCCGAACGCGGGGTAGTAGTGGGCGAGCACGCCGTCCGCCTCCGCGTAGGTGAAGCCCAGCTCGCTCTCGTCCGTCTGCCCCGGCCACAGGTCCGCCGAGGGCGCCTTGTGCACGACCTCCGGCGGCACCCCCGACGCGGCGGCGAGCTGCCACACCTCCGTCTTGAGGAAGGGCGAGAGCACCTCCAGATCGCTGGCCGCGTCGCCGTGCACCGTGAAGTAGCCCAGCAGGTTCTCCGTGCGGTTTTCGGTGCCCAGCACGAGCGCGTCGCCCATCAGGTTGGCGAGCGTATAGAGGGTGACGGCGCGCTGGCGGGCCTTGAGGTTGCCCAGCGCCAGCACCGCCCGCGCGTCCCCCGGGTTCGCCGCGAGAGTGTCGTGCAGCCCCGTGGCCTGCGCCGCCGCGTCCACCGCCGCCGCGATGTCGATGGTCCGCCACTCCGCGGCCGGCAGCCGCTCGGCCGTGGCCCGCGCGTCGTCCAGCGACGCCGGTGCCGACGCCGCGTGCCGCGCCGGGCGCACGCTGCCGTAGGGCATGGAGAGCAGCACGACGTTCTCGGGGCCGAGGGCGCGGGCCGCCACCATGGCGGCCGTGGCGCTGTCCACGCCTCCCGAAAGCCCCATCACCACCCGGCGCTTCCCCGCCCCGCGCACGGTGGCGGCGAGCCACTCCGCCATCTCCGCGAGCTCCGCCTCCGCATCGATGCGCAGCCCGGCGGGGATCACACGGGCGGTATATTCGCTGGTCAGGATCATGTTGTTTGGCCTCACACCGAGACACGGAAGGAAAAGGTCATCCCGCGCGCGACCAGTCCAGGCGCACCATGCGCGGGTTCTCGCGGAAGCGGCGGCCGACTTTGCCGGCTTCGGCGCCGTCCAGGCGCACGACGTCGGCGGTGAAGTCGAAGTCGCTGAGAAGGCCGCCGGACCCGTCGCTGTGGCCCAGCAGGCTGCTGCCGACGCCGTACGCGGCGGTGGGGACGCCCTCCGCCTCGAACTGGCGGATCTTGTCGGGCTTGAAGCCGCCGCTCACCACGATGCCGACCTCGGGAAAGCCCCCGGCGTCGAGCGACGAGCGCATCTTGCGCACGAGGTGGGCGTTGACGCCGGTCAGCGACGCGCGCCCCCAGACCTCCGGGTCGTCGATCAGCGAGTCGTCGATCAGCCGCTCGCTCGTGTCCACGCGCACCGCCGCCAGCGAGCCGGGGCCGAACTCGGCGCGCATCGCGCGCGCCACCTCCAGCGAGGTGCGCACGGCGTTGTTCTCGTAATCCACCAGGCTCATCACCTGCACGTCCGGCTCGTGCTCGCGCAGGTAGCGCGCGAAGGCCAGCGTGGCCGCCACCGTGTCGCCCCCAAAGGCCGCGATCATGGCGTGCGGCATCGTGCCCACGCCCCGCGCGCCCCACCACGCGCCCGCCGCGTCGCTGGAAACGCTGCGGGCGCCGCCCACCTGCGCCGCGTACCCGTCCGGCGTCTGCACGCGCCAGTCGTCGTGGCGCGGCGCCATGAAGATCACCGGCTTCCCCGCCGCCGCCTCCACCACCGCGCGCGTGTTCGTGGCGACCAGGGAGCGGCGCGCCAGCACGCCCAGGAGCGGCGTCTCCAGGTGCCCGAAGGCGCGGTAGGCGCCGTGCACGTGCATCACCGTCTCCCACGCCTCGGACCCGGCGGCGTTGATCGCGTCCCCCTCCAGCAGCGTGTCCACCGTCACCTGCCCGGGCTCGTACCCGTCCGCGAGCTGCGTCTGCAGCAGCCGGAGCGCCTCGTAGACGCCGGCCAGCACCCCGCCCTTCTTGGCGAAGATCTGCAGCGTCACCTCCGGGTCGCGCCCGGCGTGCGCCAGGGTGGCGGAGGTGCGCACGAAGTAGCGGTCCGAGAGCCAGCCGGACGCCATGCGCGCGTCGAACTGGAAGACCCCCGCGGGGAAGCGCGTCAGGGCCTGGTGAAGCTCGGCCTCGCGGGTGCTGGGTTCGGCCATCAGGCTCATGAGAGAATATCTCGTGATGAGAATCAATGCGCCGAAAGAAGCGAACGCGTGAACGTTCTTGAAACGAGAATAACAGACCCCGCGCGCCGTGTCAACCTTCTTCCTCCGCGCCTTCCAGGGGGAGCCAGGGGAAGCGGATGGAGGTTTCCAGCCGGGCGCGCAGCGTGTCTTCGCGGAAGCGGAAGAGCTCCGGCGCCACCCCCGGCCCGCCGCTCTCGCGCGTCCTGCGCCGCCCGGTGCCCACCACGATGCGCGGGGCGCGGGTGGCGCCGCCATCCTTGGCCGGGGCCACGGCGCGGCGGAAGTTGGCGCGGTGCAGCGGACGCCCGGCGATGGCCTCGCACCCCTCCTGGAGCTCGTCCAGGGTGAACTCGCCGCCCAGGAGCGCCATCAGCGCGGCCGGGAGATACTTGATCTTGCCGCGCAGCCGCCCCAGCGCGTCCGCCATGATCTCCCGGTGGTCGAACGCCATGGGGCGCCCGAAGGGGCGCGCCTCCTGGCCCGTGGGGCGTCCCCACGCGTCACGGTGCGCTTCGTCCACCAGCCCCGCCTCCACCAGCAGCGCCAGGCGCTCGGGGACGCGCTCCTCGTTCCACTCGCGCAGCCCGAACCCCCACGCGAACTCCACCCGCTCCGCGCGGTCGCCGCCGTGCTCGCGCGCCCATGCGCTCAGCGCGCGCAGGGCCGCGCGCGCCGCCCCGCGTCCCGCGCCCGAGCGCAGGTCTTCCCACGGGAAGAAGGTGTAGACGTCCAGCCAGCGCGCGTCCGCCGCGTCGTCGCCGTGCGCGGGCGCGAATTCGCCCCCGTCGCGCCGCACGAGCATCAGGTACGCGTTGGTGGTGACGCGTGACCCGCGCGACACCCACTCCCCCGTCTCCGCGTCGCGCGCCCCGGCGAACTGGCGCGGGTCGCGGCCGTTGGTGCTGTAGCTCCCCAGCGGCTCCACGTGCTCCGGCGGCGGGCAGCCGGTCTCTTCGCGCAGCTCGCGCAGGGCGGCCTCGCGCGAGTCGCGGTCCCCCGCCCAGTCCATGAACCCGCCGGGCCACGCATCCAGCCCCGCGAACGGCTCGCCCCCGCGCACCACCAGCAGCGCCTGCAGCTGCGTGGCGCCGCCCTCGCGCTGCAGCGAGAGCGCCACCGCGTCGCCGGTGACGGCGTGCCGCGGGTACTCGCGCGCGTCGTATTCCAGCGCCCACTCCGGCGGGTCGCCGCCGGGCTCCACCCCACGAACCTCCGCCATCGCTCCTCCTCCCATGACATTGCCGCGGGCATGGCTGGCATGCTGCGGGCCAGCGACTGCAATCTCACACAGAGACACAGAGGCACAGAGAAAAGATCTCTGTGCCTCTGTGTCTCCGTGTGAGCCCCGCTTTTACAGCGCCGGGACGCGCGCCCGCTGCAGCTGCTGCTCCCGGAGGCGGCCGCCGATCCAGGCGTAGGGCATCACCAGGGCGAGGTTGAGGAGGATGGACCACGCGGGCCGCTGGTCCCAGGCCGCGACGGCCCCCATCACGTTGAAGGCGAGGCCGAGAACGCCCAGGATCAGCGCGTGGCGCATGGGATGGCTGGGCGCCAGGAACGCGGCGAGCCAGCATCCGGCGATGGCAAAGATGGCGACGTACGCCGCCTCGAGCAGCACGGTCCCCGTGTCGGTAATCGGCACGCCGGCGGCCGGCATCAGCCCCGCCGACTGGAGGGCGGCGCCGGTGCCGAACGCGAGCATGGCGATGAGAAGGAACCCGGCGGCGACAGCGCCGATGCTGCGGGCGATGGACGGCATGGGGATCTCCGTGATGGCGGTTGGGATGGGAGGGGGGCTGCGAAAGATTGAACGCGGGAAAGGCATCGTGCAAGAAGTTTGTCGGCGGACGCGAAAGGGCCGCTCCAGCGGGTGCTGGAGTGGCCTTTCGATTCAGCGGCGTTCCTTTTCGAAGGCGACGTTGCGCGTCCGGCCGCCGCTCATTCGCATCCCGGTGACCGCGCCGTCGCGGCCGCGCTCGAAGCGGATGGTGAAGTCGCCCGTGAAGGTGTCGCCGTACGCGGGGAGGTAGGGGCGCTCGCGCCCGCCGCGCGTCTTGAGGACGAGGGCGGTATCCGTGGCGGCGACGGTGTAGGTGGAGCCCAGCTCCTCGCTGGTGTACGTCCCCGCGAAGCGGTCCAGCTGGGCGCGCGTAAGGCGGGATGCCTGCTCACGGCGCAGGCGGACCGGTGCCCGCGGGGGCCCCTCGAGCACCCGCTGCACCGCGCCGTCGGAGGTGAGCTCGATCTCCACCGGCCGCCCGGCCACGCGGAAGCGCCCGGCGCCCATCGGGAGGAGCGCCGGGCCCGCCGTGCGCCCCACGATCAGGGTATCCCCGCGCATGCCGAGGAAGGTGACCGCACCGGTCGTGGGGTTCACGTAGGGACCGGCGTAGCGCGCCAGCTCCGCGGCGCCGAGGGTGGCCGTGGCGCGGACGGGCGGCGGCGCGGGCTGCAGCCGATCGCCGATGAACACCTCCGCGACGCCCAGCGCCAGGGCGCCGGGGTTGGCCGGCGCCGCGTTGCAGAGGACGGCGACCGCCAGCCCGTGCTCGGGGTAGCGCCCCAGGTACGCCCGGTAGCCCGCGTCGGCGCCGGCGTGCCCCACCAGGCGAGCGCCACGGACCACCTCCGTCGCGATCCCCAGCCCGTACCCGGTGCTGTCTCCATTCGCGAGGACGGCGCTCGCCGCCATCTCGCGCAGCATCGCCGCGTCGCCCACGCGCGCGGAGGCGAAGTTGGCGTCCCACTTCAGCAGGTCGCCCACGGTGGTGAAGAGGCTGGTGGCGCCGTAGGTGTCGAAGTTGGGGAGGCTGACGCGCCACTTGCCATCCGCCGGGCGGGAGTACCCCGCCGCGCGCCCCTTCACCACCTCCGTGTAGTCGCTGTGGAAGTGCGTGTTCGTCATCCCCAGCGGCCGGAAGATCCGCTCGTCCGCGAAGTCGCGGAGCGACTTCCCGCTCACGCGCCGCACGACCACGCCGGCGAGCGTGTACCCGGTGTTGCTGTACAGGTACTCCGTCCCCGGCGTGAAGTTGAGCGCCTTCTGCCGGGCGACGATCTCCATCACGTCGTCCTCGGTGATCCGGTTCTCTTCGAAGCGCCCCCGCGCCATGTAGAGAAGGTCCCACTGGTCGCGGAGGCCGCTGGTGTGGTGCAGCAGGTGGCGCAGGGTGATGCGGTGCCCGTAGTCCGGGATCTCGGGGATGTGCTTCCGGATGTCGTCGTCCAGCGACAGCTTCCCTTCGCGCGCCAGGAGCATGACCGCCGCGGCCGTGAACTGCTTGGACACGGACGCGACGTGGAAGACGGACGCGGGCGAGATTGGAATCCCGTGCTCCAGGTTCGCGGCCCCGTACCCGTTCTCGAAGATCGTCGCGCCGTTCCGGCTCACCCCGACCGCGCAGCCGGGCGCATCGGCGGCGCTCCAGGGCTGCATCACGCGCCCCATGGCCACCCGCGTGCTGTCCTGCGCCCCCGCGGCCGTCGCGCTCCCCACCGCCATCGCCGCCACCGCCAGAATCCGACACGTCCGCATGGCCATCCCCGGGATCTGGGTTGAAGACGGCGAGAGGAGGGGTTGCCGTCGCGTTTCAAGCTACATCGCCAGAACGGACAAAACCATACGAATCGGGATAGGGGGCAGCCGGTGATCCCGGCTGCACCCCTCCCACACCACCGGACATGCGGGTCCGCATCCGGCGGTTCGGAAAGTTGAGGTCAGTGCGGTGCCAGCCGGGGTAGGCCCATCTTTTCGAAGAGCTTGCCCGGCAGGGCGGTGTTAAGCGCGCCGTGGCTGGACAGCCTCCACCAGTTTCGCGTGAAGCGGGCGGCTTTCCGGGCAAGCCATTCGGGCGTTCCCAGAGTTCTCATCTCCCGGTAGGCCGTCCGCCCACGCTTCCACTGCTTCAGCTGCACCAGTCGCAGCCTTCGGGCGATCCACTGGTCGAGAGCGCGAAAGACCCCCGGTGTATCCGCCAGTCGGAAGTAGGCCTTCCATCCCAGCAGGTACGCCCGCAGTTCCTCCACCACCTTCGGCAGCGACCTCCCTCCGTTCCGGCTCGTGATCTGCCGGATGCGCTCCTTGAATCCGTCCAGGGCCTTCGGCGCGACGCGGCGCTTGACCTCCCGCCCCGGAGCTACCCAGAAGCTGTAGCCCAGAAACTTCCGGTCCCACGCACGCGCCACCGCGCTCTTGTCCTCGTTGACCCGGAGCCGGAGCTTCGCGTAGAGCCCCCGAAGGTGCTCCATCACCCGCTCGCCCGCACGCTTCGACCGCACGTACACGTTGCAGTCATCGGCGTAGCGCACAAACGTGTGCCCGCTCCGCTCCAGCGCCTGGTCGACTTCGTCCAATAGCACGTTCGCCAGCAGCGGCGACAGGGGCCCGCCCTGGGGCGTGCCCTCGTGCCGCTCCACCACCACGCCTTCGGCCAGCACTCCGGCCTCCAGGTAGCGGCGGATCACCCGGAGCAGCCGCCCGTCCCCGATCCGCTTCGCCAGACGCGACATCAATACGTCGTGGTTCACGCGGTCGAAGAACTTCTCCAGGTCCACGTCCACCACCCACCTCCGGCCCGACTGGACGTAGCGCTGCGCCTGACAGACCGCGTCGTGCGCCCGCCGCCCCGGCCGGAAGCCGTAGCTGTGTGGCGAAAACGTAGGATCGAAGATCGGCTGCAGCACCTGCAGGATGGCTTGCTGGATGAACCGGTCGAGCACGGTCGGGATGCCCAACGGGCGCACCCCTCCCCCGCTCTTCGGAATCTCCTGCCGCCTCACCGCTGAAGGCCGGTAGCTTCCATCGAGCAGCGTCGCTCGTATCCGCTCCCAGTTCTCCCGCAGATAGTCGGCAAGCTCATCCACGCGCATTCCGTCGATGCCCGGACTGCCCTTGTTCTTCCGCACGCGCTTCAACGCTGCGAACAGGTTGTCGCGCCCGACCACCCGCTCCATCAGGGGGTCGTTTCCCGAGCGCTCGTTTCCCTGCGCCGCCGGGCAGGCTTCACCGCTCCGCCGTACGTTCGGGGCTTCACCCCTATCCTCCAGCGGGAGCTCCATCTGCATGGTCATCTGGTGCATTGCCGTTCCGAGGCGCAACGTCGTTTCGCTCTCCTTTCCGTTCGGCCCTTCACCGGCGGGGCTGGGCCCAAGCGCATGATGCACCCCGTCCGGCTACTACGGCCTCTGCTGACTTCTCGCTCCGCAAGGTGCTTCCACCACACGTCGCCCTTTCAGGCGCAAGGCGAGATCTCCCCAGGTAAGAACAGTGACCTTCCCCGCACAACCGCCGGATCTACGCCGCCTGAGCTTTGGTCGTGAGAGCTTCGCGTTTACGTGCACGCTCGCCCTGCTCGGCAACGCCTCCTATCCGATTTCTGTTCGTCGGCTCGACGGGTTCGCTACCCCGCTTCTTTCAGCGCTCCCTTCGCAGTCGGCGCCTTGCGGATCGCTTCGGTCCCTACGACCAAGTTCCGGGAGGACTTTCACCTCCGGACCACTGTTCATGCTGGGCACACACGGGAAACGGGCGGGCGACCATCGTCGCCCGCCCGTTTCATGTTTCCGCCCGCCGTCGCCGCGGCGCCGGCGCTACCGGCAGCGGTACGCGTACGCCGCCCGGTTGCCCAGCACGAAGACGCGGTCGTCGTGCACCGCGAAGCCGGAGGTGGGGTAGTCGCTCGATTCGTCATCCGACTGGTAGAGCACGCGCCCGGTGTTCCGGTCCAGAATCGAGAGCCCCAGCCATGCGGCGAAGATGCGGTCTCCGCACACGGCGAAGCTGTTGGAGCTGGCGGGGAGCTTCTTCTTCCAGACGATGCGGCCGGTCTGCAGCTCCACGGCGTACGCGTGCGTGTCACTGGATGTAATGTAGGCCATCTCCCCCACCGCGCTGGGGGCCTGCCGCGGGCCGACGTAGCCCCGAGCTCCGTTGACGCGCCACACCTCCTTCCCCGTCAGCCGGTCCACGGCGAAGAAGGAGTTGCCGTGCAGGTCGCTCGCCAGCAGCAGCCGTCCCGCCACGGTGGGCGCCGAGCTGACGCTCCGGATGTCCTTCCCTTCCCCATTGCGGTAGCTCCACAGAACGCGCCCCGTGCCGCGGTCCAGCGCGAAGATCCAGCCCGTGGAGATGTACCCGTTCGCCGCATTGTACTGGCGGACCGCGGCGTACAGCGTGTCGCCGCTCACGGTCACGCCCAGTACGATTCCGGTGTGCTCCCAGTCCGGGCCCACGTCCGTGGTCCACAGCGGCTGCCCGGTCGCTGCGTCGAGCGCGTACACCCGGTGCGAGCCCGTTCCAAAGTAGAGCGCCCGGTCGTCCGCCGTGCTCTCCCCCAGCGCCCCGTCCGAGTCGGGGGTGAAGCGCCACAGCTCGCGCCCGGTGGCCGCGTCGAACGCGTACGCAAGCTCCTCCACGGCGAACACCCGCCCGCCCCCGAGCGCCACGTTGATGGGAGCGTACTTGGTGAGCGGGGCCCGCCAGGCGACGGAGCCGTTCTGCGCGTCCAGCGCCACCAGCCCGCCCCCGATGGCGTAGACCCGCGCGCCATCCGTCACGGGAACGCTGATCGACCCCTGGTCCCGTGCCTCGAGCGGGGCGCGCCACAGGAGCTGATCCCTGCCTCCCGCGCTGCCGACGCTCTCCCGGCAGGCTCCAGCGCCGGAGAGGATGCAGGCCAGCAGTGCCGCAGCCGCGGCACGGGGACAGTGTGTCCAGGATCCCATGTGCACTCGTCTCAGAAGTTCAGGCGGGGCCGTACCGACATGAAGTCCCGCAGCGCGAACCGCAGCTCGCGGCGCGTCTTGTCGCTCTTGGTCTCGCCCACGTGCGAGTCGCCGTTGCGAATGTCGTAATTCTGCAGCGCGTTGGGATACACCTGCGAATTGCCCGGAACGATCCCGTCCGTCTTGCCGAGACGAGCGGTGGTGTAGTTCCACAGCCCCGTCACCGCCAGCATCCCACCCGCGCGGATCGCGCACTTGGTGGCGGTGGAGCCCGCGCCGATCAGCCACCCGACGGTGGCGCAGGCCGTGTTCGAGATGAACAGCCCGTTCGCCTTGCGGTACATCTCGCGCCCCTTGGCGGGGCCGCCGCTGCCGTCACCCGCCAGCCGCCACTCCACCCACAGCTTCTTGGAGTAGCTCTGGATGCCGACGCGCGGGAACGCCTCGTAAGTCGAGTTCAGCCCGGCCTGGAAGAAGCTGTTCGGCCGGAGGTCCTCGCGCACGGCGGAGGTGTTGTCATCGTAGATGATCTTGGCGAACGGCAGGACGAACGAAGTCACCAGCACCGCGCGCGAGCAGAGGAACCCGCCGTACGACGCGCACCCGTACGTGGCGGCGGCGGCCAGCCCGGTGAGCCCCACCATCGTCGCCGTTCCGGGCGCGCCCGCGATGGGCGCCCCGCGGTGCGGCGTGCCGATGGTCACCACCCCGTTCACCAGCCCGGGCTGCTGCTGCGCCGTGTAGCGCGAGATGAGCCCGCCCTGGCTGTGCCCCACCAGTACGAAGCCGGTCCGGTTCGTGGCCGAGATCTGCCCCGTGAGGTCGGCGGACTGGTAGACGATCCGGTCTTTGGAGTTGAGGCTCGGCGTGAGGACGCACCCCAGGTAGAAGTCGGACTTCATCCAGGGAGCCATCGAGCTCCACGTGTCGCCGCTGCTGTTGATCCCGTGCTGGAATACCACGTTGCGCCCATTCGGGTCCGTGTTGTAGCAGGGGTCGGTGCTCCCGGTGGTCCCACCGTCGTCCGGCGGCGGCGGATCGGTCGGCTGGCAGGGGTTGCCGTACTCGTCGATGATGCAGTTGTCGGTGGTGTACGCGGGCCCCTTCGAGCTGGGCACCGCCAGCCCGGCGCGAATCCGCTCGCGGAGCACCCGCCGCTCCGCGTCCTTTTGCTTGTTCTCGTGCCAGCGCACGTTCTGCAGCCGGAGCGAGTGGCGAAGGCGCATCGTTCCCTTGTCGGACGCGGTGCTGCTCTCCACCTCCACCTGCTCCAGCACGTACTTCTCGCCCTGCAGCGCGAAGTGCCGGACCACGCGGGCGCCGCCCTGGGCCGCGGCACCCGCCGAGGCCGCCACCGCGGGCAGATCCGTGGTCATGCGGATGCGCCCGTTGCCGAGCCGCTCCACCCGGTTGTTCTCGCCGGCTCCGCCGAGCGAAAACCTCGCCGGGGCGGGGCCGCGGTTCGCGGAGACGTAGTCGACCTCGCTGCGGTCGATCAGCACGCCCGCCGTGACCTGCGCCCCGTCCAGCGTGCCGAGCTCGGCCAGCGGCGCCTCGGGGTCGCCGGACTCCTGCGCCGAGGTTACTTCGCCGTCACGGGCATAGCCGGTCACCTGGCTTCCCACCACCTGCACGCGGTGCATCTCGTCCACCGGCGTTTCGTACGGATCGAGCCCCGGATCCTGGCGGTACTCGTTCACGCGCATGGTGCCGTACGTGTCGTAGCCGCCTTCGGCATGCACCACCTGCGTGGGGGCCGCCAGCGTCACCTGCGTCGTGGGGGCGCCGGTCTCCGCGTCGACGACAGGCTCCTGGGTGCTGAGGTAGGTAGTCTGCTCCCGCGTCACGTCGTATGTGACCCAGGTGTCGTTCTGGTTGATCTCGTAGTCGACCGGCTGGACGTTGCCCAGCGGCGCTCCCGCGCCGCCGGGGCGCGGAGTTCCCGAGGAGGTGGGCGCCGCGTCCTGGCATGCGGAGAGTAGGAGGATCGCGCCTGCAGACAACAGGCGCGAACGGAGCCGTGGGGCGAGTAGATGCACGTTTCCTTCGTACAGGAGAGGGCCGCCGGAAAGGGCGGAAACAAATGGTGGGATGCAGAGAGATAGCGGCTTTGCGACAAAGTGTCAAATTAGGATATTGCTGCGCTCATCCACTGGCGCGGAAGAAACGCCTGCGCACGCGCGGAGGCGCTGCCGGTCAGGTTCACACAGAGACACAGAGGCACAGGGATGACTTCATCTCTGTGCCTCTGTGTCTCTGTGTGAGCCCCGCTGTCAGGGAATGTCCCCGCACTGGCAGTTCCCGTCCGCGTCGCAGTAGCCGCGCCCGCTGGGGCAGCCGGTGGCGCACGGCGCATACGCGTACTCGTACCCCAGCGCGGGGCAGGTGCGCAGCGCCACCTCTTCGCTCGCGAAAGCGTGCCCCGCGCCGAAGCTCAGCGCCCCCGCTACCACCATCGCGAATACAGCCTGGATCAGATACCCTATGCGGAACTTCATACGTCCTCCCTTGAACAGGTGACGTGCAGCGCCGGCAGAAACCGAAGCGCCACATAGAGTGTATCATCCTCCGAGTAAGGCGTCAATAGAGCGGTTCGCCACGAGGCCACAGAGGCACAGACATGAACTTCATCTCTGTGCCTCTGTGTCTCTGTGTGACCCCCGCTTTTCAAACCCTGTCGGTACCGTACAGAGGGCGCGCTGCATCAGCGCAGCTCCACCACGTAGCTCCCCATGGGCTCCAGCGACGCAAAGGGTACCCAGTCGCGCATCCGCCCGTCGGGCCCCACCCTCGGGGCGCGCGTGTGCCCGCCGCCCAGCAGGACGCGCGCACTGCGCACCTCCGGGGCGAGGACGGCGTCGTCGGAAGAGAGCGACACGCCGGAGAGCCGCGCGGCGCCCAGGTTGACGACCACCAGCGCCGCGCGCCCGTTCCCGCGGCGCAGGTAGGCGGCGACGGAGGGGTGGCTGGCGCGCAGCGGCATCCAGTCGCCCGTAGCGAGCGGGGGAACGGAGGCGCGCAGACGGACCAGGCGGCGGTAGTGCGAGAGCAGCGAGCCGGGGTCCGCGGTCTGGGCGGCTACGCTGGCGGAGTCGGCGTGGGGCGCGCGCCAGGGGGTACCGCGCGTGAAGCCGGCGCCGGGGCCGGCGCTCCACTGCATGGGCGTGCGCACCCCGGCGTCGCCGTCGGGACCCGTCTTGGTGCCGCGCATCCCGATCTCCTCGCCGTAGTAGATGAACGGCGTCCCGGGAAGGGTCAGGAGGAGGGTAGCCGCCGCGCGAGCGCGCCCCAACCCGCCGCCCAGCGCCGCCCACGCGCGGTCCTGGTCGTGATTGCGCAGGAAGGGCGCCCACCGCCCCGCCGGCAGCTCCCGCTGCGCGCGGGCCACGGCGGCCAGCAGCGGCGCCGCACGTGCGGTCCGCACGGCCGCCACGAGCGAGTCCGACACCTCGAAGGCGAAGTACGCGTCCAGCTGGTCCGGGTAGTACGGGACCAGGCGTGCCGTGCTGTCCCACACCTCGCCCACCGTGAACGCCGCCGGCGAGGCGCGGCGCACGTGCCCGGCGAACTCGCGGAGCACGGCGTGCGTGCCGGGGGTGTGCTGCACGCGGAGCGAGTCGTCCTCCATCAGGAACGACACCGCGTCGAGCCGGAAGCCGTCCGCCCCCATCTCGCGCAGCCAGAAGTCCGCGACCCGCGCGGCCTCGGCGCGCACGGCGGGGGTCCGGTAGTCCAGGTCCGGCATCCCTTTCCAGAAGAAGCCGTAGAAGTACTCGTCGCGGATCGGGGAGCGGTGCCAGTTGTCGCCGCCCCACGGGTTCTTCCCCCCGGGGCGCGGCGCGAAGCGGTACCAGGCGCGGTACGGCGAGGCGGGGTCACGCAGGGCGGACTGGAAGTACGGGTGCTCCTCGGAGGTGTGGTTGAGCACCAGGTCCAGGATCACGCGGATGCCGCGCCGGTGCGCCTCGCGCATCAGCAGGCGGAAGTCGTCGGCGGTGCCGTACTCCCGGTCCACGCGGAAGTAGTCGGCCACGTCGTAGCCGTGATAGCTCGGCGACTCCGCCACGGGCATCAGCCAGATGCAGGAGGCGCCCAGATCCGTCGTGGTGCGCGGGTCGCCGTCGTTGACGTGGTCCAGCCGCTGAACCAGGCCTCGCAGGTCGCCCACGCCGTCGCCGTCGCTGTCCTGGAAGGAACGGACGAAGACCTCGTAGCATACCGCTCCGCGGGCCACTTCGGGGGGGATGGTGTCGCCGGGGGCGCCAAGCAGCGCCAGGAGCGGGAGGAGGGAGCGCATCGGCGTGGGGAGCGAGGATCATCCGGGCCGCGGACGCCGGTACCGGGTCGCAGGGCGGTCGTCCGCGGTGCACGTTCACGGGTCCGCAGCGTATCTCCGCGGCCACCCTTGCGCAAGCCTCGATCACGGCTGGCTGGCGGGGGCCGGCGGAACGACGAGGGGCCGGTTCCGCGCGTCCGCGGAACCGGCCCCTCCCCTCCTCCGCCCACGCTCGGCTACACCCGCGCGGTCCCGTACAGGATCGCCTTCTTCACCTCGCCGATCGCCTTGGTGATGCGGATCTCACGCGGGCACGCCTCGGTGCAGTTGAAGATGGTGCGGCAGCGCCAGACGCCCTCGCGGTCGTTGAGGATGCTCAGGCGCTCGCCGGCCGCCGAATCGCGCGAGTCGAAGATGAAGCGGTGCGCGTTCACGATGGCGGCGGGGCCCACGAAGTTCTCGTTGGCCCAGAACGACGGGCAGCTCGTGGTGCACGCCGCGCACAGGATGCACTTGGTGGTGTCGTCGAACTTCTCGCGGTCGTCGATGGACTGCAGACGCTCGCGCTCCGTGGTGCGCCCGTCGTTGATGAAGTACGGGAGCACGGAGCGGTACTGGGCGAAGAATGGCTCCATGTCCACCACCAGGTCTTTTTTGACCCGGAAGCCCATCATCGGCTCCACCGTGACGCGGTCGCCCACGTCGCGGATCAGGACCTTGCACGCCAGGCGGTTGACGCCGTTGATGCGCATGGCGTCCGACCCGCAGATGCCGTGGGCGCAGGAGCGGCGGTAGGTGAGCGTGCCGTCCTGGTACCACTTGATGGCGTTCAGCGCGTCGAGCACGCGGTCCGTGGGGTCCACCTGCACCTGGAACTCCAGGTACTTCGGCTCGGCGTCCGTCTCCGGGTTGAAGCGGAAGACGCGCACCGTCACCGGCTTCAGCCCCCCGCCCGCCTTGGGCGCGGGAACCGGCTTCTGCGCGGGGGCCTTCGCGTTCGCGGCGGCGGCCCCCGCGGAGCTCGCGTCCGCGGTGGTGGAGTCGCGCTTGGCGCCGCCCGTGCCTTCGGTTTCAGCCTTCATCAGTACACCCTTTCCTTCGGCTGGAACTGCTTGATCACCACCGGCTTGTACGAGATGGCGAGCGAGCCGTCCTCGGTCCGCGTCACCATGGTGTGCTTGAGCCACTCCTGGTCGTTGCGGTCCAGGTAGTCCTCGCGCAGGTGGGCGCCCCGGCTCTCCGTGCGGTTGATCGCGCTCACGGTGGTCACCTCGGCAAGCTCCAGCAGGTTGCCGAGCTCCCACGCCTCCAGCAGGTCGGTGTTGTAGTTCTTCCCCTTGTCCATCACCAGCACGTTCTTGAACCTCTGCTTCAGCTCGCGCACCTTCACCAGCGCGGCCTCCATCCCCGGCCCTTCGCGGAAGATGCCGACGGCGTCCTGCATCACGTCCTGCATCTCCTCGCGCAGGCGGGCGGCGGGCTCGCCCTTCTCCGTGACCAGGAGGCGCCGGAACTGCTCCTCGATCCCCGCCGTGGGGTTGGCCGGGAGGGGCGGGAGCTCGGCGGTCTTGCAGAACTCGGCCATGGCGATGCCGCCGCGCCGCCCGAACACCACCAGGTCCAGCAGCGAGTTGGTGCCCAGGCGGTTGGCGCCGTGCACCGACACGCAGGCGCACTCGCCGGCCGCGTACAGGCCCGGAATCACCTGCCCCGCCGCGTCCACCGCGCGGCACTCCACGTCGGTGGGGATGCCGCCCATCCCGTAGTGGGCGGTGGGCTGGATGGGCATCGGCTCCTTCACCGGGTCCACGCCCAGGTAGGTGCGGCAGAAGTCGGCGATGTCCGGCAGCTTGTTCTCGATGACGTCCGCGCCCAGGTGCGTGGCGTCGAGGTACACGTACTTCTTCCCCCCGATCCCCCGCCCCTCGCGGATCTCCTTGCTGATGGCGCGGGCCACCACGTCGCGGCTGGCCAGGTCCTTCATGGTGGGCGCGTAGCGCTCCATGAAGCGCTCGCCGTGGTCGTTGCGCAGCACCCCGCCCTCGCCGCGCACCCCCTCGGTGATCAGGATGCCCAGGCGGTAGATCCCCGTGGGGTGGAACTGGTAGAACTCCATGTCCTCCAGGGGGATGCCGCGCCGCAGCGCGATCGCCACCCCGTCGCCCGTGTTGGCGTGGGCGTTGGAGGTGATGGACCACACGCGCCCGAAGCCGCCCGTGGCGAACTCCACCGCCTTGGCGCGGAAGATGTGCAGGTCCCCGCTGGCCACCTCGTACGCGATCACGCCGCCGCAGCGGCCGTCGTCCGAGAGGATCAGGTCCACCACCTGGAACTCGTCGTAGAAGTCGACGCCGTTCTTGATGCAGTTCTGGTAGAGCGTCTGCAGGATCATGTGCCCCGTGCGGTCCGCCGCGTAGCAGCTGCGGCGCACCGGGCCCTGCCCGAAGTGGTGCGTGTGCCCGCCGAAGGGGCGCTGGGCGATCTTGCCGTCCGGCGTGCGGCTGAACGGGAGCCCCATGTGCTCCAGCTCGATGATCACCGGCACCGCTTCCTCGCACATCACCTGGATGGAGTCCTGGTCGCCCAGGTAGTCCGACCCCTTCACGGTGTCGAAGGCGTGCCACTCCGGGTGGTCCTCTTCCAGGTTGGCCAGCGCGGCGCAGATGCCGCCCTGCGCGGCGCCCGTGTGCGAGCGGGTGGGGTACAGCTTGGAGATGACCGCCGTGCGCAGGTTGGGCGCGCGCGACAGGTAGATGGCCGTCATCAGCCCCGCCCCGCCGCCGCCCACCACCAGCGCGTCGTACGTATGCGTATGGATCATCGCGCCTGGATCGTCGGGTCGAAGGTGAGGAGGGCGAACACGCCCCACGCCATCACCGAGAGGAGGAGCGTGTAGGCGACCGCCTTCACCGCCACCTGCCGGCCCGGCTTGCGCACGTAGTCCTCGATGCTGTAGCGCAGGCCGTTGGTGCCGTGCAGCATGGCGAAGACGCAGAGCGCCACGTTGTAGAGCCGGTTGAACGGGTTGGTCCACCGCTCGCGCACCAGGTCCGCGTCCAGGTGCTCCACGCCCACCACCAGGTTCCACCACACCAGGTGGTAAAGCGAGAGGAAGATGAGGATGATGCCGGACACGCGCATGAACAGCCACGAGTACAGCTCGAAGTTGCTGCTCCCCGCGGCGGGGCGCTGAAAGCCGCCGCCGCGCCGGGGGGCGCCGCGCACGGCCGCCGTGTACAGGCTTTCCTGGGTGGTGCTCATCAGGGCGTCTCCATGCGGACGTCGAAGCCGCCGGGGGTGGCTTCCTGGTGGCGCGCGCCGGCGTGCGCCCCTCGGCCTGCAGGCGCTCCATGCGCACGCGGTGCCGCTCCACGCCCGGCTCTTCGGCCAGCCCGAACACGGGGGCCATCATGATCCACGCGACGGGAAGGATCAGCAGCACGCTCAGCCCCAGCGCTGCGATCCCCAGCTTCCGCTGGTGGCGCATGGCGTGGGGCCAGAAGTCCTGGATGATGATGCGCAGCCCGTTCAGCGCGTGGTACAGCACCGAGAAGAAGATGGCCAGCTCGCCCAGCCGGAACACCGGGTGGCGGTAGATGGCCAGCGACTCGTCGTAGAAGTCCGGCCAGTAGATCACCAGCGCGGTGTCGAAGACGTGGATCAGGAGGAAGAAGAGGATGCCCAGCCCGGTCACCCGGTGGAGCATCCAGGTCCACATCCCCTCGCGCCCCTTGTACCGGAGCGACTCCGTGAGGCGGGTGTTGCGGACGTTGCGCACGCTGCCGGCGCCGTTCTCGATGCGGGTTGCCATGTTGTGTATCTCGGTGTTGCACCGGCGAGCGCCGCGCCCCGCGGGAGGGCGCGGCGCTCGCGGGGGTGCGTCAGACCAGCGCCATCGGCTCCAGGACCGCCTCGGCCGACTTCTGGAGCGCGGCGCGCTCCTCGTCGGTAAGCTCCACCTCGATGATCCCCTCCATCCCGTTGCGCCCCAGCTTCACCGGCACGCCCAGGAAGAGGTCGTTCATCCCGTACTCGCCCTGCAGCCACGCGGCGCAGGGAAGGATGCGCTTCTTGTCCTTGACGATGGCCTCGGCCATCTGGACCGCCCCCGCCGAGGGGGCGTAGTAGGCCGAGCCCGTCTTGAGGAACTTCACGATCTCCGCGCCGCCGTTGCGGGTGCGGTCCACGATGGCGTCCAGCCGGTCGCGCGCCATCAGCTGCGTGACGGGGATGCCGCTCACGGTGGTGTAGGAGACCAGCGGCACCATGGTGTCGCCATGGCCGCCCAGCACCATCGCCTGGATGTCTTCCACGGACACGTCCAGCTCCATGGCCAGGAAGGCGCGGTAGCGGGCCGTGTCCAGCACGCCGGCCATGCCGATCACCCGCTCGCGAGGGAAGCCGCTGGCCTTCATGGCCACGTAGCTCATCACGTCCAGCGGGTTGCTGACCATGATGATGATGGCGTCGGGCGACACGCGGGCAATGTTCTCGCTCACCTGGCGCACGATCCCGGCGTTGGTGGTCAGCAGGTCGTCGCGGCTCATCCCCGGCTTCCGCGCGATACCGGCCGTGACGATGTAGATCCCCGACCCGGCGGATTCCTCGTACCCGTTGGTGCCGATGACGCGCGAATCGAAGCCCTCGATGGGCGCGGACTGGAACTGGTCCAGCCCCTTCCCCTGCGGGACGCCTTCCGCGATGTCGATCAGGACCACCTGGCGCGCCAGCTCCTTCTCGGCTACGCGCTGCGCCGCCGTCGCGCCGACGTTCCCCGCTCCGACCACCGTGATCTTGTCCATGTATCCCCAAGCTATGGATGCTGGTTTGCGTGGCTCCGCGGCCCTGCCGGGAAGCCGGGGCAACATAGACGCGCCCGCACCACGTGTCAACTTGAAGAAAGGCCCAGCCGCCGCCGTGTTTCAGCGACCGGCCGGGCTCGTGTGGATACACCTCTGCACAACGTTTGTTCAACCCAGGTGCCGTACCTGCCGGAGCGCCTCGTACAGCCCCACGCCCGCCGCGGTGGAGAGGTTGAGGCTGCGCGTCTCAGGGCGCATGGGGATGCGCACGTGGTGCCCGGGCGCGGTGGCGAGCACCTCGTCCGGCAGCCCGCGCGACTCCGGCCCGAAGAGGAGCACGTCGCCGGGCGCGAACTCCGCGTCCCACAGCCCCCGCTCCGCCTTCGTGGTGAACATCCAGATCCTGCGCCCCTCCACCCGCTCCGCGAAGTCCGCCCACGCCACGTGCACGTGGTACTCCACGTGCTGCCAGTAGTCCATCAGCGCGCGCTTCGCCTTGGGATGCGTGAACGAGAATCCCCGCTTCCCGATCAGGTGCAGCGGCGCCCCCGTGGCCCCGCAGGTGCGCGCGATGGCACCCGCGTTCCCGGGGATCTCGGGCTCGTAGAGCGCTACGTCGATCATAGGTTTTTTGACTCACACAGAGACACAGAGGCACAGAGGTGACTTCATCTCCGTGCCTCTGTGCCTCTGTGTGAGATTGCTTTTCATCCGCCGACCTGGCTGAGCGCCCGCAGGCCGCCGCTCCCCACGTCGCTGCCCTGCACCAGCCAGTGGCGCTCGGGCTTGATGCGGAGGGTCTGGCGGATCAGGGGCTCCAGCGGGGCGCCGGTGCGCAGGGGGCTGCGCAGATCGGTGTGCAGGTCGCCGAAGAGGCAGGGGCGGAGCTGGCCGTCGGCGGTGAGGCGCATGCGGTTGCAGGTGCCGCAGTAGTTGTGGCTCATGGGGCTGATGACGCCCACCGTGCCCGCCGCGCCGTCGAAAGCGTAGTACTTCGCCGGGCCATTGCCGTGCGGCCCCGCCACCGGCCGGAGGTCGCCGATGCGCGCGACGCGGCCCAGGATCTCGTCCGACGAGACGTACTCGTCGTGGGAGACGCCCAGGTTGTCGCCGGTGGGCATGACCTCGATGAAGCGGACGTGCCAGGGGCGCTCGCGGGTGACCGCGGCGAACGCCTCCACCTCGTCGTCGTTGCGCCCGCGCATGACCACGCAGTTCACCTTGAGGGGGAAGAACCCCGCGCGCTCCGCCGCCGCGATCCCCCCCATGATCGCCGCCGCCGACCCCGCGCGCCGCGAGATCGCGTCGATGCGCTCCGGGATCAGCGAGTCCAGCGAGACGTTGACGCGGTCCAGCCCGGCGGCGCGCAGCTCGCCGGCCTGCTCCCCCAGCAGCACGGCGTTGGTGGAAAGGGCGATGTCGTCGATCCCCGGGACGTCGCGGAGGATGCGGACGAGCGTGGGGAGGTCGCGGCGCACCAGCGGCTCGCCGCCCGTGATGCGCACGCGCCGCAGCCCCAGGCCCGCCATCACCCGCACCACCTCGCCGATCTCCTCGTACGACAGGAGCTGCTCGCGGCGCAGCCAGGGGAGGCCCTCCTCCGGCATGCAGTACACGCAGCGCAGGTTGCACTTGTCGGTGACGGAGATGCGCAGGTACTCGATGCGCCGGCCGAAGCCGTCCGTCATCGGCCCGTCCTCCGGCACCGCGTTCTCGGCCACCACCGGGACGCCGAGCTGCACCAGGCGCGTCATCGCGGCTCCGCCGCGGGGGTGAACCCCGGCACCCACTCCCGGTCCCCCTCCACGTACCCCTCGCGCTTCCACACGGGGACGCGCTGCTTGACCTGCTCGATCACGTAGCGGCTGGCCTCGTACGCCTCGCCCCGGTGCGGCGCCGCCACGGCGATGGCGATGCTGGCCTCCCCCACCTGCAGCAGCCCTACGCGGTGTACCACGCGGATGTCGCCCGTCCGCCAGCGCTCGCGCGCCTCGTCCGCGATGCGCAGCATCTCGCGCTCCGCCATGGCCTCGTAGGCGTGGTACTCGAGCTGGGTGACGGCGCGCCCCTCGTTCTGCTGGCGCACCACGCCCCAGAACAGCAGCGCCGCCCCGTCCGCGGGCGACAGCGTGTCGCCCAGGACGCGCGCGGCGTCGATGGGCTCCGCGACCACGGCGGCGTAGCTGGCCCCCACCTCAGCCCCCCGCCACGGGCGGAATGAACGCGACTTCGTCCCCGTCGCGCAGCTCGGCGCCGGCGGGTGCGTAGTCCATGTTCACGGCGACCACGGGAGCTTCGGGAAGCCGGGCGAGCGGCGTCCCCCCGCTCCGGAGCTGCCGCACCAGGTCCACGACGCGCGCGCCGGCCGGCAGCTCCACGGCGAGCTCGTCCGTGCCGGCCAGGTCGCGATAGGTGGCGAAGAACAGGGTGCGAACGATCATGCGGGCTCCGCGCGGGTGAGGCTGAACGATAACCACGCACGGGGTACCCCGCCAAGCGGAAGCGGTTCGGGCCGGGAACGGGGAACGGGGAGGACGGCGGCTCGTGCCGAAAGGGCCCTCACCCCCCCGACCCCCGCTCTCCCAATAATGGGAGAGGGGGGCGCACTCCAGCCATCCAGCCGGGCCCGGCGGTCGAAGGGGCCGCGGCTGGGCAGAACGCCGTTCGTCGCTCCATCCTGTGGAAATCGCCCCCCTCTCCCGTTATCGGGAGAGGGGGGTCGGGGGGGTGAGGGCCTCCTTCCACGCCTTCGTCTACCTGCTCGTCGCGCGCGAATTCGTCCCCTCTCCCAGGGCAGTTGCTGGGAGAGGGTGGCGGCTCTCAGGCCGCCGGGTGAGGGCCGCCGCGTCAGTTCACCCCGCGCCGGACGCGCCGGGTCCCGGCACGTTCTGCCGCACCTCTTCGGGGGGCGCGATGGTGATCAGGAACTGGGAGACCTCATGGTGCAGCCGCGACGTCGAGGCGCGCACCAGCGTGCGGCCCTCCTGCGTTCCCACGCCGACCGCCACGTCGCCGGCCTCGGTGCGGAAGGTGATGTGGGAGGGGCCCACGTCTTCGGTGAAGCCGCCGTACGGCGAGAAGCGCATGTTGAAGAACTCACGCGCCCGGTCGATCACCTCGGCAGGGGAAAGCTCGGTCAGCACTTCCTGAATCAGCATACGGTCTCCGGTCCGGGTTCGCCGGGCGGACCGGGCAGAAGGTGTGCCACCCCTACCGCTCGTCGCGCGCCCGCCCGCGCCACGTCTCCGCCTCGTGGTGCCGCACCGCGCGCTCCCGCGGCTCCACGGGCTCGCCGTACCCGCGGCGCACGTCGTAAGCGGTCTCGTAGGGACCGAGCACGCGTGCCCGGCCCGTTGCGCGCTCGTCGCGCGGATCTAACGATTGCGGCATCTGAAAAGCTCCTGTGGAGGATGCCTTCGCCGGACGCAAAAAAAACGCCCGCCCCGGGTCACGGGGCGGGCGGCGAGGCAAGGAAGTGCCTGGTGCCCAGTGCCTGGTGCCCAGTGCCTAGTGCCTAGTGCCTAGTGCCTAGTGGAACTGCAGTTACTGGGCACCAGGCACTGGGCACTGGGCACTTCCCCCGCATCACACCTCGAGCGGCTTCTCCTCCACCAGCGCGCGCAGCTCCTTCGACGGCTTGAACACCGGCACGGCGCGCGGGGGCACCTCCACCGGGTCACCCGTGCGCGGGTTGCGCGCCAGCCGGCTCTTCCGCTCGCGGACCTTGAAGGTGCCGAAGCCCCGGATCTCGATGTTCTGGTGATCCGCCATGGCGTCCTTGATGGAGTTCAGGAACGAATCCACCACCACCGCGCAGTCTCGCTTGGTGACGCCGGGGCCGATCGAGTCGGCGACCTTCTGTACCAGATCCGCCTTGGTCATGACACGTCCTCCTGGGGGGGTTGATGCGGGGGCGGTGCCCCGGGGTCGATGCGCGCCGCGGCGCAACTCGGGGAAAAGCAGGGTCCGGCCACCCCCGCCGGGGCGGAGGGGTCTCCCGAAAATCGGCTTCGTGCACACAACGGCCGGAAAGGATGCACCCCGCTTCACCCCTCGCGGGGCAGGCAAAACCGGGTTGGGCAAACGTTGGAAGCGTTGCGTCCGGACGGGCGGGGCAGGCGCGTTGCGGGGCGAAGACGGCCTAAGGGGGTGTGGGACGGCTACTTACATGACCGAAGGATAATCCGCCGCCCGCGCGCCGTCAAGCGTCCCCGGCCCTCCGCTCCGCGCGCCGCGCCATCTCGTCCACGAAGCGGTCGAAGAGATACACCGAGTCGTGCGGGCCCGGCGCCGCCTCGGGGTGGTACTGCACCGAGAAAACGGGCTGCTCGCGGTGCTCCACCCCTTCCACCGTGCCGTCGTTGAGGTTGACGTGCGTCACCCGCAGCCCGGGCGCGCCGGGGATCCCGCTCTCGTCGCCCTGCACCGCGAAGCCGTGGTTCTGCGAGGTGATCTCCACCGCGCCGTCGCTCACCCGCCGCACCGGGTGGTTGCCGCCCCGGTGGCCGTAGAGAAGCTTGTACGTAGTCGCCCCAAAGGCGCGGGAGATCAGCTGGTGGCCCAGGCAGATCCCGAAGACCGGCACGTCGCGCTCCCCCAGCTCGCGGATGGAGTCCAGCGCGTGCGGGACGGCCTCCGGGTCGCCGGGTCCGTTGGAGACGAAGAGCCCGTCGGCGCCGGCGGCGACGATCTCCTCCACCGGGGTGTGCGAGGGGATCACGGTGACCTCGCACCCGCGCTCCGCCAGGAGGTGCAGGGAGTTGCTCTTGACCCCGAAGTCGTACGCCAGCACCCGGTAGCGCCGGTCGCCGGCCGGGCGCACCGTGTAGCGCTCGGGGGTGGAGACGCCGTCCGCCAGGTCCAGCCCCGCCATGGAGGGCTGCGCGCGGATCCGCTCCAGCAGCTCGTCGCCCGCTTCCGGCGCCAGGGCGGCGCGCATGGCCCCGCGGGAGCGGATGTGCCGGGTGAGCGCGCGGGTGTCGACGCCCTGGATGGCCACCACGCCGGTGCGCGCCAGGTAGTCGTGCAGCGTTTCGGTCGCGCGCCAGTTGCTGTGCACCGGCGGCGCCTCGTGCAGGATGAACCCCGCCACCTGCGGCCGCGCCGATTCCTCGTCCGCCGGGTTGACGCCGTAGTTGCCGATGAGCGGGTAGGTCATCGCCACGAGCTGCCCGGTGTACGACGGGTCGGTGAGGACCTCCTGGTACCCGGTCATGGAGGTGTTGAACACCACCTCGCCGAACGCCGTCCCCGCGGCGCCGTACGACTCGCCGGCGAAGACGCGCCCATCCTCCAGCATCAGCACAGCGGGTGCGGCCACGGGGGTCTCCGCGGGAAAGGTCGGTCAAGTGCAACGCGGGCAGGTAGATGCGATGCGCGGGAATCTACGTGCCGCCCCCGCGCTGTCAAGAACGGTTGGCGCCCCGCCGCCGCGCCGGTAGATTTCGCCCGCCACCCGACCCACTCACGCACAGACGCACTTGCCGACCACCGACCCGCTGATCCACATCTACGCCGACGAATCGTGCCTCGGCAACCAGTTCAAGAACAAGGCGCGCCCCGGCGGCGCCGCCGGGCTGGTGGAGTTCTTCCACGAAAAGCGCGGCTGGGTGCGGCGCGACTTCTGGGTCTCCGAGCCGGACACCACCAACAACCGCATGGCCATCCGCAGCGCCATCCTCCCCCTGGCAGCGCTCAAGGCCCCCTCCCGCGTCGTCTTCACCACCGACAGCCGCTACCTGGTGGACGCGATGACGCAGTGGGTGCACGGGTGGGCCGCCCGCGGCTGGACGCGCAAGACGGGCGAGATCGAGAACCTGGAGCTGTGGAAGGAGCTGCTGCGCACCGCGTCGCGCCACCGCATCATGTGGCGCTGGGTGAAGGGCCACGCCGGCCACCCGCAGAACGAGTACGCCAACGACCTGGCGATCCGCGCCGCCACCAAGCAGCTCAACAGCGGCGGACTGGTCGAGTCCGGCTTCGATGCCTGGATCGCCACGCAGCAGGAGCGCGACAAGTTCCTGGACTTCTTCGCCATCCCGCCCGACGAGGCGGGCTTCAAGCCGGCCAGGGCGCTGCCGAGAGGTTGAATCTTACACAGAGACACAGAGGCACAGAGATGAACTTATCTCTGTGCCTCTGTGTCTCTGTGTAAGATCGCTGGTCAGGACGCGAAAGTCTGGATGGACACGGCAACCGATGGGAAGGCCGCCAGCACCTTGCCGTCCGCCGTCACGAGTGGCACACCGGCGCTCTGCGCAGCGAGAACGAATTCACAGTCATATGATTTGCAGCGGGACGTGGCGGCCAGGTCCAGAACCGCCGAACCGTCAACGGCGAACCCCCCCAGCCCGCATGCGGCGGGCACGACGCCACGCCCCCTGCGCTTCCCCGAGCGTCATCGTACCCGTGCGCATGTACAAGGAGAGGACGCTCAGGAACTCACTCCGCCAGAGCCAGGGAGCCCGCCAGTCCGGATCACGCCTCTGGATCCGTTCCGCATCTTCGGAGAAGGGACCCAGGATGAGGAGATACGCGATTAGGTTGGTATCCGCTTACGATCACGGGCGACCCTCGTTGATCGCACGCTCGATGAACTCCTCAGTGAGCGGCGGAACGTTGAGGCTCTCCCGGAATGCGCGGATCTCCTGGATCGTGCGCTCCACATCGCGGGCGGGGCGCACCCGCACTTCATTCTCCAGGCACGCCACAAGCCGGCTTACTACGAGGCGGCGGCGCTCGGGCGCGATCGCGCGGAACGTGCGGCACAGCTCGTCAGGCACGTCTTCAATCGTCAGGTTCGCCATGCGTCCTCCGCGGGTGAGGTCCGGTGTGATCGCACGGTAAACGCCTCGCCTGCATCCGTCAAGCGTACCGGCCCCAAGTACGCGCCGTAGACGCCAGCGTCCGCGCACCTCGTTCCGCGCCGCGTCAGTCCGGGCGTGCGACCGCTCCGAAGACGCGCTCGAAGCTGCGCACCGCCGCGGCCTCCACGTCGGCCATGGCGACGGGGCGGCCGAGCTCGCTGGAGATGGAACCGACGCCGTGGGAGCGGATGCCGCAGGGGACGATGGTGCCGAAGTAGGAGAGGTCGGTGCTGACGTTGAGGGCGAAGCCGTGGCTGGTGATCCAGCCGGAGGAGACGCGCACGCCGATGGCGGCCAGCTTGCGGTCATCCACCCACACGCCGGTCAGCCCTTCCTTGCGCTCGCCCCGCAGCCCGAACTCGGCGAGCACCCCGATCAGCATCTCCTCCAGGTCGCGCAGGTAGCGGTGGAGGTCGCAGCGGTCCGGCTTCAGGTCCAGGATGGGGTAGCCGACGAGCTGGCCGGGGCCGTGGTAGGTCACGTCCCCGCCCCGCCCCGTCTCGAACAGCTCGATCCCGCGCGCCGCCCGCTCCTCGGGCGAGACCAGGACGTTCTCGTCGTGCGAGCCGCTCCCCAGCGTGATGACGTGCGGGTGCTCCAGGAGGAGAAGCGTGTCCACCACCTCGCGCGCGCGGCGCCGCGACACCAGCTCGGACTGGAGCGCCAGCGCGTCTGCGTACGAGGTGGTGCCCAGCCGGCGGACCCGGACCGTGCGCGTAGGAGTGGTCGTCTCCACCTGTTTATCTCTGTGCCTCTGTGTCTCTGTGTGAGATCAGCCGTTCTCGGTGGCGCTCTCCATCAGCTCCTTGACGCGCGCCAGGAACTGGTCCCCGTCGGCGCCGTTCACCAGGCGGTGGTCGTAGCCCAGGGAGATGTAGCCTCGCTTGCGCGGGACGATGGCGTGGCTGCCGAACTCGTCCGTCACCACGGCCGGGCGCATCTCCACGCCGCCCACGCCCATGATGGCGACCTGCGGCTGGCTGATGATGGGGAAGCCGATGGTGGTGCCGAAGATCCCCGGGTTGGTGATGGTGAAGGTGCCGCCCTGGATCTCGTCCGGCTTGAGCTGGCGGTTGCGCGCGCGCGTCGCCAGGTCGTTGACACGGCGGGCCAGCCCCACCAGCGACAGGTCGTCCGCGTTGCGCACCACGGGCACGATCAGCCCGTTCTCGATGGCCACCGCGATCCCCAGGTGCACGTCGGCGCGGTAGATGACGTCGGTGCCCGAGATGGTGGCGTTCAGCTTGGGGTGCTCGCGGAGCGCCTGCACCACCGCCTTGGCGATGAAGTGCGTGTAGGTGATCTTGACGCCCGCCTCGGCCCAGGCGCGCTTCGCCTTGGCGCGCACCTGGTCGATGCGCGTGTAATCCACCTCGAAGTACGAGTGCACGTGCGGCGAGATCCGCCGCGAGAGCACCATGTTCTGCGCGATGATCTGCGTCATGCGGCTCATGGGCTCCACGCGGTCGTTGGGCCCCGCCGTGACCGTGGGGTGCTGCACCCGCGTGTAGAACTCGTCCCACCCCC
>CADCTW010000094.1 GCA_902805735.1 uncultured Gemmatimonadota bacterium | reverse complement strand
TCCTGGCGGCGCGCTCGCCCTCGCTGGACCGCCGCGCGCTCCTCGCCACGCGCATCCCCACGCCATCGCAGCCGCAGGCGCAGCAGGCGGTGCCGCGCCGCCCGCGCTCCTCCGGCGGCGAGGGGACGTACGTGTTCGACTCGCTCCCACGGCACGCCGCGCCGGCGCCGAAGCGCGAGCCGGTGCCGGTGCCCGAGCTGGCGGGCCTCTCCATGCGCGACGCCGTGCGCCGCCTGCACGCCCTGGGCTTCCAGGTGCGGGTGCAGGGCGCCGGCACCGTGTCCGCCACGCAGCCCGCCGCCGGGGCCGTGCACGCGCGCGGCCGCACGGTCACAGTGGTGGGAGACGAGCGCTGATGCTGGGGACGCTCGGCCAGGTCGAGGCGCGGCTGGAGCGCCAGGGGCTCCTCGCGGGCTCCCGCCTTTCCGCCGAAGAAGCGGCTCTCCCGTTGTCGGGCGCCACGGCGGACTCGCGCAAGGCGGAGGCGGGCCACCTGTTCTGCGCCATCGCCGGCACCGAGGGCGACGGTCACCGCTACCTGGCCGACGTCGCCGCGAAGGGCGCCGCCGCCGCCACGGTGGAGCACCGCGACCCGGCGCTCGGCATCCCGCAGATCGAGGTGAAGAGCGGGCGCCTGGCCGCCGCCTTCGCCGCCGCCGAGCTCTGGCGCGACCCCTGGGCGGAGCTGACGCTGGTGGGCGTCACGGGCACCAACGGCAAGACGACCACGGCCGCCATCCTCCGCGACCTGGTCGCCCGGCGCATGCCCACGGCGTACATCGGCACGCTGGGGGCGCTGGACGCGGGCGGCAAGGTGGTTCCCGGCACGGAGGGGCTCACCACGCCGGGGCCCGTGGAGGCGGCGCGCTGGCTGCGCGGCTTCGTGGACTCGGGGGTCAAGGCGGTGGCGATGGAGGTCTCGTCCCACGCCCTGCACCAGGGGCGGATGGCGGCGGCGCGCTACGACGCGGCCCTCTTCCTCAACCTCACCCAGGACCACCTGGACTACCACGGCACGATGGAGGAGTATCGTGCCGCCAAGCTGCGCCTCGCCGACCTGCTCAAGCCCGGCGCCGCCGCGGTGGTCAACGCGGACGACCCGGCGTGGGGCGACGTGCAGGCGGGGAGCGTCGTCCGCTTCGGCATCGAGCAGCCGGCGGAGGTGCGCGCGGAAGGTGTGCGCGTGGGCCCCGGCGGGATGGAGTGGCGGCTGGCGACCCCGGATGGCGCCGCCCCCGTGCGCCTCCCCCTCTTCGGCACCTACAACGTCTCCAACGCGCTCGCCGCCGCCGCCGCGCTGTGGACGCTGGGGTGGGGCGCGGAGGAGATCGCGGAGGGACTGGCGACGATCCCACAGGTCCCCGGGCGGCTGGAAAGGATCTCCGGACCGCCGCAATCCGCCACGGTACTGGCGGACTACGCGCATACACCGGACGCACTGGAGCGCGCGCTCGCCGCCGTCCGCCCCCTTGTCGCCGGCCGCCTGATCGTCGTCTTCGGGGCCGGCGGGGACCGCGATGCGAGCAAGAGGCCCGAGATGGGGCGGATCGCCGCGGAAGGGGCCGATCTCGCCATCGTCACCTCGGACAACCCGCGCACCGAAGATCCGGAGAAGATCCTGGACGGCATCGAGAGCGGCATGGGAAGTGCACCCCGCGTGCGAGTTTCCGACCGCCGCGAAGCCATCCGACGGGCGCTTCTCGAAGCGCGCGAGGGAGACGTGATCCTCCTCGCGGGCAAGGGCCACGAGACGTACCAGATCGTGGGCCGGGAGAAGCGCTCGTTCGATGAGCGCATCGTGGTGGCAGAGATCCTGGCCGAACACGGGGGAAGGGCGTGACCGCATTCCGATGGACCGCCGCCGAGGTGGAGCACGCGCTGGGCACCGCGGGAAATGAAGAGGGAGACGCCCTCTATACAGGGATCTCCACCGACACGCGCAAGATCGGGGAGGGCTCGCTCTTCGTGGCGCTGCGCGGCGCCAACTACGACGCGCACGACTTCCTGGCCCTCGCGTCGGACGCGGGCGCCACGGCGGCGGTGGTCTCACGGATGCCGGACGTGCAGCCCAGCGGGATGCGGCTGTACCTGGTGGACGACACGCTCCACGCCCTGGGGCGCCTGGCCCGGCACCGGCGCCGCGCGCTGGCCGGCAGGGTGGTGGCGGTGGCGGGGAGCAACGGCAAGACGACCACCAAGGAGCTGCTGCGCGCCGCGCTGGGGGGCACGCTGCGGGTGCACGCCACCGAGGCCAACCTCAACAACCAGGTGGGAGTGCCCCTCACCCTGCTCGCCGCGCCGGAAGACGCGGAGGTGCTGGTGATCGAGACGGGGACCAACGAGCCGGGGGAGATCGCGCTGCTGGGCGCCATCGCCGAGCCGGACGTGGCGCTGATCACCTCCATCGGCGAGGAGCACCTGGAAGGGTTCGGGAGCGTGGCCGGCGTCCTGGAAGAGGAGCTCGCCATCCTCCCCTCCATCCGCCCCGGCGGCACGGGGTTCGTGGCGGACGAGCCGGACGAGCTTCCCCGGCGCGCCCGCGCCATCCTGGGCGACCGCGTGCGGCTGGCCGGCTTCGCCGAGGGCGCGGAGCTGCGCCCCGAGGGCGAGGTGCGCGTGCGGCCGGACGGGAGCACGGAGTGGAGCTTCCGCGGGGTGGACGTGCACGTCCCCCTCCCCGGCCGGCACAACGTGCGCAACGCGCTGCTGGCGCTGGGGGTGGCCGAGGCGCTGGGCGTGCCGCTGGAGGACGCGGCGCGGGGGATCGGCGCCATGTCGTCGCCCAAGATGCGCAACGAGTGGCGGCGCGTGGGGACGGTGGGGGTGCTGGCGGACTGCTACAACTCCAACCCCCCCTCGCTGCGCGCGGCCGTGGAGCTGCTGGCCTCCATCCCGGCCAACGGCGGCGCCAAGATCGCCGTGGTGGGGACGATGAGGGAGCTGGGCGACCACGCGGAGGAGCTTCACGCCGAAGCGGCCGCCACCATTGCCGGGCTGGTGGGGAGCGGCATCGACCGGGTGGTGGCCACGGGCGATTTCGTGGCCGCGTTCGGGCCGCTGCGGGAGCGGCTGGGCGACCGGCTGGTGGCCGCCGAAGACCCCCTGCAGGCGTACGACGAGCTTCGCCCGCTGCTGAAAGGCGACGAGACGATCCTGCTGAAGGGGTCGCGCGGCGTCGCGCTGGAGCGCATCATCCCGCTGATCGAGCGCGACTTCACTCCCCAAGCCGGGTCCTGACACGGTGCTCTACCACCTGCTGGTACCGCTCGCCGAGTACAACGCGGCGTTCAACGTCTTCCGCTACCAGACCTTCCGCGCGGCGGGGGCGGTGGTGACGGCGTTCCTGGTGGCCTTCATCTTCGGGCCCACCATCATCGGCCGCCTGCGGATGCTCAAGCTGGGGCAGATCATCCGCACGGAAGGCCCGCAGACGCACCTGGGCAAGCGCGGCACGCCCACCATGGGCGGCGTGCTGATCGTGCTGGCTACCGTGATCCCCACCATCCTGTGGGCGCGGCTGGACAACCAGTACACGCTCACCGCGCTGATCGTGCTGATCTGGCTGGGGGTGCTGGGGTTCCTGGACGACTACCTCAAGATCACCCGCAAGGGGACGGACGGGCTCGCCGGGCGCTACAAGATCCTGGGGCAGGGCTCGCTGGGGCTGCTGCTGGGGGCGCTGCTGGTGTGGTTCCCCTTCAGCGACATCCCCAGCACCTGGACGCAGATCCCCTTCCTCAAGAGCATCCACGTGGTGTTCTTTTGGCCGGCGTACATCATCTTCGTCACCTTCGTCATCGTGGGCTGCTCCAACGCGGTCAACCTGACGGACGGGCTGGACGGGCTGGCCGCCGGGCTCTCCGCCATCGCGGCGACGACCTTTGGGATGTTCGCCTACCTGTTCGGGCGGGTGGACACGTCGGACTACCTGAACCTCTTCTACCTGCCGGGCGCGGGGGAGCTTTCCATCTTCTGCGTGGCGCTGGCGGGGGGGTGCATCGGCTTCCTGTGGTTCAACGCGCACCCGGCCGAGGTGTTCATGGGCGACACGGGGTCGCTGGCCATCGGCGGGGTGCTGGGGGCGGTGGCGGTGCTGCTGAAGGCGGAGTTCCTCCTGGCCATCGTGGGCGCCGTGTTCGTGGCCGAGGCGCTCTCGGTGATGGCGCAGACGGTCTACTACAAGTACACCAAGCGAAAGACGGGCACCGGGCGCCGCATCTTCCGCATGGCGCCGCTGCACCACCACTTCGAGCAGATCGGCTGGCACGAGAGCAAGGTGATCATCCGCTTCTGGATCGTGGGGATCATGTGCGCCCTGGCCGCCGTGGCCACCCTCAAGATCCGCTGAGGATGGCCGCGATCCGCGTGCTGGCGACTGAAGTCGCCGCAACGAAAGCACAAAGTCCGCCTGCGCGGACTGGGCCTTGGGGATCAGCCGGAGCCCTCCGTGGGGGCGCCATTTATGGCGTCCGCGCTTTCGGCGCCGCGGGTGCGGTGCGGCGATTTGCTGTCGAAGGCGCGTGCGGGGTGGGGGCGAGTCGTGCCCCTGCGAGGTCGGCGACTGAAGTCGCTGCGACGAAAGCACAAAGGCCGCCTGCGCGGACTCGGCCTTCGGGCAGAGCTGGCGTCGTCCAGTCCCCGCAGGGGGACTTCGTGCCATCGTTGCCGCGACTTCAGTCGCCCGGCGGGCGGGCCGTGCGGGAGGTCCGGTGAGCCGGCCGTTGGACGGGGAGACGATCGGCGTGCTGGGGCTGGCGCGCAGCGGCGTGGCGGCGGCACGGCTGGCGCTGGCCCGCGGGGCGCGCGTGTACGCCAGCGACGCGGGCACGGGCCCCGCGCAGGAACAGGCCGCCGCGCGCATCCGCGGCCTGGGGGGCGACGCGGAGACGGGGGGGCACGACGTGGCCAAGCTGGCCGGGTGCACCCGCATCGTCCTTTCCCCCGGCATCCCGCCCACGGCCAAGATCCTGGCCGAGCCGGCCATCGCGCACGTGCCGGTGGTCCCCGAGATCGAGCTGGCGTTCGAGCAGCTCGAGTCGCGGGTGATCGGGATCACGGGGACCAACGGCAAGACGACGGTCACCGGGCTCGTCGAGCACATCCTGCGCGCGGCGGGCCGGAACGCGGCGGCGGGCGGCAACATCGGCACGGCGCTGAGCGAGCTGGCCCTGCGCGTGCCGCAGCCGGAGATCGCGGTGGTGGAGGCGTCGTCGTTCCAGCTGGGGATGATCGACCGCTTCGCCCCCGAGATCGGGGTGCTGACCAACCTGGCGCCGGACCACCTGGACTGGTACCCGGACCTGGAAGCGTACTACGCGGACAAGAAGAACCTCTTCCGCAACGCCACCCCCGCCAGCCGCTGGGTGCTGAACGCCGAGGACGAGCGCGCCCGCACCCTGCTGGGCGACGCCCCGGGAGAGCGCTTCTACTTCCGCGTGGCCTCGCAGCCGGAAGTGGGGGAGCGCGGCGGGTTCCTGGACCCCGAGGGGTGGCTGACGCTGCGCATGGACGGCGTGACCCAGGAAGCGCTCGCCCCCGCCTTCGAGATGCGCATCCTGGGCCGCCACAATGCGGCCAACGCCCTGGCCGCCGCGCTCGCCGCACGGCTCGCCGGGGCCGAAGCGGAGGCCATCGGGCACGCGCTGAGGACGTTCGAGGCCCCCTCGCACCGCCTGCAGCCGGTGGGCGAGAGGGACGGGGTGCTCTGGATCAACGACTCCAAGGCCACCAACATCGCGTCGACGCGGGTGGCGGTGCGGGGGATGAGCCGGCCGGTGGTGCTGCTGCTGGGCGGGCGCCACAAGGGCGAGCCCTACACCGAGCTCCTTCCCGACCTGGGCGGCAACGTGCGCGCCGTGGTGGCGTACGGCGAGGCCGCGGAGATCGTCGCAAAGGACCTGGCGGGGCACGTCCCGGTGGAGCGCGTGGACGGGCCCTTCGAGGAGGTGATCCGCCGGGCGCGGGCCATCGCGCAACACGGCGACGCCATCCTCCTGTCCCCCGCCTGCAGCAGCTACGACATGTTCCCCAACTACGAAGAGCGGGGCCGGCGCTTCGCCGAGCTCGCCGCGGAGGTCCGCAAGTGATCACGCTCCCGCGCCGCCCGCGCGCCCCCATCGAGCCGGTGCAGCCCGTGGTGACCCCGCGCGACCGGCGCCCCGCCGCGCCGCGCGC
>CADCTW010000093.1 GCA_902805735.1 uncultured Gemmatimonadota bacterium | reverse complement strand
AGCAGCCCTGCACGGAACGGCGAAAAAGATAGGGTCAGTGATCCTGAATCGCGCCAGAGTTTAGAGAGGATCGGCGACAGAGTTTGGGGAACTCACACCAGTACGGTTGGTGGTGGCCCAGCGGAAACAAGTGCTCTGCAGCACCCTCCTTGAGATTGGCCCTCCTCCTTGAACGATGCCAGTGGGTCAGCGGCCATTCTCGCACCTCGTAGTTCTCTGATCGTATCTATAACCGGAGGGCTCTTATGCGCACCTTCATCCGGTCTCTCCAGCGGCGACTGGTGCTCACGTTCGGCGTTGCAGTGGCGACGATCATGGTGCCCAGCTTGACCTACGCTCAGCAAGCGCGCGCGAGCACCGCGACAGCACTGGATGTGTTCCTCGCATGTCGTCATCGAAGGGCGTTTGTCGAGTCGGACCTTCAGAAATTCTGCCGACTACCACTTCCTACGACGCGCCGGACTGCGGCTGAGGCCGCGAGCCAGTGGGCCGCGGTGACTCCACCGTCACCCGATACGCTCATCAGGCTGCGCAAGGACGTTTTGGAGCAGGAGGTACGGCGGCGCGCCGCCGCTGCCGCCGCTACGGGCGGTCGCAGCACGGATCTAGCGCATGGGCAGGTCGTGTTCCTGACTGGCGACACAATCTCCTCGGCCGTTGATACACTGCTGCAAGTGGAGGTTGCCGCAAGGATTCGTCAGATGCGGGACAGCTTAGGCATCTCGCGCGTGGAGGTCGTGGCGTATCGGTTGGCTGATGCGCACGATCTAAAGGCAAGCAACCGGTCCGCGCATGTGAAGGGTATCCTGCACGGCGCAATCAATACGAGTGCATCCCGACCTGTAGAGCTCAAGGACACAGTTGAGCCTGCTGACACCCTCTTGCGCAACCGCGTAGCAATCTTCGCCCGAGTCCCCATCATCGCGGCAAACTCCGAGACCGCGCTTGAGGTGGTGCGCTTCACCCCGGGTGGGGACGACTTGACACCTGGTGACCGTACGTTGGTGGGCACCTCAGCGGATCAGCTCAGTGGACTCACCACTTACCGGCACGGCGCGCTAGTGGAAGTGGTGGGCTACCCAGATGCGGTAGAACCGGGTGTTAAGCCGGACTCAGGTCTTGCGGGTCGCCGCGCGGCGGCGCTTAAGGCAGCGCTCGTGGAGGATGGGATCGACACGGAACGAATCGTTCTGCGGGTCGGGAAAACACCACTTGGGAGGGGTGGTGACGCCGAGCGCACGAGGAGCACTCCTGGCGGGCGGTTCGACGTCGGTGCCGACCGTTCTGTCCAGGCGCGCATTTCCTCGACCGCCCCGGCACCGGCGTCCACCGGTTTAAGCATCGGAACCGGGTGGGAACCGTTCGCCCAAGCAGCGGCGGATGCACTTTACGCGCGCGCTCGGCGCGAGGCTCAGCAGTACGCGCTGACTACTTTCGCTTCGCAGTTGTGCGCAGTGTCACGAAGCACGCTCGAGGCGACGTGCATGGCACTCAGTGCGCCGCCGCAGAACCGGTATCTGCCGAGTCTTGAAACGATTCGATCACTGCTTCAGCAGGATGTCGAACGCCTCCCGGAACGCGCGGTCGGAATGCTGCTCACGCGTGGGCTCGCCAGTGACACTGCGTGGCTGAGGGCACGCGCCCGCTCACTAACCCACGATGTTGCCAACTTAAAGCGGGAGTACGATCAGGAGCGCGCGAACGGGGCGAGGAGCCGCGTCTCGGCTGTCACCAGGCAGGCGATAGAATTGAAGAGTGCGAGGTTGAAAGAGGTTCAGATGGCGCTTGACGGCGTTCCGGCGGCGCAGGAGGCGGTGCGCCCATACGCGTCGCGTGCTGTCATGGCGCTGTACGCGTTCGACTACGCGCGGCGTGTGCACCGCGGCGAAAATCCCCTGGAGGCGATCTCCGGCTTCGACGCCTGGCTGAGGCGGTATGTGGTGGAGCATCCCTCGCTTGCGTACCTCGAGTCTGTGCAGGCCGTGCGCTCCATGCACTACGTGTCGCTATTCGTGAGCGCCACGCTTGAAGGCAGGGACCAGCTCCGCAGTGTGAGCGCGGGCGAGATCCCGCGTGACACGTTGTTCCGCTACGCAGCCCTGCAGCTGCTGGCGAACTCCACAGCACAGGAGCGCGTCCAATTCACCGAGCGGTTGCCGAAGGTGGTGGAAGCTCGGCAGGAAGTAGAGAGCGTGCTTCCTGCCCTAGACAGCATTCGGCGGCGCATCGTGCAACTGCAGCCCTACGGAGACAGCACCCGCGAGCAGCGCCGGGCACTTTACGCGGCTGCACTCGCAAACATCGTGCAGATCGGCGCATCGGGTTTCACGACGGCGGCGGATGACTCGCTCCGGGAGCGACTCCTGGACACGCGGGAGATTCTGACCGAGCTGATCCTCGCTGTGCGGACTCAGCAGTACCCGAAGGTACTGCACAGTTCGCTAGTGCTGATGCAGAGTTTAACACCGAGCGGGGTGGATGCGTGCACAGGTGCAGAGTGCTCTCCGGGAACGCTCGGTGACCAAGTGCGTGCACTCAACCTTGCCGTGGACATTTCGGAGGCGCAGACGCAGGATGACCTGCGGCAGGCGATGTCACGATTTGTGGATGGCGGTGGCAACGCCGCGGGGAAGCGATTCGGGACCCCGACACTCGGTGTACACCTGAACGCGTATCTGGGCGCGGGGTTCGGCTGGCGAGAGGGCTCTGGTCCTGGAATCCTGGCGCGTCTGCCAATTGGGGCCGAGGCGGTGTGGCGAACGCCTGCGCTACGAAAGGGCATGGTGGTGAGTGGATTTGTGCAGGTGGTGGACCTCGGCGGGTTCCTTCCGCAGCAGGGGGACTCGACCAGCCGGTCCTCGGACGAGCGTCTTGCAGCGGTTTTGACCCCGGGGATTTTCGCGATGACATCTGTAGGGGGGATCCCGTTTTCTGCGGGAATTGGGGTGACGAGCGACACGCGCGCGGTGGGAAGCCGATGGCGGGTAAGGCCACGTGGGGTGTTCTTCATCGGGTTGGACATGCCGCTCCTAAGGATTCGCTGAATCGAGGGCACTTGTTGCAGCTAACGCAGGACTGCGGCGCAACTCGGGCCGCGTCGTCTCCGCGAAGGCCGCGAGCGCGCCGCTTACTGGCACCGTGCCGAGGGGCGCCATCGAGCGCGGACAGGATGACGCTAAGCAGATCTCGTCACAAGCGGAACGTGCAACTACGCAGCGGTGTTGCAAGCGGGGATCACTGGCGTGATCGTGGGCAACCTGGCTTGTGCGGTCGGTCAGCAAGACGGAACCTCGGCCACCGTAAATGGAGTATGGCGCGCCGTTCGAAGGTAGGTCCGACCGGTTCATCGTGACGCTAGTTGAGGTTCGTGAACCACTGGATTACACCCAGAGGCACCGAGACACGGAGGAGCCACTCCTCCGCGTTTCGGTGCCTCTTTGTGAGCCCCGCTGCGGGAAAGGCTGCGCTGGGACGGCGCACGATCTATATTCGACGGAGTCCGGCCGGAGGCCCGCTTCGGCCAGCACGCGAACCCGGGGACACAAGACCTTCACATGCGGAAGCGTAACGGGGGGGCGAGGGGGGTGCTCGCCGCGGCGGTGCTCGCGCTGGCGGCGGCGGGTTGCGGCGACGGCGGCGGGAAGGACGACGCGCTTCCGGACGCGCCGCTCACCGGCGGCGAGGAGCAGAAGCCGGAGCGCGGGGGCACGGCGGTGCTGGCCGAGCTGAGCGACATGGCCCAGCCGATGCCGCTGTTCTACGAAGGCGGCCTGGACAGCGACCTGGTGGACGTGATGTACATGGGGCTCACCCGCAGCGCCTGGGTCAACGGGCGCCTGGTGCAGCTGCTCTCGGACAAGTCGCCGATGGCCATCGCGTGGCGCTACGAGTACACCGGGCCCGACTCCACCGCGCTGCGCTACCGCATGCGCTCCGCCCTGCGCTGGTCGGACGGCAAGCCCCTGACCGCGCGCGACGTGGTGTGGTCGTTCGAGCGGCTCAAGGACCCGAAGGTGGCTTCGCCGCGCCAGCAGGACGTGGCGGGGCTCGACTCGGTGCGGGCGGAGAACGACTCCACGGTGGTCCTCCACTTCGCGCGCCGCTCGCCCGAGATGCTCTTCGCCGCCGCCACCCCCGTGGCGCCGCGGCATCCGTTCGAGGGCACGGCGCCGGCGCAGCTCCGCACCCATCCCACGCTCACCGATCCCACGAAGACGGTGGTGAGCGGCCCGTTCCGGGTGGGGGCGTGGCAGCCGAACCAGCAGATCACGCTGGTCCCCAACCCGCACTTCTCGCCCAAGCCGCTGCTGGACGCCATCGCCATCCGCGTGATCCCGGAGCCCACCACGCGCGTGGTGGAGTTCCAGACGGGGCAGGTGGACCTCGCGCGCCCCGTCAGCACGGACTTCATCCCCGAGCTGAAGCGCCGCGTGCCCAACGCGAAGCTGGAGCGCGAGGAGCGCCGCTTCTGGGAGTTCGTGGCCTACAATCCGCGCACCGTGGAGGCCTTCCGCGACCCGAACGTGCGGCGGGCGCTGGGGATGGCGATCGACGTCCCGGCGATCCTCAGCGGGCTGCGGCTGGAGCCGTACGTGGCGGCCGCGTCGGGGCCGTACCCGCCCGTCTTCCGCGACGTGTACGACCCGGAGCGAATGCGCCCGCTGGCCTTCGACACGGCCGGCGCGCGCGCCCTTCTGGCGCAGGCCGGCTGGCGCGACTCGGATGGGGACGGCATCCTGGACAAGAACGGGAAGAAGCTCAGCTTCACCCTGCTCACCAACACGGGGAACCAGCGCCGCGCGGACGTGTCGCAGGTGATCCAGCAGCAGTGGCGCCGAATCGGCGTGGACGCAAAGATCCAGCAGCTGGAGTTTGGCGCCGTGCAGGAGAAGCAGTACTCCAAGACCTTCGAAGCGATCCTGGGCGGCTGGGGCGTGAACATGAACCCGGACCTGACGCCGCTCTTCGCCTCGGACGCGCAGCTGAACGTGGTGTCGTTCGACGACCCGGAGGCGCAGCGCCTGATGCAGGTGGCCAAGGACCAGCCCACCGCCCCGCTGGCCAACGCCGCCTGGCGCGCCGCCGCGCAGCGCATCGTGCAGCAGCAGCCGTACACCTGGCTCTACTACTACGACCCGGTGACGGCCGTGAGCGAACGCCTGCGAAACGTGAAGGTGGACACGTACGGCGCCTACCAGAACACCTGGGAGTGGTGGATCCCGCGCGACCGGCAGCGGGGGGCGGCGCCGAAGGCTCCCTGAACTGATTGGCTCACACGGAGACACAGAGGCACAGAGATACTTCTTCTCTGTGCCTCTGTGTCTCTCGGCGAGGCGGTCAGACCGCGAGCTGGTGGCCGAGGTGGCGCGGGTCGAAGTAGGCGCGGAAGGCCCGGATACGGTCGCCGTTCCACTCCACCACGCTCACGCCGCGGTAGCTGAAGTCGCGGCCCTGCGTGGAGCGGCCGGTGCTGGTCCACTCCAGGAACGAGGTGTCGCCCGCGTCTTCCACGTGGTGGAAGTCGGAGTGGATGGTGTCGAAGGTGCCCCGGTACGAGCTCCAGAACTCGCGGGCGCCCTGCTCCCCGCGGTGCACGTGCGGAACCAGCGGGTTGCTGATGTCGGCGTCGTCGCCGTGCAGCGAGGCGAGCGGCTCCACGTTTCCGCCTTCTTCCAGTGCGTACAGCGCCTCCACGAAGCGCTGTGCCTTGCTTGCGGCCATCGGTCCCCTTCCTGTATAGGGTTTGCGTAAGGGACGGCGCGGGGACGCAAGGAGCGAACCGGCGGCCCGCGTCGTGCGCGATGGAGCGGTTTAGATCAGCCACCGGCGAGGCCCATGCTGCTGAAGATGACCGAGTGGGGGATGTACTGCGAGGCGGGGGACTTCTTCATCGACCCCTGGCTCCCCGTGGACCGCGCGGTGATCACCCACGCGCACGGCGACCACGCGCGCTGGGGGTGCCGGCGGTACCTGGGCTCGCGCGAGGGGGAGCGGGTGATGCGGACGCGCCTGGGCCACGACGCGCGCACCGACACGCTGGATTGGGGGGAGACGCGCGAGGTGCGCGGGGTGAAGCTGTCGCTGCACCCGGCGGGGCACATCCTGGGCTCGGCGCAGGTGCGGGTGGAAAAGGACGGCGAGGTGTGGGTGGTGTCTGGCGACTACAAGACGGAGCCCGACCCCACCTGCACCCCTTTCGAGCCGGTGAGGTGCCACACCTTCGTCACCGAGAGCACCTTTGGGCTCCCCATCTACCGCTGGAGCCCGCAGGCGGAGGTGTTCGCGCAGATCGACGAGTGGTGGCGCGGGAACCAGGAGGCGGGGCGGGCGTCGCTCCTCTTCGGCTACGCGCTGGGCAAGGCGCAGCGGATGCTGGCCGGGGTGGATCCCTCCATCGGCCCTATCTTCGCCCACGGCGCGGCGCTCAAGCTGAACCAGGACTACCGCGACAGCGGCATCCCCCTCCCCCCCGCCGAGAACCCGATCACGGTGGAGAAGGGGTTCGACTGGAGCCGTGCCCTGATCATCGCCCCGCCGTCGGCCAACGGCACGCCGTGGATGCGGCGCTTCGGGCCCACGTCGGCTGCGTTCGCCAGCGGGTGGATGTCCATCCGCGGGGCGCGCAGGCGCCGGGGGGTGGACCGCGGCTTCGTGCTCAGCGACCACGTGGACTGGCCGTCGCTCCTTTCGTCCGTGCAGGCCACGGGGGCGGAGTGCGTGTGGGTGACGCACGGGTACCGCGAGCCGGTGGTGCGCTGGCTGCGCGAGCACGGGCTGCAGGCGCAGGCCGTCGCGAGCCGGTGGGAGGGGGAGAGCGACGACGCGGCGGTGGATGCGGCCGACGAAGCCCCGGCCGGGTGAGCCCTGGGTGCGCCTGGGGCCGACCGGCAACGAGCCCCAGCCGTCGCAGATCCACACGAGGCTCCCGCGAGCACGCCGGCCCGGCGACCTGACGCTGGGTCCCTGACGTGGCGGCTGGATCGGCAACCGTGGTGGACTGTCGAAGCGCAGGCCCGGGGTCCGCTGTATGCGTTCTTGCGCAGAGGCACGGGGACGAATAGTCTCCGTGCCTGCGCCTTCGCGACAACCGTCCTTGCATGCACCGCTGCCCTGTCGAGCCCGCGGTTCTTCCCTTCCGGCGCAGGATCATCTCGAAACCCCTCCAGGAGCCCTGATTCAGATGGCGCGCACCGCTCGACTACTCGAAGTTGGACGCATTCTTGTCGCCGCACTCGCAAGCGTAGTGGTCCTCGCCGCGTGCGAGGGGCCGATGGGGCCGACAGGTCCGACGGGGCCGACGGGGCCGGGAGGACCGGCGGGTCCTGCGGGACCAGCGGGTCCCGCTGGGCCGAGCGGGCCTGCAGGACCGGCAGGGCCTGCCGGACCAATGGGTCCCGCGGGGCCGAGCGGACCCATCGGACCGGCGGGTCCTGCCGGACCTGTGGGTCCCGCCGGGCCGAGCGGACCCATCGGACCGGCGGGTCCTGCCGGACCCGTGGGTCCCGCTGGGCCGAGCGAGCCTGCCGACAAGGTGATCCGTATCCCGTTCTTCCTGGCTGGCGTGACCTTCGGCCAGAACGCGACGGACCCGACGCCTCTTGGCTCGCCGACTCACATCGTGAAGTTCGACCGTCGCGACTACCCGGGGGTGGACTCCATCGTCTTCATGCCGTCGCTACACACGGCTGCCGCCCCGGCGAACGCGTTCGCGGATGTGTACAACCACACGCAAATGGCGGTAGTCGTGGGGAGCGAGGTGCAGACCAACTCGACGTCCCCCGTGTGGCTGGAATCCCGCAACCTTTACGCGGCGCTGCCGGACGGGCAGGTGACGCTGGGCATACGGCTCCGGACGGACACGCAGGGCACCGCCTCGCTGGTGACCGCGGCCTACCTCATCCTTTACCGCAGGTGATGGAATCTCGCACGGGAGGCCCGGACGCCCGAAAAAGAGGCCTTCTCCGTGTCTCCCTTGTGAGTCCCGCCGTGCGGGAGGCGTGGCTGGCGAGTGCGGGATGAGGGCGTTCGCAGAGCTGTATGCCGCGCTGGACGAGACCACGCGCACCAACGAAAAGGTGGAGGCGCTGGCGCGCTACTTCGCGTCGGCGGCGCCCGAGGACGCGGCGTGGGCGGTGCACTTCCTGATCGGGCGGCGGCCCAAGAGGCTGGTGCCCGCGCGGCGGCTGGCGGAGTGGGCGATGGAGATGGCCGGCGTCCCCGAGTGGCTCTTCGCCGAGTGCCACGAGGCCGTGGGCGACCTGGCCGAGACCATCACCCTGCTCCTGCCGCCGCCGTCGGACGCGCGCGACGACCTGCCGCTCCACCGCTGGGTGGAGGAGCGGCTCCTCCCGTTGCGCCACGAGGACGAGGCGGGGCAGCGGGTGGCGATGCGTGCCGCGTGGGCCGAGCTCAGCGGGCCCGAGGCGTACGTGTGGAACAAGCTGATCACGGGCGGCTTCCGCGTGGGCGTGTCGCAGAACCTGGTGGTGCGCGCGCTGGCCCGCGCCGGCGGGGTGGACGAGCCCGTGGTGGCGCACCGCCTGATGGGCGCGTGGGACCCGACCGCGGACTTCTACGCCCGCCTCTTCGGCGCCGACACGCGCGACGCGGATGCCAGCCGGCCGTACCCGTTCTACCTGGCCTACGCGCTGGAGGGGGAGCCGGAGGGCCTGGGCGAGGCGGGCGAGTGGCAGGCGGAGTGGAAGTGGGACGGCATCCGCGCGCAGATGATCCGCCGCCGCGGCAGCGTCTACCTGTGGTCGCGCGGCGAGGAGCTGATCACCGAGCGCTTCCCAGAGCTGGCGCGCGCCGCCGGCCTCCTGCCCGACGGCACGGTGCTGGACGGCGAGATCCTGCCCTGGGTCGATGGGCGTCCGCTCCCGTTCGCGCAGCTCCAGCGGCGGATCGGGCGCAAGGTGCTGGGGCCCAAGATCCTGGCCGAGGTCCCCGTGGTGCTCCTTGCCTACGACCTCTTGGAGATCGACGGCGCGGACGTGCGCGAGGAGCCCCTCCACTGGCGCCGCGCGCGCCTGGAGGAGCTGATCGCCTCCCTCCCCAGCGGCGCCACCGACCGCCTCCCCCTCTCCCCCATCGTCCCCGCGGACGATTGGGACGCGGTGACGGAGGCGTACCGCGGCGCGCGCGATCGGGCCGCGGAAGGGCTGATGCTGAAGCGGCGCGAGTCGCCCTACCGCACCGGCCGGCGCCGCGGCGACTGGTGGAAGTGGAAGGTGGAGCCCTTCACCCTGGACGCGGTGATGGTGTATGCGCAGCGCGGCCACGGCCGCCGCGCGTCGCTCTACACGGACTACACCTTCGCCGTGTGGAAGGAGGGCGAGCTGGTCCCCTTCGCCAAGGCCTACAGCGGCCTCACCGACGCCGAGATCCGCCGCGTGGACGCCTGGGTGCGCCGCAACTCGCTGCAGAAGTTCGGGCCCGTGCGCACGGTGAAGCCGGAGCTGGTGTTCGAGCTGGCCTTCGAGGGGATCCAGCGCTCGCCGCGGCACAAGAGCGGGGTTGCCGTGCGCTTCCCCCGCATCCTGCGCTGGCGCACGGACAAGAAGCCGGAGGACGCCGACTCGCTGGAGACGATTCTGGCGCTGCTGGAAGAGGGCTCACACAGAGACACAGAGGCACAGAGATGAGTTCGCGGCTCCGTGCCCGGAGCACGCGGATTGCTGCGTGACTCTGCTTCACTACTCGCGGGGGCCATATGAGCGTGATGATCGCGGATGAGGTGCTGCTTGCCGCGCGTATGTCCGAAGAGGAGCTGCGGCAGGAGATCGGGGTGATGCTGTTCGCGCGGGAACGCTTCACGCTGGCGCAGGCCGCACGGCTCGCGGGGCAGGACATCGGTAGATTCCAGCACCTCCTCGCCAGCCGGGACATCCCCGTGCATTATGATGTGCCCGAGTTCGAAGCTGACCTCCGGACGCTGCGCGAGGTCGGACGGCTGTGATCGTTGTCAGCGACGCATCTCCGTTGATCGCGCTCGCCTCGATCGGGGAACTCAGCCTCCTGCATCGTCTCTACGGGGAAGTGCTGGTTCCCGAGGCGGTGTATCGTGAGGCAACCGCCTCCCGCCCTTCGGCGCCTGGCGCAATGGAAGTTCGGGGTGCCGCTTGGATAACCGTTCGCGCGGTGAAGGACCGGGTGCTCGTTGTCGCGCTTTCGCTGGATCTGGATCCCGGCGAGGCAGAAGCGATCGTGCTAGCGGTCGAGACCGACGCCGAGCTGTTGCTAATGGACGAGCGGCGGGGACGCATTGCCGCGACACGATTGGGACGACGGGTCGTAGGTGTGCTCGGCGCTCTGTCCGATGCGAAACGACGCGGTCTCGTGCCGGCCGTGCGCCCGCTCCTGGACGCACTTGCGGCCGATGCGGGTTTCCGCACAGCCAGGAACTATACAGACGTGTACTGGAAGCGGCAGGGGAGTAGAAAAAGCCACAGCAGAGATGTAGTGCCCTCTGTGCCTCTGTGCCTCTGGGTGAGCCCCGCGGTTGATTGACCCGCCCCACCCCGCGTCTTACCGTTACGCCATGAGAAACCTCCACGAGCAGAACCGCCTTTCCTGGAACGCGGCCACGGCCGCTCACAACAGCCACAAGGGAGACCAGGCCGCGTTCTTTCGCGCGGGCGGCGATACCCTGTTTCCCGAAGAGCTGGAGCTGCTGGGGGAGCTGGAGGGGCGCGACCTCCTGCACCTGCAGTGCAACGCGGGGCAGGACACGCTGTCGCTGGCCCGGCGCGGCGCGCGCGCGACGGGGGTGGACATCAGCGACGAGGCGGTCCGCTTCGCGCGCGAGCTGTCGGCCGCCAGCGGGATCGCCGCGACGTTCGAGCGCGCGGACGTGTACGACTGGCTGGATGCCGCGGCGCACGAGGGGCGGAGCTTCGACGTGGTGTTCTCGTCGTACGGGACGGTGGTGTGGCTCTCGGACCTGGGGGCTTGGGCGCGGGGGATCGCGGGCGTGCTGCGGCCCGGCGGACGCTTCGTGCTGGTGGAGTTCCACCCCGCCGCGATGATGCTGGGCCAGGATCTGCGCCCGAAGTGGCCGTACAGCTCCGCCGGGGCGCCCATCGAGTCGCGCGAGGGGGTGGGGGACTACGTGGCCGGCTCCGGCGATGGGCTCCTCCACGGCGCCACGTACGAGCCCGGCGTGGAGGACTTCCAGAATCCGCAGCCTTCCTGGGAGTTCGCCTGGGGGATCGCGGACGTGGCCACGGCGCTGCTGGACGCGGGCCTCGCGCTGGAGGCGTTGCGCGAGTGGCCGTTCAGCAACGGGTGCGTGTTCTACCCGGACATGCGCCAGGACGGCCGCCGCTTCTACGCGGCCCCCGGGACGCCCGACCTGCCGCTGATGTTCGGGGTGGCCGCGCGGCGGTGAAGCGTTCCTCTCCGTGCCTCGGCGCGAGACCGCCTTCCGCGGGCTGTCGATTTCGGCATCGCCCGGACGACCAGGGGTGTCCGCGTTCGATTCACCACACCCGGGAGGCTTCGATGAAGTACCTGTGCCTGATCTACGACGAGCAGCAGAAGCTGGGCGCCATGGCCGGCGACGAGATGGACGCCTTCATGGGCGAATACTACGCCTTCACGCGGGAAATCATCGAGAGCGGCCACTTCGTCGCCGGCGAGGAGCTGCAGCCCGTGCAGACCGCGACCACCGTGCGCATCCGCAACGGCAGGGTGTCCACCACCGACGGGCCCTTCGCCGAGACCAGGGAGCAGCTCGGCGGCTTCTACCTGATCGAGGCGCGCGACCTGAACGACGCCATCCAGATCGCCGCGAAGATCCCCTCCGCGCGCACGGGGAGCGTGGAGGTGCGGCCGGTGACACAACACGCCGGGTCGTAAGGGGATGACCGGGGACGCGGCCGAACGGGTGCGCGAAGCGGTCGAGGCCGTCTACCGCTCCGACTCGCGCCGCGTCCTCGCCACCCTCATCCGCCTGCTGGGCGACTTCGACCTGGCGGAGGAGGCGATGCACGACGCCTTCGCCGCGGCGCTGAAGCAGTGGCCGCGCGACGGCGTGCCGCGCAGCCCGCGGGCGTGGCTCGTGTCCGCGGGGCGGTTCAGGGCGGTGGATGGGATGCGGCGGCGCGCCCGCTTCGACGCTCGGCTGGCGGAGCTCGCGGGCCGCCTGGAGCACGTCCCCGCCGCCGAGTGGGAGGGCGACGAGGTGGAGGACGACCGGCTGCGGCTGATCTTCACCTGCTGCCATCCCGCCCTGGCGCCGGACGCGCGCATCGCGCTGACGCTGCGCGAGGTGTGCGGCCTGACCACGGAGGAGATCGCGCGGGCGTTCCTGGCGGCCGCGCCCACGCTGGCGCAGCGGATCGTGCGCGCCAAGGCCAAGATCCGCGCCGCGCGCATCCCCTACCAGGTGCCGTCGCGCGCGGAGCTGCCGGAGCGGCTGGACGCCGTGCTGCACGTGGTCTACCTGGTGTTCACCGAGGGGTACTCCGCGTCCGCGGGGGAGGCGCTGACGCGCACGGACCTCTCGGGCGAGGCGATCCGGCTGGGGCGGCTGCTGGTGGAGCTGCTGCCGGAACCTGAGGCGGAGGGGCTTCTGGCGCTCATGCTCCTCCACGACGCCCGCCGCGCCGCGCGGACCTCCCCCACGGGCGAGCTGGTGCTGCTGGCGGACCAGGACCGCTCGCTCTGGGACAGGGAGCAGATCGCGGAAGGCTCGATGCGCGTGGAGCGGGCGCTGCGCTCGCGACGCTTCGGACCGTACACACTGGAGGCGGCCATCGCGGCGGTGCACGCGGAGGCCGCCTCCGCGTCGTCCACGGACTGGGCGCAGATCGTGGGGCTCTACGACGTGCTGGCGCGCGTCGATCCCTCGCCCGTGGTGCGGTTGAACCGCGCCGCGGCGGTGGCCATGCGCGACGGACCCGCCGCGGGGCTGGCTCTGGTGGACGAGCTGCTGGCGGGGGGCGAGCTGGCGGGCTTCCACCTGGCCCACTCCGCCCGCGCCGAGCTGTGCCGGCGCCTGGGAAGGGTCGCCGATGCCCGCGCCTCCTACGAGCGCGCCCTCACCCTCGCCCGCCAGGAGCCGGAACGGCGGTTCCTCCAGCGGCGGCTCGCGGAGCTGTCCAGTTTAAGCGAAGTGACCGTATAGAAGCTGTACTTTCGTGTCCAGTTTCGCGCACCCGCCGCTCCCTGCCTACCTGTCCATTCTGACCACTTGACCCGTTCTCCGTGTCTCTGTGTCTCTGGTGTGAGACCGCTGTTCCATCGCGTCTACTTTCCCCAGACCTCTTGCAGGCGCTGGGCGCGGCCGCAGGTGTACTTGTAGTACTTGTAGCGCAGCGGGTTCTTGTTGTGGTAATCCTGGTGATACTCCTCGGCGGGATAGAATGCCGCCGCGGGGATCACCTCGGTGACGATCGGCTGCTTAAAACGGCCGGAGCGGGCGAGCTGCGTCTTCGATCCCTCGGCGCGCCGGCGCTGGTCGGCGTCGCGGTAGAAGATGGCGGAGCGGTAATGCGCGCCCACGTCGCAGAACTGGCGGTTGGGCGTGAGCGGATCCACGTTGCGCCAGAACACGTCCAGGAGCTGCGCGTAGCTTACGCGGCGTGTGTCGAAAACGACCTGCACCGCCTCCACGTGTCCGGTTCCGCCCGCGGAAACCTGGCGGTACGTCGGATTCGCGACGCGTCCGCCGGTGTACCCCGAGGTGGTGGTGACGACGCCCGCCACCGCGTCGAAGGCCTCCTCCACGCACCAGAAGCAGCCTCCGGCGAAGACGGCCGTGTCCACCGCCGCCGCGGCGGGCCTGGATTGGGCGTGCGCCGCAACGGGGCCGGCGGCCGCGAAGAGTGCCACGAGTGAAAGCAATCGCATGCGCATGTCGGACTCTCGGTTGGAGGAGTGGTTCGCCGGACCGGCTCCGCGGGCCTGCGGCGTGCAGACATGACAGCCGCCGCACGCGCCGACGCGTCACGAGCCCGGGTATTCCAGGGTCGGCGCAAGGAGGCCCGGGAGACGAGTCCCGGGCCCCTTTTCACTTCCAGGTGCGGATCAGGAACGCCGCGCCTGCCTGCCGGCGAAGAGCGGCAAGAACCGGCCATAGCCCTCGGCCTGGAGGCGCTCCACGGGTACGAAGCGCATTGCCGCGGAGTTCATGCAGTAGCGCAGACCCGTGGGCGCGGGGCCGTCGTCGAAGACGTGGCCGAGGTGCGAATCCGCGCCGCGCGAGCGCACTTCGATGCGCTTGCCCACCCAGCTGCGCTCCTCGCGCTTCACGATGTTGGCGGCGACCAGCGGGCGGGTGAAGCTGGGCCACCCCGTGCCGGAGTCGTACTTGTCCAGCGAACTGAAGAGCGGCTCGCCGGAAACGACGTCGACGTAGATCCCCGCCTTCTTGTTGTCCCAGTACTCGTTGCGGAAAGCAGGCTCGGTGTCGTCCTCCTGCGTCACGCTGTACTGGATGGGGGTGAGCGTGCGGCGCAGCTCGGCGTCGCTCTTCCTGGCGCGCGCGGGCTGCTGCACCGCCCGCGTCTGGGCGTCCGCCACCTCCGTATCCATGCACCCGGCCAGCGCCGGGAACGCGAGCGCCAGCGTGGCGCCGCGGACGTACCTCAAGATCGACGTGTTCATTGGACCATCCCCTTTGATGGGCCGCGGCAGCTCGAAACGGCTTCGGCTCGCCCCTCGACCCCACCCCGCCCGACCACTGAACATACCGCGAGTCATCGTCTAAGTCAATGTTAATCCGCAACTTACGACACGTGGCCCGCCTGTTCCGAGCCGGCGGCGAACGACGCGCTTTTGCACGACTCGGAGGCGAACGGAACGGGGCCGAGCGTCGCTTGTCCTCTGTCGCGGTTCGCTGTCCAGCGACTCAGGTCGTATCCGTGAACCCACGGAAAACTCGCCATGTGTGAGAAAAGCCGTTCACTGGACGTTCACTGGACGGCCGCCGTCGTGCCGCTCCTCGAATCACATCATGGAAACACTGGGATTCGTGCGGGCGCGGTCGTTGCCTCGTCTGCCGGTATGAATCGTCCGCCCGCACCCCCGGCCGCAATCGCCCGCGTCGACGCGTGGTTCGCCTCGCGCGGATGGGAGCCGTTCGCCTTCCAGCGCGAGGTGTGGAACGCGTACCGCGAAGGCGAGAGCGGGCTGGTGCACGCCGCCACGGGCACGGGGAAGACGTACGCGGCGTGGCTGGGCCCCGTGCTGGAGTGGATGGAGGAGAACCCGGCGGGCGGCCGGGCGCCGGGGCTGCGCGTGCTCTGGATCACCCCCCTGCGCGCCCTGGCGGCCGACACCGAAGCCGCGCTGCGCACCGCGCTGGACGCGCTGGAGGTGAACTGGACGCTGGAGTCGCGCACCGGCGACACCTCCGCGGCGGCACGCGCGCGGCAGCGGCGGCGCCTGCCGAGCGCGCTGCTCACGACACCGGAGTCACTTTCGCTCTTCCTCACGCGCCCCGACGCGCCGGAGCTGTTCGGCGACCTGCGGGCGGTGGTGGTGGACGAGTGGCACGAGCTGATGGGGAGCAAGCGCGGCGTGCAGACGGAGCTGGCGCTGGCCCGCCTGCGCCGCTGGCGCCCGGAGCTGCGCACCTGGGCCCTCTCCGCCACCATCGGCAACCTGGACGAGGCGCTGGGCACCCTGCTCGGTGACCGGCCGGGCGGGCGCGTCGTCCGTGGCGAGGAGCCCAAGACGGTGCGCATCGACGCGCTGATCCCGCCGCGCATCGAGCGCTTTCCCTGGGCCGGGCACCTGGGCACGCAGATGGTGCCGCAGGTTGCCGCGGCGGTCAGCGAGGGGCAGACGGCCATCGTCTTCACCAACACGCGCTCGCAGACGGAGATCTGGTACCAGGCGCTGCTGGCGGCGTGCCCGGAGTGGGCGGGACAGATCGCCCTGCACCACGGCTCGCTGGACCGCAAGACGCGCGACTTCGTGGAGGGCGGGCTGCGCAGCGGGAAGTTGCGCTGCGTGGTGGCCACCTCGTCGCTGGACCTGGGGGTGGACTTCTCGCCCGTGGACCGCGTGCTCCAGGTGGGGAGCCCCAAGGGGGTGGCGCGGCTCCTCCAGAGAGCGGGCCGCAGCGGCCACCGGCCGGGCGTGGAAAGCCGCGTCACCTGCGTCCCTACCAACGCGCTGGAGCTGGTGGAGGTGGCCGCCGCGCGCGACGCGGTGCGCGCCGGCGTCATCGAAAGCCGCCTTCCCGTGGAGCGCCCGCTGGACGTGCTGGCGCAGCACGTGGTGACGGTGGCGCTGGGCGGCGGCTTCCGGCCGGACGAGCTGCTGGCCGAGGTGCGCTCCACCCGCGCCTACGCGGGGCTGCTGGACGACGAGTGGGCGTGGATCCTGGACTTCGTGTCGCGCGGCGGCGAGGCGCTGCGGGCGTACCCCGAGTACGCGCGCGTCGTCCCCGGCGACGACGGGTGCTGGCGGGTGGAGGATCGCGCCATCGCCCGGCGGCACCGGCAGGCGGTGGGGACCATCGTGAGCGACGCGTCCATCAGCGTGAAGTACCTCAAGGGCGCGCGGCTGGGGTCGGTGGAGGAGTCGTTCATCGCCCGCCTGCGCCCCGGCGACCGCTTCATCTTCTCGGGGCGGCCGGTGGAGTTCGTGCGGGTGCGCGAGATGACGGCCTGGGTGCGCAAGGCGCCGAGCGTGAAGGGCTTCATCCCCCGCTGGATGGGCGCGCGCATGCCGCTCTCCACCGAGTTGGCGGCGGCGCTGCGCCGGCGGCTGGAGGAGGCGCGCGAGGGCGTGTTCCGCGACCCGGAGATGGAGGCGGTGAGGCCCATCCTGGAGATCCAGGCGCGCTGGAGCCGCATCCCCGCGGCGGACGAGCTGCTGGTGGAGCGGGTCAAGACGCGCGAAGGGTTCCACCTCTTCTTCTTCCCCTTCGAGGGGAGGCTGGTGCACGAAGGCCTGGCCGCGCTGCTGGCGTACCGCATCTCGCGCCTGCGCCCCATCTCCTTCACCCTGGCCGCCAACGACTACGGCGTCGAGCTCCTCTCCGCCGACGAGGCGCCGCTGGAGGCGGCCCTGGAAGCGGGCCTGCTGAGCCCGCACGGCTTGTTCGAAGACATCCCGGCCTCGCTGAACGCCAGCGAGATGGCGAAGCGGCAGTTCCGCGAGATCGCGCGGGTGGCGGGGCTGGTCTTCCCGGGCCTGCCGCACGCGGGGAAGACGGCGCGGCAGCTCCAGGCCTCCAGCGGCCTTTTCTTCGACGTCTTCCAGCGCTTCGACCCGGAGAACCTGCTGCTGGGCCAGGCCCACCGCGAGGTGCTGGAGCGCCAGCTGGAGAGCAGCCGCCTGGGCCGCACGCTGGAGCGCCTGGCCGCCAGCCACGTCGTCGTCACCGAGCCGAAGCGGACTCCGCCGCTCGCCTTTCCGCTGCTGGTGGACCGCGCGCGCAACCGCGTGTCCAGCGAGTCGCTGGGGGACCGGGTGAGGAAGATGCAGGCGCGGCTGGAGAAGGCGGTGGACGGGTGAGGGGGAATGGGGAATGGGGATGGAGCTGGCGGGGGGCTGACGGAAGGCCCTCACCCCCCCGACCCCCGCTCTCCCAATAATGGGAGAGGGGGGCGCATCTTCGGTGACGGGTCGTGGCCCGGGGGCTAATCAGGGCCGCGGTTCCGCCAATGCGTCAGGTGTGGGCGGATGTGTGGAAATCGCCCCCTCTCCCGTTATCGGGAGAGGGGGTCGGGGGGTGAGGGCCCTCTCGGCGCGCGCCGCCCTGTCCGGCTCCCAGTGGCAGCGGTCGAGCGGGCGGAGGGGGTGGGGGGGCCGCGCGAGCCGATCTCCCGCGCAACGCTGCCGGCGACCCAGGACGTAGAAAGGGCTGGAACCCGAACTGAGATCAACGATGTCGATGCTGTCGCGGCTGGACGATGCGGTGGAGTTCGCGGAGAACCCGGAGCCCCGCTGCCCCTGCGTGCTCCTGCTGGACACCTCCGGCTCCATGGCCGGGGAGCCGCTGGAGGCGATGATGGACGGGCTGGAGACCTTTCGCTTCGACCTGGCGGTGGATCCGCTGGCGGCGCGGCGGGTGGAGGTGGCGGTGGTGACCTTTGACAACGCCGTGCGCGTGGTGCAGGACTTCGCCGCGCCGGACCAGTGGGAGGTCCCCGCGCTGCGCGCCGAGGGGCAGACGCGCATGGCCGCCGCCATCGCCCGCGCCCTGCAGCTGGTGGAGGAGCGCAAGGCCGCCTACCGCGCCTACGACATCGGCTACTACCGCCCCTGGATCTTCATGGTCACGGACGGCGAGCCGCAGGGCGAGCCCGCCGAGGCCGTGGCCGCCGCCGCCCGCGAGCTGCGCGAGGCCGAGGCCGCCAAGCGCGTCGCCTTCTTCGCCGTGGGCGTGGAGAACGCCAACCTGCGCCGCCTGGCGCAGATCTCCGTGCGCGCCCCCCTGCGCCTCAAGGGCCTCAACTTCCGCGAGATGTTCGTGTGGCTCTCGCGCAGCATGCAGGGCATCGCCCACTCGCGCCCCGGCGACGAGATCGCCCTGCCGCCGCCCAGCGGGTGGGCACAGCTGTAAGAAAAGCGGTGCGCCCGTGCGTTTGATGGGGCCGGGTGGGTGCCGAAGGTGGCCCTCTCCTCCCGACCTCCTCCCCCAAACAGCTGGGGGAGGAGGCGCATCCCGGGCGGCGTCTCGCTGGTCCGCCGCGTCGCGCCCGCCGCGACGCCGCGCACCGGCAACCCCGTATGGTCGCACCGACACAGAAGATGCGCCCCCCTCTCCCGTGATCGGGAGAGGGGGGTCGGGGGGGTGAGGGCTTCCGCGCCGCGGCCCTCTCGCACCCGTCGCCGTCCACGCACTCACGCACGCGCCCATGCCGACGCCCCTCCCCCTCCTGCGCGCACAGGGCGTGACCCTGCGCCTCGACCCGTCGCTCGAGCTGGGCGCGGGCGGCGAGGCGCGCGTCTTCGCGCTTCCCGGCGACGTGGAGCGGGTGGCCAAGATCTACCGCCACCCCACCCCCGAGCGCGCCCGCAAGATCGCGCGGATGATCGCGCATCCGCCGCTGCTGGGGCCCGATCCGGAGGGCGCGGTGCGGCTGGCGTGGCCGCAGGAGGCGGTTGTGGACGAGGAAGGGCGGCCCGTGGGCTTCCTGATGGCGCGCGCCGAGGGGCCGCGCATCTTCGAGTTCTACAACCCGGTCACCCGCCGCGCGCAGGCGCCGCTCTTCCACTACGCGCTCCTGCACCGCACCGCCGCGAACCTGGCCGGCGCCTTCGCCGCGCTGCACGCGCGCGGCTACCTGATCGGCGACGTCAACGAGTCCAACATCCTGGTGGCGCCCGAGGGCGCGGTCACCCTGGTGGACACGGACAGCTTCCAGGTGCCCGACCCGCACGGCGTCTTCCGCTCCGGCGTGGGGAGGCCGGAGTTCACGCCCCCCGAGCTGCAGGGGATGGCCTTCGCCGCGGTGGACCGCACGCCGGCGCACGACCACTTCGGGCTGGGCGTCCTCCTCTTCCTCCTGCTGATGGAGGGGACGCACCCCTTCGCCGTGCGCGTGGCGGGGACGGAGCCGCCGCCGCTGGAGGAGCGCATCCGCGCCGGGATGTTCCCGTACGCCGGGAACCGGGGTTGCCTGCCGCCGCGGCTGGCGCTCCCCTTCGCCGTGGTGCACCCGGCGGTGCGCGCGCTGTTCGAGCGCTGCTTCGTGGATGGGCACCTGGACCCCTCCGACCGTCCCGCCCCCGCGGAGTGGGGCGCCACGCTCGCGGCGGCCGAAGGCGAGCTGCGCCGCTGCGACCTCAACCCCCAGCACCGCTTCGGCGCGCACCTGGGCGACTGCCCGTGGTGCGAGCGCACCCGCCTCCTGCGCGGCCGCGACCCCTTCCCCGCGACGCAGGAGGCGGCGCGCCTGGCGCCCGCCGGTGCCCGCCGCACCGCCGCGTCCCCGGCGCCCGCCGCGACGCCGCGCACCGGCAACCCCGTATGGTCGCACCGACACAGAAGATGCGCCCCCCTCTCCCGTGATCGGGAGAGGGGGGTCGGTGGGGTGAGGGCTTCCGCGCCGCGGCCCTCTCGCACCCGTC
>CADCTW010000092.1 GCA_902805735.1 uncultured Gemmatimonadota bacterium | reverse complement strand
GGCCCTGGCGCTCGCGGCCTGCGGCGGCCACGACCCCGAGCGCGCAGCCCGGCGCACCACCGCCCGCCGCGCCGCGTGCGTGGCCGTGGACCTGGCCGTGCGCGCCAACACCAACCTTTCCGCGCTGGACACGCTGCGCCAGGGCCCCGCGCCCGGCCTGGTGGAGACGCTCTACCCCTACCAGAAGGCGTACTTCGAATACGCCAAGCTGCGCGAGCGCCAGACGGCCTGGGCGGACTCCGCCGCGGCCTCGGAGCAGGACTCCGCGCGCTACGCGGAGCAGGTGGCGCGCAGCACCCCCTCGCGCGGCACCCCGGGGACCCCGCAGGCCAACGCCGCCAGCACCTACGAGCGCGACTTCGCGGCGGCCATGGCGAACCCGGACCATCCCTGCAACCAGCCGCAGGGCGAAGAGCAGTAGAAGCAGGCCTCACACGGAGACACAGAGGCACGGAGGAGACGAGCGATGGCCGTTCTGCACCTGCTGGGCACCGGCGCCGCGGCCAGCGACGCGCGGCGCACCACCACCATGCTGGCGGTGGAGAACGCGGGCGGGGTGGTGCTGATCGACTGCGGGGGGGACGTGATCCAGCGCGCGCTGGCCTCGGGGATCGATCCGGACGCGATCGAGGCGCTGATCGTGACGCACGAGCACGCGGACCACGCGGGCGGCTTCGCCCTTTTCATGGTGCGGATCTGGCTGCTGGGGCGCAAGCGCCCGATCCCCGTCTTCGGCATCGAGCCGGCGCTGCGGCAGGCGCGGCGGGTGCTGGAGGCGTTCAATACGTCCGGATGGGATCTCCCCGAGATCCAGTGGCGCCCGGTGGAGCACCGCGCGGGCGCCGAGGTGCTCCGCGACGAGCGCTGGACGATCACCGCCGCGCCCGGCGTGCACTCGGTGCCCACCATCGGCGTGCGGGTGGAGACGGCGGAGGGCGGCACGCTGGCCTATTCGTGCGACACGGAGCCCACGCCCGCCATCGTGGAGATGTCGCGCGGGGTGGACCTGCTGGTGCACGAGGCCACAGGGGTGTTCGGCGGGCACACGAGCAACGAGGGCGCCGCGGCGGTGGCGCGCGAGGCCGGCGCGCGGCGCCTCATCCTCGTCCACCTCCCGCCGGACGTGCACGACGAGCAGCTCGCCGAGGCGCGCGGCATCTTTCCCCACATCCAGTTCGGCGAAGACGGAGGCCGTCATGAGTTCTGAGATGAGCCGCGTGCGCGTGCCCACCCTCCTCGCCTGCGCGGTGCTGCTCGCGGCGTGCTCGGCCCGCGCGGCCTCCCCCGCCCGGGCGCCGGACGCGGAGCAGTGCAAGGTGGCGCCCGGCGTGCGCATGGAGAACGTGCAGCGGGTGGACCCCACCATCCGCACCGACATCCGCTACGCGACGCGCGACAACTTCACGGGCGAGCGGCTCCCGGGGTACGAGAATCCCGCGGCCCTGCTCCGCCCGGAGGTGGCGCAGGCGCTGGGGCGTGTCCAGGCGCGCCTCCGTGCGGAAGGGCTGGGCCTCAAGGTGTGGGATGCGTACCGCCCCGTCCGCGCCACCCTGGCCATGGTGGACTGGGCGGAGCGCACCAACCGGCGCTGGGTGCTGAACCAGGGGTACGTGGCCCGCGAGAGCGGCCACAACCGCGGCCACACCATCGACCTGACCCTCGTCCGCCTGGACACGGGCGAGGAGCTGGACATGGGGACCCCCTACGACACCTTCAGCGAAGCCGCCCACACCGCCAACGCCACCGGCACCGTCCGCGCCAACCGCGACCGCCTGGTGGCCGCGATGGGCGCGGAGGGGTTCACCAACTACGACAAGGAGTGGTGGCACTTCCGCGCGGCCGGCACGTACCCGCCGATGGACGTGCCGCTCGGCTGCTTCCGCTGACCGCCTCCGTGCCTCCGTGCGAGCCATGCCGTTCCCTTGCGCACAGCCGCGGCGCCGGGGCAGATTGCCCCCGCTTCTTCCAACGAGTGACGCATGGCGATGCTGTTCTCGGACTTCACCTGCCCGTTCTCGTACGTGACCGAGGCGGCGCTGTGGCGGGTGGAGGATGAAGGAGCGGTCGAGTACCGGGCATTCGAGCTCCACCCCGCGCCGTCGCGCCTCCCCCTGGGCGGCCCCGCGGCGGATGTGGAGGCGGCCCGCCCGCTCGCCGACGCGCTGGGGCTGGAGATGCGCGCGCCGGCCCTGGCGGCCCGCACGCGCAAGGCGCACGAGCTGGCGCGCTTCGGGGCCGCGAAGGGGATCGGGCGCCCGCTGAGGGCCGCGGTCTTCGCCGCGTACTTCGGCGAGGGGCGCGACATCGGCCGCATCGACGTGCTGGTGGAGATCGCGCAGGCGCTGGGCCTGGACCGGTCGGAGGCCCGGGTGGTGCTCGACGTGGACACCTACGCCGCCGACGTGGCGCGCGACGGCGCCGAGGCGCGGCGCCTGGGGATCGCCGGGACCCCGGCGCTCCTGCTGGGCGCGGGGGCTGAGATCCGCCTCGCCACCGGCGCGCTTTCCGTGGACGAGATCCGCGCCCTGCTGAACCGAACTTAACCGCGATCACCGATGTCCGATTACGAGCGCAGCACAGTTCTCTCCACGCGCGAGGTCTTCGCGCGGGCCGACGAGATCTTCACCGAACGCGCGGAGCTGGCCCGCACGGCCGAGTCGCGCCACACCGTCACCTGGGCCGGCGGCGAAGGCACCGTGACGCTGGACGTGCACCGCCACGGCCCGTCGTCCATCGTGGTGGCCCGCACCGACCGGCTGCGCACCTCCAAGCTGGACACGGTGGTGCGCCACCTGCTCAACCAGCTTCCCTACCAGCACGGGGATCCGCCGCGGGAGTAAACGGCGGGGTCACACAGAGGCACAGAGACACAGAGGAGGAGGACTTCTCTGTGTCTTCGTGCTTGACACGGGCGGAGCCGTTCCTTAGTTATCCGTCAGGTTAATTAACCGATGGGTGAAACGAATGGAGCAAGACCACCTCAGCGCCACCTTCGCGGCCCTGGCGGACCCCACGCGGCGGGCGATCCTGGCGCGGCTGAGCGCGGGCGAAGCCACGGTGACCGCGCTGGCGGAGCCGTTCGCCATGAGCCTGCCGGCCATCTCCAAGCACCTCAAGGTGCTGGAGCGGGCGGGGCTCATCGAGCGCGGCCGCGAGGCGCAGTGGCGGCCCTGCCGCCTGCGGCCGGACCGGCTGCGCGAGGTGGACGACTGGGTGCGGCAGTACCGGCGCTTCTGGGAGGAGCGCTTCGACCGGCTGGACGAGTACCTCCGCCAACTTCAAACCAGGGAGAAGAGCGATGACGATGGAAACGGATAGCCCGGTGGGCGAGCGGGAGATCGTCATGACGCGCGTGTTCGACGCGCCCCGCGAGCTCGTGTTCGACGCGTGGACCGATCCCCTGCACATCGGCGAGTGGTGGGGGCCGAACGGCTTCACCATCACCACGCACGAGAGGGAGGTGCGGCCGGGCGGCGTGTGGCGCTTCATGATGCACGGCCCCGACGGCACCGATTACGACAACCGCGTCGTCTACACGGAGGTCACGCGTCCCGAGCGGGTCGCCTACGCCCACGGCCGCGACATGGACGACGACCCGGAGCGCTTCGAGGTGACCGTCACCTTCGTGGACCTGGGCGGGCGCACGGAGCTCACCTCGCGGATCGTATTCGCCACGGCCGGGCAGCGCGCGGAGAAGGTAAGGTTCGGCGCCGTGGAGCTGGGATACCAGACCCTGGACCGCCTCGCCGCCTACCTGGCGTCGCGCTGAGCTCGTCTTCCTGCCTCCGTGTGAGCCCCGTCGCCGGCCGTGTCGATTTGGCCGGCCCTCGTTCGACGTATGGGTAGAAGGCTGCTTCCAACCCGTCGAACAGGGAGAGGGACGATGCGTTTCATGATGCTGGTGAAGGCCAACCCGGATTCGGAGGCGGGGGTGATGCCGGACGAGGGCCTCCTCGGCGAGATGGGGAGGTACAACGAGGAGATGGCCAGGGCGGGCGTCCTCCTGGCGGGCGAGGGGCTGCACCCCACCTCCCGCGGCGCGCGCGTCCGCTTCTCCGGCGACCGCCGCACCGTGGCTCACGGCCCTTTCCCCGCGGCGCGCGAGCTGGTCGCCGGGTTCTGGCTGATCCAGGTGAAGTCCAGGGAGGAAGCGGTGGAGTGGGCCAGGCGCTGCCCCAATCCCACGCCCGGGAGCGAGGGCGAGATCGAGATCCGCCAGGTGTTCAGCGCGGATGATTTCGGCCCCGCGCTCACCCCCGTGCTGCGCGAGGCGGAGGACCGGCTGCGCGCCCGGACCGGACGACCGTAACCGCGAAAGACGTTCGAATCCCCCTTTCAGACCCGAGACACTGACATGGCCGAGACGACCCATCAGCAGCCCATCACCGGCGTGGTTCCCTACCTGACGGTGCGCGGCGCCAGCGAGGCGAGCGAGTTCTACGCACGCGCATTCGGCGCGCGGGAGCTCTCCCGTCAGCCCGGCGAAGACGGCAAGCGCCTCATCCACTGCCACCTGCGCATCAACGGCGCGGACGTGATGATGTCCGACGAGTTTCCCGAGTACGGCTGCGGCCTGGGCGACGGCCCCAACGGCGTCACCCTGCACCTGGCCGTAGACGACGCCGACACGTGGTTCAATCGCGCGGTGGAAGCCGGCGCCACGGTCACGATGCCCATCGCCGACCAGTTCTGGGGCGACCGCTACGGCCAGCTCCGCGACCCCTTCGGCCACAACTGGTCCATCGGCTCCCCGAAGAAGCAGTAGCGCCCGGCCGCGATCCGGGTAGGGGCGCGGTTCATCGCGCCCCGTCAGCCGCCGAGCGACCGGCCCAGGGCGGCAAAGGTCGTGGGTGCGGAAAGGGTGGGCGCGATGCATCGCGCCCCTACAATGATCGGAGCCAGAACACCATCCGCGAAGGACCGCCGTGACCGCCACCGACATCCATCGCACCATCGACGCGGTCTGGAGGATCGAGTCCGCGAAGCTGATCGCCGGGCTCGCGCGCATGGTGCGCGACGTGGGGCTGGCGGAGGACCTGGCGCAGGACGCGCTGGTGTCCGCGCTGGAGCGGTGGCCGGAGACGGGGGTGCCCGACAACCCGGGCGCCTGGCTGATGACCACGGCCAGGCGCCGCGCCATCGACCTGCTGCGCAGGCGCACCCTGCACCAGCGCAAGGAAGGCCAGATCGCGCACGAGATCGAGACGCAGCTGGAGTCGTCGGTCCCGGACCTGGACGCCGCCATCGACGACCCGGTGGGCGACGACCTGCTGCGGCTCGTGTTCACCTGCTGCCATCCCGTGCTCCCCATGGAGGCGCGGGTGGCGCTTACGCTGCGCCTGCTGGGCGGCCTCACCACCGAGGAGATCGCCCGCGCCTTCCTGGTCCCCACCGCCACGCTGGCGCAGCGGATCGTGCGCGCCAAGCGCACCCTCACCGAGGCGCGCGTCCCCTTCGAGGTGCCGCGCGGCCCCGAGCTGGCGGAGCGACTGTCGTCCGTGCTCGGCGTGGTCTACCTGATCTTCAACGAGGGCTACTCCGCCACCGCGGGCGACGACTGGACGCGGCCGGCGCTGTGCGAGGACGCGCTGCGCCTGGGCCGCATCCTGGCCGAGATCGCGCCGCGCGAGCCGGAGGTGCACGGGCTGGTGGCGCTGATGGAGATCCAGGCGTCGCGCCTGGCCGCGCGCGCCGGCCCCTCCGGCGAGCCCGTGCTGCTGCTGGACCAGGACCGCACCCGCTGGGACCCGCTCCTGATCCACCGCGGCCTGGCGGCCCTCGAGCGCGCGGAGGCGCTGGGCGGCGCGCGCGGACCCTACGCGCTGCAGGCAGCCATCGCCGCCTGCCATGCGCGCGCCCGCACCCCCGGCGACACGGAGTGGGAGCGCATCGCGGCGCTGTACGACGCCCTCTCGCAGCTCGCCCCTTCGCCCGTGGTGGAGCTGAACCGCGCGGTGGCGCTGGGGATGGCGTTCGGCCCGGAGGCGGGGCTGGAGATCGTGGACGAGCTCACCGAGGTTCCCTCGCTCAGGGGCTACCACCTGCTGCCCAGCGTGCGCGGCGACCTCCTCTTCAAGCTGGGCCGCCTGGAAGAGGCCCGCGCGGAGTTCGTGCGCGCCGCGTCGCTCACGCGCAACAGCCGCGAGCAGGCCCTTCTGCTGGAGCGCGCGGCGGCCTGCGGGGATGGGTAGGATGACCCGTTCTCTTTCGCGCGAAAGACGGTATGCATTCAGCATCGACCACCCTCACGCGCATCCTCCCTGACGGTCCCCCGGCCCGGGAATCATCATGATAGAAAGCAGCTTCCAGCCGCAGGTCGCCATCGGCCCGCTCCTCCCCTGCCCCTTCTGCGGGGGCGAGGCCACGGTGGAGGCGGACCCCTGGTACGGCGAGAGCGCCCGCATCGCCTGCGAGAACCCCTCGTGCGGCGTGGCGCCCAAGACCGAGTACCTCCTCCTCCGCTTCGCCGACGAGCTGCGCGGCGCCTGGAACCACCGCCCCGGCCGCGCCCGCTGCCAGCCCGCCGCCTGAACAGCCGTGTCACCCGGAGGCACGGAGAACGATGCCGTCCCCGTGTCTCTGTGCCTCCGTGTGAGAACGCTGTATGATGAAGGGATGGAACAGCCAATGAGTGACGGCACCACCGAGAGCTACGTCGACCCGGCCTCCGAGGCGGAGGGGCTGCCGCCCGCGCCGGCGGCGGCGGCGCACCGCTACGACCGCTCCATCGTGGAAGGCCCGCTGCGCCCGGCCGTGTGGAAGCTGGCGTGGCCCGCCATGCTCACCAACATCGTGGGCGGGCTGCAGGGGATCGTGGACCACGTGATGGTGGGCCACCTGGTGGGCTTCGCGGGGAACGCGGCCATCGGCGTGGCGTGGCAGATCTTCATCGTGGTCATCGTCTTCATCAGCTCGCTCTTCAGCGGCATGAGCGTGCTGGTGGCGCGCTTCGCCGGGGCCAACGACCCGGAGAAGGTGGACCGCACCGTGTACCAGGCGTTCCTCACGGCCATCGGGATCTCGCTGGGGATCATGGCGCCCGCGGGGTACTTTCTATCCCCCGCGCTGCTGGACCTGGTGAACGCGGCGCCCGCCGTGAAGGCGGAGGCGCTCCCGTTCCTGCGGGTGATGTTCCTGTTCGGCAGCGGGATGCTCGTGTACTTCATGCTGGGCGGCGCGCTGCGCTCCGTGGGCGACGCGCGCACGCCCATGGTGCTGGGGATCGCCATGACGGCGCTGAACCTGGTGCTGAACCCGATCCTGATCCGCGGGCTGGGCCCCATCCCCGCCTTCGGCACCACCGGCGCGGCCATGGGAACGGTGATCGCGGCCGGGCTGGTGGCCGTGTACTCGGTGGCGAAGCTGTGGGGAGGCGGATGGGTGGTCTCGTTCCCGCGGGGGCGCGCGCTGCGGCCGGACTGGTCCATCATCCGCGCCCTCTTCCGCTTCGGCCTCCCCACGGGGATCCAGGGAATCGCGATGAACGTGGGCGGGGTGCTGATGCTGGCTTTCGTGGGCTCGCTGGCGCAGAGCGCGGCGGCGCAGGCGGCCTTCGCCGTCTCGTACTCGCAGCTCTTCTCCCTGATCACCTGGACCGCCGTGGGGCTGATGGGCGCCGCGGCCTCCATCGCGGGGCAGAACCTGGGCGCGGGCAATCCCGACCGGGCGTCCCGCGCGGTGCACGAGGCGGCGCGCATCGCGGTCGGTGGCGCGGCGCTCATCGGCTCGTTCTTCCTGCTCTTCCCGCGGCAGCTGCTGGCGGTGTTCGGGATGAACGAGCCCGCGGTGGTGGAGATCGGCGTGCAGCTTCTGCGGGTGCTCAGCCTGTCCGGCCTCTTCATCGCGGTCGCGCTCACCTACACCGGCGGCCTGCAGGGGACGGGCGACACGCGCAGCCCGCTCTACATCTCCATCATCTCGCAGGCGCTGGTGCCGCTGGGGATCTGCTTCGTGATCCAGCAGGCCAGCACGCTGGACCCCATCGACATCTGGATCGCCATCCTCGTGGGCCACATGTTCCGCTGCGTGCTCAGCGTGCTCCGCTTCAACCAGGGCCGCTGGCGCGGGATCGTGGTCGACATCGCGCCCGCCCGCTAGGGAAAACGGGGCTCACACAGAGACACAGAGGCACAGAGATAAGTTCTCCGTGCCTCTGTGTCTCTGTGTGAGCCATGCTGTTCAGGGCCGGCCGTGGCGGGCCAGCAGGTCCGCGCGGCGACGCTGCTCCGGGGTGAGGATCGTCCGCGCGTCCGCCGCGGCGCGGCGCGTGTTCGCGATCACCTCGTCGTAGCTGGCACGCTGCTCCGCCCGTTTGCGCCGGTCCTCGTCCTTGCTGCGCCCACCGCCCGCCGCGGGCGAGAGGTGCCCGGCGAGCGCCTGGTTGCGCTCGTCCAACACGCGGGCCATGCGCGCCAGCGCCGTGGCCTGCTGCGCGGTGAGGCCGATCTCGTCGCGCTGCGCCAGGAGCGCGGCGACGGGGTTGGGCGGGACCGCGCCCGCCCGGATCGTGGCGTCCGAATCCGAGCCCTGCTGCGCGTGCACCGGGCCCGCGAGCAGTGCGGCGAGTGCCGCCACGGCCGTGATCGCGTGGATGCGCTTCATCGTCAACTCCTTGGTGATGCTCCCAAGGGAGCGGGTTGCAGGTACGGGTGCGGGATCCGTCTGGAAAACCCGGCGCTACGGGCTCGGCACCCCGGGGCGGAAGCACGCGGCGAGGGCGGTTCCATCATCGCCGGCCGGAGCAACGCGGACCGTTCAGCCATCTCGTGTTCCCTCCGGCGCCCGGACAGCGCGCCCGTTGCACTGTCCTTCCATCGCGTTCAGCGAGCGCTGCATCCTGGCCCGCCAGTACTCGTCGTTGGTCGCCCGCATGGCTGCCCGCGCGGCGGACAGCAGATCCGCCTCGCCGGCCAGGGGGTAGCCGCCGCCGTTCGTCCCACAGGCCATCCGCTCGAAGACGTAGAGGAGCTGCGCGTGCTCACCCGGGTGCATGCGCCGGCGCAGGTATGGCAACACGTGGGGGATCAGGGGGGGGCCGTTGGACGCCAGCGCATCCGCCAGGTACAGCGCCGGGGGATGCCTTCGCGTGATCCCCACCAGGTAGATCTCCACCTGTTCGTGCAGCGGGTAGGCACGCAGCGAATCGATCCTCGCGCGCAGCGGCAGGCTGTAGAAATGCGCGTCCCGCGGCTGAAGGCGGCCGCCGAAGCACCCCGCCGCCGCCGCGGTGGCCGCGGCGAGCAGAATGCCCCGGCAGACGGAGGAAACGCCGCCTCTCACTTCTTCCCCGCGCAGTCGCCGGGGCACGGGCCCTTGTCGCCGTAGAGCTTCTTGATGTGGTCCCGCATCGAGTTCTCGATGTCCTGGGCGTTCTTCTCGTACCAGTTGTCCAGGTACGGATCGTTTCCAAGCAAACGCTGGAGAGCGGATTCGAGGAGGTAGTCGAGGTACCATTGGCCCTGGCTCTGGTTCGGGTCGGCCGAATTCTGCTGCACGTGCTGCAGCTCGTGGGCGATGAGCGCTACACCGTCCGCGCTGCAGGGATCGTAGGCCCCTCCCCTGAAGAAGATGTCGTTCCCCAGCGTGATCGCGTCCGCTCCGCGGGGGGGAAGGCCCGGGCTTCCTTCGCGGATGTTGATCCTGTCCAGGTCCACGTTCGGGAACATCCACGGCTGCATCTCGCCAAAGAACTCCTTGAGGCAGTCGCTCAGCGGGGTCAGGCCGGACGGGTCGGAAGCGTTCACCGGATCGTTGCCGACGTAGGCGTAAAGGTTGGTGCCGCTCCCGGCGATGCCCAGCGGGTCCTTTGTGGTCCAGCGGCCCGTGCGCGGGTCGTAGTCGCGGAACCCGAACCTGAGCAGCCCCGTGGCGCGGTCCAGGATCCCGCCGGCGTACGAGAAGGGCTGGAATCCGGGGTTGCTGTCGGAGATCACCTTTCCGAACGGATCGTACTCGATCTCCTGCACCACCGTGCCGGTGGCCGTGTTCACCACCTGCCGGATGCTGCCCAGGTGGTCGGTGACGAAGCGGTAGGTGGCGCCCGCCCGGATCATGTAGTCGGGCACGTACTTCCGGGTACCGTACACGAACCTGCTCGCCATGCCGCCGGCGCTGTCCAGCTCCGCCACCAACTGGAAGCGGTCGCGGTAAAGGAAGCCCTGGCGGAGGATGCCGTCCACCCTGCGGCCGATCCGCCGGCCGCCGCCGTCGAGCAGGTAGTCCACGCGCCGGCCGCCGGGAAGCGTGGCCGAGGTCAGGCGCCCCGCGGCATCGTACGCGAAGCGGGTGGTGTCGCCGCCGGAGATCCGCGCCACGAGCTCGCCCTCGGGCGCGTACTGGAACGTCTCATCGCCATAGCTCACCAGCCGGTCCTGCGCATCGTACGTCCCGGTGAGTACCCCGGCCGGCCCGGCCTCGCGGACGCGGTTCCCGTTGGCGTCGTACTCGTACGCGGCGAAGGGAGCCCCGCCACGCAGCACCGTGGCGAGGCGGCCGGCCGCGTCGTACGCGTAGCTCCACCCGGTGCTCCTGCCGCCGGCCGTCTCGGAGAGCTCGGTGATCCGCCCCAGCGTGTCGCGCTGGTACGCGGCGGAAAACAGGGAGGCCGATCCCGAAGCGGCCCGGAGCTCGGCGGGCTCGCCGTACCCGTTGTACGCGTACGCCGTGGACACCGTGCCGATCTGCGTTCCGGTGATGCGGCCGCTCTCCGCCGCGCGGTCCACCCGCAGGTCCCCCGCCTGCGTGACGAGGCCGTCCGGATCGTACGTGAAGCTGGCGTACCCCGCGCCGTTCACGGACTCCGTCGCCACGCGGAAGTCCGTGTTGTACCCCAGGGTCACGGTACCCGCCACCTCGCCGGACCAGGCGGAGGTCAGCGGCAGAAACCCGTCGTAGGTGAAGCGGAGGATCGATCCGGGCGCCGTCACCGACGCCAGGGCCCCGCTCCGCGGGTCGTAGGCGTACTGCACCTGCTGGCCGTCCAGCGTCATGGTGGAGCTTCGCCCGCCCGCGTCGTAGGCGAATTGCACCGCGCGGCCGTCCGCGCGCTCCACCCGGGTGAGGTACTGGTCCAGGTCGTAGTGGAAGCGGGTGGTGGACGGCGCCGCGCCCACCTGCGGAGCGGTGTACGCCGTCACCTTGCCCGACGCGCCACGCTCCCACACGTGCGCGAGACGTCCCGGCGGGGTGAGCGAGGCGATGCCGCCGGGCGCCCAGCCGTATCCCACGGTGCGGCCGCCCGGAAGGAGCCGGGAAGCAGGCAGCCCGGCGGCGTCGTACGTGTACCGGGTGACGCGCCCCAGCGGGTCCCTGGAGGTGGCGAGCCGCTGGCCGTCATACGTGTAGCTCCAGCTCCGCTGCCCCTGCACCACGGAGGCCAGGTTCCCCGCGGAGTCGTAGGCGTAGGCGAGCGGCAGCGTGCCGGGCCGCACCTCTTCCACCACGCGGCCCCGTTCGTCCACCCGCGTCGTCATCCTCCGCCCGGTGGGCGTGACCGTCAGGTACCGCCGCGCCTGCGCATCGTACGACCGTACCGCCATCCGGCCGTTCACCTCCACCGTATCCGTCCACCGCGCCACGCTCGTGGGGTTGGACGGATCGGCGAGCTCCACGCTGCGCCGGGTGGTGACGGTGGTGCCGAGCCCGGCCGGAGTGCGGAGGTACCGCCGCTGGACGCGCGGCGCCTGCATCCCGAAGCGCGGGTCGGCCATGGCGGTGGTGTAGAGGATGGACCCGTCCGGCCTGCGCAGCGTGGACGACCCGTCCGGAAGCGACTCGAAGACGGAGGCGATCCCCGCCGGGTCCGTGTTCGTCTCCCGCTCCCCGCCGGACGGGAGGCTCTCCACCCGGTACACGCTGGTGCGCCCCATGGCGGTGGCCACGCTCACCTGGTACCCGTTGGGAAGGGCCTGCCGGGTGAGCGTCTGCGAGCGGCCGTCGGCGCTGGCGTCGCCCGTCAGCCGCCCCTCGGCGTCGTAGGCGAAGCGGGCCAGGCGGCCGGGGGCACCGAACGCGGCCAGCATCCCCCCGGGCGCGTACTCCATCCGCACCTCGCCCGCGGCATCCGCCACCGACGCCAGGTAGCCGTTCCCGTCCACCGAAAGCGTCGTGCGCTCACCGCGCGGCGAGACCACGGCCGCGGGAGCGCCCGAGGCCGACCGCTCCACCCGCGTCACGCGCCCGTCGCCGTCGGTCACGGTGGCGAGCCTCGCCTCCGCGTCGTACGCGAAGGTGAACCGCACCGCGCCGGTGAGCGCGTCCACCGTGCTCCTGTGCCGCCCGGCCGCGTCGAAGCGGTACAGCTCGCTTCCGTCGTCCGACGCCACCGAGATGTCGCCCGCGGCCCCGGCGGGGAGCGCGGGGACGAAACGGCGGATGCGGAAGTTGCCGTAGTCCGCCACGGCCAGCCCCCCGTCCGGCGCGACCACCAGGTCGATGGGGTCGCGGAACTCGACGGCGGTCGCCGGGGAGCCGTCCGGGCCCTCGTCGCCGTAGGTGCCCCGCCCCGCCACCGTGCTGATGATCCCCTCCGGCGAGATCTTCCGCACGTACTCGTCGCCGGTTTCAGCGACGTAGATGGTGCCGTCCGGAGCGACCTCGATGGCGTTCGGGTACCTGAAGGTGGCGCTCGTCGCCGGGCCGCCGTCACCACACCGCACCTGGTCGTAGCGGCAGTACCCGACCCCCGCGATGGTGGTGATGATCCCGTCCGGGGTGACCTTGCGGATGCGGTTGTTGTACACGTCCATGATCAGCAGGCTTCCGTCCGGGTGGATCTCCACGTCGTTGGGAACGTTCAGCACCGCCTGCTTCGCGGGTCCGCCGTCGCCCGCGAACCCGGCGGCCCCCGTGCCCGCCACGGTGGTGATGGTGCCGTCTGGGCTGATCTTGCGCACGCGGTGGTTGTAGCGGTCGGCCACGTAGATGCTGCAGTCCGCGCCCACGGCCACGCGGCTCGGCTCGTCGAACATGGCCTCCGTGGCGGGGCCGCCGTCGCCGCAGGGGTCGGTGGACACCGGGCACGCCGCGCCGGTGCCCGCAACCGTGTGCATGACGCCGTCGGGCGTCACCTTGCGGATGCGGTTGTTCTTCCAGTCGGCGATCACCAGGCTGCCGTCCGGGCTCACCGCCACGTCGGTGGGCACGTTCAACTGCGCCGCGGTCGCGGGCCCGCCATCCCCCGCCCAGCCGCGGATGCCGCTCCCCGCCACGGTGGTGATGATCCCCTTGGGGTCCACCTTGCGGATGCGGTCGTTGGAGTCCGCGAGGTACAGGCTGCCGTCCGGGCCGTAGGCCATGGACGCCACGTAGCGGATCTGCGCGCGGGTGGCCGGGATGTTGTCGCCGTTGTACCCGGCGATCCCCGTCCCCACCAGGGTGCGCGCGCCACCCTGCGACAGCGGGTCGGCCGATTTCCGCTCCCCGTTCCCCAGCATCAGCGTGCGCGACGCGCGATCGTAGGCGTGGTGAACGCTCAGCGTCCAGCCGCCGAGGCCCTGCACGCGGGGGTCCCAGTTCCCCATCGTCACGCCGTAGCGGTGCCAGCTCGTCTCTTCCTGGCGCGTGGCCGCTCCACGGGTGCCGAGTGTCGACGGGAGGATGCACCGCTCGCGGGTCCACCGGTCGCCGGCCGCGGGTCCGGTGCACGAGAGTCCAAAGCTGCGGGCCTCGTCCGCGGGCACCAGGTAGTACTGGCGGTACACGTAGCCCACCGCCACCACCGCCGCGTGGTTCCCGCCCACCGGCCGGCCGTAGCCGTCCCTGCCGTCCCAGGTGAAGCGGTGCCGCAGGTTGGGCGCGGGCTGAAAGGTTCGCACGTAGCGCGAGCCGGCCACCTGCACCTCCAACTCGATGCGGAGCAGCGTCTCGGGGATGGTGTCGCCGGAAAGGGAGATGTCGACCACCTGGTCCACGAGGCGGCCGGGCTGTCTGCTTCGGTAGTTCAGCGTGAGCCCGGTGCCCGAGACGGGCACCCGCTCGCCGAGCACCTGGTTGCGGCACTCGATGATGGAGCCGCTCCGCTCGCAGTCCTTGTCCCGGTCCTTGTTCTTGTCCGCCTTGTTCTTGGGATCCTTCTCGTCGGGGCCGGACGGGAAGTTGCCGTCGATCGCGGAGAAGTGGCTCACCTGCATCCGCCACAGCGTCTGGCCCGGGGTGTAGAGGCCCGCCAGCCGCCGGCGCTCGCCGAGGTCGATCCCGTACCCCGCCAGCACCGCGTCCCCGTCCGCGAGGCCGTCGCCGTCGGTGTCCACCTGCGCCACTTCGTCCGCCACCGAGACGATGCGGATCACGCGTCCGTTCGGCTCGGGCACCCAGGCGCCGCAGCGGCGGCACTCCAGGTAACCCACCGGCACCGGCGTGCCCACCGGGAAGCCGAGGAAGTTTTCCACGTACACCGCGACCGGCTTCGTGAAGCGGACGTGCTCCGCTCCGGCGGCCATGGCCTCGTCCGCGGAAAGCTCCACCGCGTAGGTGTAGGCGGAGGTGGGCGGGAGCGGCCCGGGCATGGCGGCCGGGCCGGCGGCGCCCACCGTGTACTCGGTGGCGCGCACGTTGAGGCTCGCCACCGGGCGGGTGCTCCCGTCCGGCATCTCCAGCACGGCCGCCGTGCCCGGGTCGAAGATGATCGTCGTCTGGCGTGCTCCCGATGCGTCGGTTACCACGCTCCCGCGCGCCACCTGCGCCTCCGGGGTGGAAGCGGTGAGCTCCACCAGAGTGACGCGGGGGTCCACGGCCACGAGCACCGCTTCAGCCGCCTGCGTGAACTGCTGCCATGCCGGCTCCACCCGCCGCAGCGCCGGCAGGTAGCCTTCCTTCTCGATCAGCAGCACCAGGGTGCCGCCCCCGTTCACGGCCAGGTCGTACGCGCCGTCCTCCCGGGAAAGCGTCTGGCCCAGCTCCGGATGGTCCTGCACTTCCACGCGCGCCCCGGCGAGCGGTTGTCCCTGGCGCGTCAGCACCCTGCCTCGCACCACCGCGGCGCGCTCCGCGTGGATGGTCCCCGGTTGCACTCCGGTCTGGATGGGGTTCGCTCCCTCGTACAGGAACGCGGTGGAGGCGCCCACCGTCGCCGGCCCGTTCGGGTCGATGGCCGGTGCGACGTCCACCGGGTCCGGCGGAAGGTCCACGTCGGCTCCGCGCCGCCTGACCGTCCGGGAGAGCGTGGATGTGTTCCCCAGGGCGTCGGCGGCGGTCACCAGGATGGTGTTGTCCCCCACCTGCAGCGCGACGGCATACCCGAAGGTCCCGGTGGGAGAAACCGGCACCTCCACCCCGTTGACCCGCACGGACGGCAGGGTGCGGTCCGACACGCTCCCCTGCACCTCCACCGTCTCCAGGGAGGTCGCCAGCCCCTCCGCGGGCGACGTGAGGGTGATGGCCGGGCCCTGCGTGTCCACCGTGACCTGCCGGGTCACGCTCGCGCTGTTGCCCGCCAGGTCGGTGGCGGTGGCGGTGACGAAGTTCACCCCCTCCGCCAGCGTCACCGCCCCGCTGAACGAGCCGGACGCGTCCACGCTGAAGGGTACGCCGTTGACGTTGACCGTCACCGCCATCGCGTCCGTCACGCTTCCCTGCACGGCCACGGTGGCCTCCCGCACCACCCCCTCTCCCGCGGGGGCGCTCAGTGCGAGCACGGGCGCCCGGGTGTCACGGATCACCCTGCGCACCACCTCCACCCGGTTGTGGCTCGGGGCCTCGGGATCGAGCACCTCGAAGGGATTGGTGCTGACGGCGGCATCCTCCGCCACGATGTGGATGAGGTTCTCTCCCTCGCTAGCGAGCTGCACGGTCTTCGCGAATGCCCCCCCGCTTCCCACGGGGACCGTGTCTCCACCGATGACCAGCGTCACCGGAGGGGTTTCGTCGAGCACCGTGCCGGCCACTTCCACCGAGAGGTCGTTGGTGACCAGGCCCTCCGCCGGCCCGGCGATCTGGAGCGCCGGGGCCGCGGTGTCGATCGCCACGACGCTCAGCGCGAGCGTGGACGGCGCGGGGCCGCTGAGCACCACGCGCAGCTCGTTCACCGGCTGCAGTGTGACGTCGAAGTGGCGGACGTACTCGGCGACGCACTCGTTGAGCGTGTCCGGGATGCAGCTGGGGAAGATCCGCACTCCGTTCAGGTACACGTGGTCGTCTTCGGCGCCGCTTTCGATTTCCATTCGCCCCGGCTTGTCCCGACTTGAACCGGTGGAGAAGGTGTCGACGATGGTGACCGTCTGCTCCGTGCCCTTCTGGAAATAGCGCCGGTACAGCGGCGCGCCCGCGGTGCGGATGCGCAGGACGCGGAGAGTCAGGAATCGCGTCGCCGTCCCGCTCACCTCGGCCTGGATCGTGTTGGTGCCGTCCGCGATCCAGACCTCGGATTTCAGCACCGTCTCCGTCGATTGGAAGTCCGTGGGCGTCAGCACCACGATCCCGTTCACCTTCACGGTGGCCTCGCTCACGCGGCTGCCCCCATCGGAAGCTCCGTTGGTGACCTCCAGGACGTAGCGTGCGGACGCGTCGTGGGTCTCCGTGAACTGCTCCACGTAGTTGGCCGTTCCCGGGGCCGCGTCGAGCCGTTTGGGCCCGAAGATGACCGTGGTGTCCGCCGCGGAGGAGAGGGCGACCGTCGCCGACGGCGCTCTCCACGCGACCGCGCCGGTGCCGATCCCCAGCAGCAGCAGCAGGGCAGTGCAGAAGAGGAAGACGCGGGGGGTTCGCGCGGGGGGCGCGCGGAAGGGGTGGCGCATGGTGAGGTGCTCCGATGGGGGGACGGAGAACGGCGGGGGCAGGGAGGTCGCGCGGTTCGCGGGCCCGGGGGACAGGCCCGCAATACAATACAATTAGGCGGATAACATTCTGTCAATGGTGACGAGCACGGAGGCACGGGGGCGAGGTCGCCTCCGTGCCCCCCGTTCGAGCCCTGTTAGTCGAAGCGGTAGCGGAGCCCCAGCGTGACGTCGAAATGGGGCTCGGGGACGCGGAAGCGGGCGTCGGCGACGAGCCCGATCTGGCGGCGGATGGCGATGCGCAGTCCGCCGCCGGCCGAGAGCACCGCCTTGCCCTGCGCGGGCTGCGTGGGGCTGCGGATGCGCGCGTAGCCCGCGCCGATCCCCACGTACGGCGCCACGCGCGCGCCCGGAACACGTGCCTGCGCCTGGGCCTCGAACACGGTGGTGGCGGAGCGCAGCACCCCCTCCACCGGATCGGCGACGGAGCTGCCGGCTTCGATGAGGAAGATGCGCGAAAGGGGGGACTCGACGCGGATGGAGGTGACCAGCGCCGTACCGGCCCCGCCCTCGTATCCGCGTGCCCCGACGCTCAGCGAGACCGCCCGCTCCTGCGAGTGGGCGCCGCGCGGAAGGGCGGCGAGCAGGGCCGCGAGTACCAGAATCCGTTGCAAGTGCAATGTACGCCTTCGGTTGAAGTGTTCCATCAGGGGACGCACGGGGCGCCGCCCGGTCACCAGCCTTCCTCCCGCACCTCGTCCGAGTGCTCGCCCAGGGCCGGGGGCGGGCGGCGCAGCGTGGCCGGCGTGCGGCGCAGGCGCAGCGGCGACGCGATGCTCCCCACGCTCCCGAACGATCCGCTCTCCATCCACCAGACGCCGTCGGCGGTGAGGGCCGGGTCGCGCAGCGCTTCGCCCACGCTCTGCACGGGCGCGCAGGGGACGCCCACCCCCTCCATCCGCGCCAGCCAGTGCTCCGCCGGCGCCGTGCGGAACAGGGCGGCAAGCGCGCCCACCACGGCCTCCCGGTGCTCCACGCGGCCGGGGTTGGTGGCGAAGCGCACGTCGGCGCCCAGCCCGGGCGCGCCGATGGCACTGCACAGGCGGCGCCACTGCGCGTCGTTGCCCACGGCCACCACGAACAGACGGTCGGCCGCGTCGAACGCCTGGTATGGGACGATGGTGGCGTGCGCGTTCCCCCAGCGGCGCGGCTCGCGGCCGGTGACCAGCGCGGCCTGCGTGACGTTCGCCAGACCGGCCAGCGCGGAGTCCCAGAGCGACACCTCCACCCGCTGCCCCAGCCCGCTGCGCTCCCGCTCGCGCAGCGCGGCCAGCACGGCGATGGCGGCGTTCTGGCCCGTGAGCACGTCCACCACCGCCACACCCACCTTGGACGGCGCGCCCTCCGGCTCGCCCGTGATGGCCATCCACCCGGCGCGCGCCTGCAGGGCGAAGTCGTACCCGGGCCGCGCCGCCTCCGGCCCATCGCTGCCGTAGCCGGTGATGGAGCAGAAGACGAGCCCCGGGTTGCCGCGCGACAGCTCGCCGTACCCCAGCCCCCACCCCTCCAGCATCCCCGGCGCGAAGTTCTCCACCACCACGTCCGCGTCGCGCGCCAGGCGGCGGACGAGCGCCTGCCCCTCGGCGCTCTTGAGATCCGCCGCCACCGAGCGCTTGTTGCGGTTGACGCAGAGGAAGTAGGCCGCCTCTTGCCCCGTCTCGCCCTCGGCCCAGGGCGGGCCCCACTGGCGCGTGTCGTCGCCCGTGCCGGGGCGCTCCACCTTGACCACGTCGGCCCCCAGGTCGCCCAGCACCATGGTGCACAGCGGCCCGGCCAGCACGCGGCTGAGGTCCAGCACGCGCACCCCGTGGAGCGGCGGGTCGTCTTGCGGCATCAAGTCTCTCCGTGTCTCTGTGCGAGGCCCGCTGTACGGGCGGCGCAGGATACCGGCCCGGCCGTGACGCGTCAACCGCCGCGCTGGGCAAAGTCTTTGCGGGGGGCTATCTTTCCCGGCTTTTTCGACCCAGGCGACATTCACCGGACAGACAGATATGGCTTCGTTCAACGACCTCGGGCTCCGCGAGCCTCTCCTTGCCGCCCTGGAGGAAGCGGGCTTCGAGCGCCCCACCGCCCTCCAGCAGGCCGCCATCCCCATCCTGCGGCGCGAGGGGAACCTGGTGGCCCGCGCGGCGAGCGGCGCCGGCAAGACGCTGGCCTACGGGCTGGGCGTGCTGGACCGCGTGGAGGCGCGCGCGGAGGCGGGCGACGAGGCCGAGGAAGGGAGCGAAGCCGGCACGCGCGTGCTGGTGCTGGCCGCCACGCCGGAGCACGCCCTCCGCGCCACGCTGGAGCTGGTGCCGCTGGCGCAGGCGGTGGGGCTCACCGTCACCGCGTCGGGCCGCGGCTGGGGGACCTCCGCGGGCGAGGCCGACATCCTGGTCGCCACCCCGGCGGAGGTGCTGGAGGCGGTGCGCACCTCCGGCGTCAAGCTGGAGACGCTCGAAGCCATCGTGGTGGACGGGGCCTCGGAGATCGAGGCGATGGGCGGGTGGGACGCGGCGGAAACGCTCTTCGACCACGCACCGCGCGGCGCCCAGCGCGTCCTGTTCAGCGCGGACATGACGCCGGGCGTGGAAGACATGGTGGACCGGCGCATCAAGCGCGCCCTCCGCTACCCGCCCTCCCCCGCCGTTCCCGACGCGGAGCCGGCGGCGGCCACGGGCGTGTTCGGGTATGTGATCGTCTCCGAGCGCGAGAAGCTGGAGACGGTGGCGCGCCTGCTGGGGGGCGAGCGTGACGGCGACGCGCCCCCGGTGCTCGTGTGCCGCAGCGAGGAGCGGGCGGCGCAGGTGGCCGAAGCGCTGGCGCTGCGCGGCTTCATGGCCGGCGACGCGGACGACGAGGAGGTGGACGTGGCGGTGATCTCGTCCGGCGCGGGGCCGGAGGAGCTGGGGGCCCAGCTCGGCGGCAACCCGGCCACGGTGATCTCCTTCGACGTGCCGCCCGACGAGGCGACGCTGCGGGCGCTGCACGGGGGGGAGATGACGGGCTTCGTACTCCTCCTCCCGCGCGAGCTGGCGCACCTGCGGCAGATCGCCCGGCTCGCGCTGCTGGACCCCCGCCCCGCCGGCATCACGGGCGAGGAGCCCGCCGGCCGCGACGAGGTGACGGCCTTCCGCAACACCATCCGCCGCGCCGTGCGCGAAGAGGACCTGTCCGCGCAGATGCTGGTGCTGGAGCCGCTGTTCGAGGACTTCACCCCGGCCGAGGTGGCCGCGGCCGTGGCCGCGCTCCTCCGCCGCAAGCCGCCGGTGCAGCCCGCGCCCGAGGCCGCGGCGCCGGCCGCCCCGCG
>CADCTW010000091.1 GCA_902805735.1 uncultured Gemmatimonadota bacterium | reverse complement strand
GCGGCGTGCACCACCTGCGCCGGGGCTGCCGCGGCGCTCATGGGGGCCGGCGGCGGGGTCTTGTGGATGCGGATGCGGGTGCCGCCGCGGGCGATCTCCAGCGAGTCGATCCCGCTGTCGTCCACCGCGCTGATCAGGCCGCGCAGGAAGTCGAGGTCGATCATTTCGCTCGCTCGATGTACTTGTCTTCGCGCCGGTCGACGCGGATCATCTCGCCCTCGTTGAGGAAGAGCGGAACCTGCACCACGGCGCCGGTTTCCAGGGTGGCGGGCTTGGTGCCGCCGGTGGCGGTGTCGCCGCGCACGCCGGGGTCCGTCTGCGTGACCTGCAGGGTGACGAAGAAGGGCAGCTCCACGGCGATCACCCGCTCGCCGTGCACCAGCCCGTCGCACTCCATCCCTTCCTTGAGGTACTTGAGCTGGTCTTCACCGATCACCGCCGCCGCCAGCGGGATCTGGTCGAAGGTCTGCTGGTCCATGAAGTAGTAGAACTCGCCGTCGTTGTACGAGTACTGGATCGGCCGGTGCTCCAGCCGCACCTCTTCGATGCGGTCGCCGGCGCGGAAGGTCTTCTCCAGCACGGCGCCGGTGAGGACGTTCCTCAGCTTGCTGCGCACCACGGTGTTCCCCTTGCCGGGCTTGTGGTGCTGGAACCACATGATGCTCCACAGGACGCCATCCATGCTGATGGTCATCCCGTTGCGGAAGTCGGCCGTCGTTGCCACGAATGTCTCCTGAAGTTGCGTGCGGTGCTGCTTGCTTTCGGTCTGAAGTGCCCAGTGCCTGGTGCCTAGTGCCCAGTAACTGCAGTTCAGTACCATGCACTTCTGTTACTAGGCACTCGGCACTGGGCACTAGGCACTGCCGTTCAAATACTCCACCAGCCCCCGTAGGCCCAGCCGGTAGCTTTCCGCCCCGAATCCCGAGACGACTCCCACCGCGCCGGGGGCGAGGTAGGAGCGGTGGCGGAAGCGCTCGCGGGCGAAGACGTTGCTAAGATGCACCTCCACGTACGGACGCGCCACTCCCGCCAGCGCGTCGCGCAGCGCGATGCTGGTGTGCGTGTAGGCGCCCGCGTTCACCACGAACCCCCGCACCCGCCCCGCCGCCTCCTGCACGTGGTCCACCAGCGCGCCCTCGTGGTTGCTCTGGAAAAACTCCACTTCCACGCCCAGCTCCGCCGCCAGCGCCCCCACGGCGGCGTTCACGTCGTCCACCGTGGCGCGGCCGTACACCTCCGGCTCGCGCGTGCCCAGGAGGTTGAGGTTGGGGCCGTGGACGACCCCGATCCTCAACGCTTGAGGCTCTGCAGCCACGCCTGGAAGCTCTCCAGATCCTCGTCGTCGTCGCTCGCCGCGGCTTCGGGCTGCGGGGCGGCGGGCGGCGGCGCCTGGGGCTGCGGCTCCGCGGCGGCCGGC
>CADCTW010000090.1 GCA_902805735.1 uncultured Gemmatimonadota bacterium | reverse complement strand
GGCGAGGAGCGCGGGATCGGGCAGCTTGGCGGGGGACGCGGAGAACGCGCGGGCCACGAGCGCGGCGGCCACGCGCAGCCGCGTGTAGCGGCTCGGTGCCAGCGTCCCGGCGGGCGCCATCAACCGAGCCACCGCCTCGCGCCACGCGGACGGGACGGCGGAGGGGAGCAGATCCAGGGGATCATCCAGCAACTGCAGGAGGCGGAAGCAGAAGGTCTCGCCCTCCGCCCCGGCCATCGCCGCTACACGGCCGCGCTCTTCGTGGCACCAGCGGCGCAGGACCGCGGGCGCCTCGGCCAGCGAGCCTCCCGCGCCCCACCAGGGCAGCGTGCCCGTGCGCAGGTAGTGGACGAGCGTCGAGAACGGGTCGGCGGAGGAAGCAGCCTCGCGAGCGGCGGCCAGCCCCGGCAGCATGGCGTCGCGAAGCTGCTCCGCGAGGGCGGCCTCGATCAGTCCCGGAAGCAGCTCCTCCAGCTCCGCGCGCGACGCCACGGCGAGGCGCAGCTCGATGCGGGGGATGCGCAGGGTCGCGCCGCCCGCCGCCGCGTCGAAGGCGCGCTCGAAGACGGGGAGCAGCTCGGGCTCCCACGCGTCGCGAAGCTGCCGGCGCACCGCGAACGCGTCGTCGGCGCTCGCCGTGCGCAGCTCCCAGCGCTGCCGCCGGATGCGGTGCGGTGACGTCATACCGTGAGCCCCCACCTGTCCTCCTGGGCAAAGCGCCGGACGCACCCTGCCCCCCGTCGCGGACGCCGGCGCGGAGCCGGTCTACTCCCGGCGCGCTCGTGCCCCGGACCCTTGCCGGCCGACAGCAGATCCTCCAGTCGCCGCCACGCCACGAGTACGGCATGGAGCGGCGGCTCGTCCAGGACGTGCGGGCGTTCGAAGGCTCGCATCACGGGCCGAAGCCGCCGATCGCGATCTTGATCTCGGGCGTCCTGGCGTTCCCGGCCACGGCTCCCAGCCCGGCCGCCAGCCTGCCGCCCGCGGCGGTCCCGGCCAGCCGGCCCACCGCGCTTCCCACCTTGGACACCACCCGGCCGCCCTCGGTGCCCGGCCCCACGGGTGCTTCCGTCATGTTGAGGTAGTTGGCCATCTGCACGGCGGAGGCGGAGATCGCCTCCTGCGTCCGCCCGATCTGCTCCTGCAGGAAGCCCTTCACGTCGGCGCTGGCCTCCGGGTCGTTCACCGCCGCCTGCAGGCCGAGCAGCTTGGCCTCCAGCGCATCGGCCTCCGCCGCCATCACCCCCAGCGTGGCGTCGCTGAACTGCGCAGCGGGCATGGTGATCGCGTTGGCGATGCTCACCGAGTCGCGCAGCACCCCGAGCTGCGTGGTGCCCACGGTGTCGATCAGCTTGGCCTGCCCGGCCAGCTTCTCGTCGACGATCGCCAACTGCCCGTCCACCTTCTCGTTGATGACTGCCAGCTCGCCTCCCACCCTCTCGTTGACCAGGTCGCCGATGGAGGCGATCTCCTTGTCGATCAGCACCTGTCCGTTCTTGATGAAGTCGTCCAGGCGCGCCTGCTGGGTGAGGATGAACTCGTCGACCACCCGCAGGTCGGGCTCGCGTTTCTTCCACTCCTCTTCGAAGATCACGGGGCGCGACGGGATGATGGAGACGGGGAGGTCGATGAGCACCTCCGGCCGGAAGCCAGGCTTCCGGGGGGCCGGCGGCTCCGGCTCCTCCTCCTCGGGCGCCTCGTGGACGTAGTACGGCAGGGCGAAATCCGCCACCACCACGTTGTCCTGGTTGTAGGCAAGCACCAGCGTGCCCCCGCGCGGCACCGTGCCCGTGTGCTCGAGCTGCGGGTGCTCGTCCGCGAAGCTGCGGAAGAGGAGGCGGTTGTCGGCTTCTTCCTCGCGGTTCCTCAGCGTCCAGTCCAGCCAGGGCAGCCAGTACGCGGTGGTGCCGCCGATCAGCGTGTCGTAGGGGCTCACGAACTCCGTGCGCGCCAGGTGGCCGATCTGGCTCCTCATCACCGCCGCCCCCTCCAGCGTGGACTGCATGTCCTTTTGCCAGCTCACGGGGTCCTGCATGTACTCGTCGTACTTCACCTCCAGCGACTGCCGCGCGCTCCCGGCGCTGTCCTTTACCGATCCGCCAAAGGTGCTGGTCCCGGTGGCGACGCTCATCCGGTCCGGGTCTTCGGCGCCGGCGAGGCCGGCCGTCACCCCGGTGCGGGTGAGCTTGCTGAGGTTGCCGCTGAAGCGCTCCACCTCCTCCAGCCGCAGCGCCAGGTCCTTGCGCACCAGCCCGTGCACGTGGTGAAGATCCGTGAAGCGGCGCGGCGGCCGGTAGGTGATCTTGCCGCGATCCGCCCCCAGCAGCACCGCGCGCAGGGCGAAGGGGAGGTTGTTCTGGCGGATCAGGGTCTCGATCTCCCCCTGGACCACGGAGAGCGGCCGCCCCACGTGCCCCTCCACGCGGAACACGGGGAAGCGGCCCATCTGCGAGCGTAGCGGGTTGGCGGCCCCGCCCTGCGCCCCGTACGAGGCGGCGTGGAAGCCGTAGTTGTACGTGTCCATCCCGCGCCGCGTCAGCGCGTAGCTCCAGCGGCGGTGGATGGGGTCGTTGCCCCCCGCCTGGTAGTAGAAGGGGATGGCGCGCTCTTCCAGCGGCCGGTCTTCGCCCATGCTGGGGGTGACGCGGGTGACGATGGCGGTGCCGCTGGGGAGCTGGAAGCGGGCCAGGAGCGCGTCCAGCTTGCGCAGCAGGAACCCCGCGTGGGCCATCTCCCCCGCCGACTTCCCGGTGAGGGGCGACGGGTAGAAGCCGGTGCGGCGGTCCGTGGCGGCGGCGCCCGGCACCAGCGGCCCCAGCAGCAGGTGCTTGGGGAAGCTGGCCACGTCCGGGGCGCACAGCGTCTCGTCGCCGAACAGGTGGTCGCGGAACTCGTTGTACGTGTCCGCCACGTCGCGCAGGAAGTCGTAGTAGTACTGGATCCCCGCGGAGGTCCCGGCGAACTGCGTCTGCAGGGCGACGAGGCGCGCCACCCACCCCGGCGCCGGGTCGGCCGCGAAGTGGTCGCGCAGGAAGGGGCCGGCCGCCGGGTAGATCTCCCCCAGCGCGCCCACCAGGCGGTTGTGGGTGGTGCCGCAGGCGGCGCGGTACAGGTTGGCCAGCGCGGACGTGGAGGTGAGCCCCGCCGGCACCACCGGCCGCTCCGCCACCACCACGGGGAGCCGTGAGAAGGCGCCCGCCGGCGTGGCGACCGCGTTCCAGAACGGCGCCGCCTGGTCGGAGGCCACCAGCAGCAACCGCGGGGTGTGGAGGGCGTCGCACCCCAGGTTGTCGCAGTCCGTCCCCGAGCAGAGGTCCTCGTCGCGGACGTAGCTCTCCATGAGGAAGACGGCGCTCATGGCGTCCAGCGGGCGTCCGCCGGGCGCGGAGGGAAGCGTGCCCAGCCCCTGCGCCCCGGGCACCTGCGGCCCCGCCGGGATCAGCTCGAAGGCGGGGATCATGGGCTGCTTGAAGTCGCCGTTGGGGTAGAGCGGCGGGTACGCGGGGCGCGCGTCGTCGTAGGGGCGCCAGCGGTCGAAGGTGGTGTCTGCGTCCAGCGAGAGGATGTCGCCGTCGCTGGTCACCCCCACTCCGCGCGATACGCGCACCTGCCCGCCGGCCAGCGACACGCGCAGCCCGCACACCACCCCGATCCCCAGGAGGCGCACGCGCGTCAGCCGCGTCTGGTCGTCCGCGTACTCCGCCAGCGAGTTGAGCTGCCGCGCCGTCAGTACCTGGTCCTGCTCGAAGACGCTGTACCCGTCCGCGATCTCCTGCAGGCTGCGGCGTACCGGTGTCAGGGCCATAACCGCTCCGTGAGAAAGTGCGTGTGTGCGTTATCCGGCACGCCCGGTTTCGCGGGGGCGCGATTCATCGCGCCCACCCTCTCCGGCCGCTCGACCGCCGCTCGTCGCCCCGATCCTTCGTGGGGACAGCGCCATGCGGCGACCCGTGCCCTGCCCCCGTCCCATCCTGTTTTCGTGCGCGGGTGCATCCGGCCCCCTGGCCCCAATCATCCGCAATCCCGTTCTCTGAAGAGGCGTCTTCACCGTCCGAGGGCGCGGGCAGCCACGCGGATCTGCCCCTGGGGAAGGATGGGTGCGGCGCGACACCCGTGCGGCGGAATACGAGCGATTTCCCCGTCCCCGCCGGCCCCGCCGCCGCGTCCAGGAGCGAATGAATTCGCCGCTGGACCCACGCGAAGTCCGCTGCGCGGACTGATCCTTCAGCGTTCGATGAAACCGCATAGTCCCCGCAGGGGGACTTCGTGCTGTTGTTGCAGCGACTTCAGTCGCCCGCAACGGGCCGCCCGCATTCTCAGATCGCCGTGCGGCCGACGATGAACTTGTCCACGCCCTCGGGGGCGCCGCAGCCGTGCAGGCTCGCGGGCGGGTAGACGTTCTTTACACGGAAAAGAGCCTCGATGAAGGCCTGCAGACGGGCGGCGCGATGGGCGGAGTCGTGGCCGGCGCGCAGGTAGAGCCAGTCGCGGTAGAGCGTCTCGAACGCGGCCATGTCGTCGCGGCCGATCCAGCAGACGCGGGGCTGGATGTGGGCCGGCGTCTCCTCGCGGATCACGCGCTCGGCCCAGCGGCGGAACTCCATGTCCGCGAAGCGCCCGGCGTAGGCCGGCAGGATCACGTGGATGCGGTACGAGTACGGGTCCTCGTCCGCGCAGTCCGTGCAATTGGGATCGGGGCAGATGGGGAGGAACGGGTCGCCCTCCCTGCCCGGCCGCAGGAGGATGGGCTCGACCACGTACATCCCCTCCTCGCCGTAGCGGCCGCGCAAGTACGCCATCAGCGCCTGGATCACCTCCTCCATCTCCTCCTTCGTCGCGAACGACCCGTTTCGCCAGGCGATGATCTCCCCCTGGTCGTCCACCACGTTGAAGTACCAGCGATCGTCCACCGCCTGCTCGCGCCGGAAGCCGCCCGGGGTGGTGGCGAAGTGGAGGGCGCGGCGCATCTCCGCGCGTGCGGCGTCCTCCGTCGCGTAGTTTGTGGTGCCGCTCAGCAGGATCTCGCCCGTGACGGCGTGACGCACGCGGAAGCGGAACTCGCCGCCCGGCGTGGCGTCTAGCTCGGCGTAGATGTCGAACGCCACGTCGCTCAGGTTGCGCCGGTCGCTGCGCGGGATGCCCAGCAGGTGGGCCAGCCGGCGCTCCAGGCCCGACACGTTATTCGTGTTCCAGAGCGACTCGTCGTCCGAGCGCGTGTAGTCGTAGGCGGTGGGGCGGGCGCTGCCCAGCTCGGGATAGTCGCGCAGGAAGGCGCACTTGGGGGCGATCATGGCGGCGGCGGGGGCCTCGAACTCCGTCCGCATCACCTCGGCGAAGTCGTGGAAGCGCTCGCCGTAGCGCGCGATCAGGTGGTCCAGGAAGCGGTTGCGCCGGTCCACGTGCACGCCGGGCGCGTCCATCCCCCCCTCCAGCACCGCGTCGGCGCCGGGGCCGTAGATCCGCGCCTGCCCTGGGAGCGCGACTCGCGGGTGGAAGTAGGTGGCACGCAGCTCCGGATCGGTGGAGAAGAGCTCGCCCAGCCTGCCGAGCTGCTCGAAGGCGTCGGCCATGGACTGGTCGAAGAAGAGGAGGTACGCCTTGAGCTGCTGCGCCAGCACCTCGCGCCGGGCCCGCTCGTCCGGCGCCACGCCCACCACCCCCTCCTCGCCCAGCCCGTAGATGGCGGGAAAGTGGTTCTGGAAGGAGAGGTAGGCGCCCGGTTCGCGGAAGCGGCCCAGGGGGACCGGGTAGTCCATCACCGGCGTGCCGTGCACCCGGCCGGCGGCGTCGGCGGCGAGCTCCAGGTAGCGCGCCTCCGCCCTCTCCGGGTCGGCCACGAAGGGCATGCCGCGCTTGTAGAAGACCAGGCGCGACCGGGGTCGCCTCAGCACCGGCTTGTGCCCGGGCTGCACGGGGATCACCCACTTGCTCTCCGGGGCCGCGCCGGCCGCGGGGTTGATCACCAGGTCGCGCACGTTGCGCACGCCGCGCACGTCCATCACCACGCTCATCACGTCCGACAGGCGCAGCTCGGTGCGCAGCCCGGCCGCCTCCAGCTCCACGTCGTCGATGAAGCCGTGCTCCAGCGCGGGCCCGTCGAAGATCTCCTCGGTGGTGTACGGGTCGCCGCCGGGGCCCGTGCGGGCGCGCATCTGCTCCAGCGAGTACTGGCCGACGGGGGGCGACAGGTACTCCTGCACGCGGAACAGGATCTCGGCGTGCGTCTCCTCCAGCGGCGCCCGCGGCTCCAGCTCGATCTCGCCGCAGAGAAGGAAGTCCTGCGTCTCCACGCCGCGGAAGTCCACGAAGTCTTCGCACAGGCCGCGGTTGGCGTGCAGCACGCGGCGGGCGTCGTCCAGGATCTCGATCTTCTTCGCCTCCTGCTTCACCTCGTCCATGAACTCCACCAGCACGCGGTACAGCCCGCGCACCTCCACCGGCACGACCCCCAGCCGATTGGCGGGCGGCGCGGCCAGCAGCTCGCCGCGAAAGGTGTCCGCGTAGTACGTGAGCGGCGCGGGGAGCACCCACGCGTTCTTCACCCCCTCCCGGTCGATCACCAGCTTGCGGTAGTCCTGGACGGTGAAGGGGCGCGTGGTGAGCAGGCGGCGCGCGGTGGGGAACTGCTCCGCCATCCGCTCCGCGTTCTGGCTGCGGGAGGCCAGCAGGTCCTCCACGGGAAAGTCCGCGCGGTAGGCCAGGTCGGTGAGGGTGTACGCCAGCAGCTCCAGGATGGTGATCCCCGGATCGTGGACGTTGTGGTCGGTCCAGGTGCGGTGCGCCGTGTGCCGCAGCTCCTTTACGCCGCGGTCGAAGAGCTCGCGGTGGTCCAGCGCCGGGTAGCCCGGCGCGCGGCGGGGGAGGATGGCGGGCGCGGGGAGCGCGGGGGTGTCGATGGTCATGGCGCCAGCTCGATTCGGTGCCTCTGGTCGGACACCAGCAGGGTGTCCGGCGTTTCCGGCCGCGCCTCGCCCACGTCGGGGCCGGCGGGGGTGTCGCCCTCGAAGGTGTACATCTGGAAGTGGGTGGCGTAGTCCACGTACGGGCGCTCCTCCACGAAGTCCAGCAGCGCCGAGCGGTACACCGTGCCCCCGAACGACACGGGGCGGTCCGGATCGAACGCCCAGGGCGAGAGCACCTCGATCAGCTCCGTCTGCAGCTTCTCGCGGCAGTGGTTGAAGTCGCAGCCGGGGAGGAAGCGGACCCTGAAGTCGAGCCGCACCTTTTGGAAGCGCGGGTTCTGGACGCGCACCCGCACCTGCCCCGCCGTGCGCGCCTGCACGTGCGCGGCGATGCGGGTGAGAGTGTCCGCGTCCACCCGCGGGCGCAGCGGGTCGTCGTCGTTGCGGCCGCGCAGGTCGGGAACCACCACCAGCAGCACGTGCCCGGGCGCCGTCCACGACCGGTCGCTCGCGTGGGGGATGCACTTCACCCGGTGCACGCCGGGGAAGGCCTCCAGCACCGTGCGCTCGTAGTCCCACGCCGTCACGCAGCGCCCGCGGTGCCGGAGGCGCTCCGCCGCGCGCGTGCAAAAGGCGTCGTCCCCCTCCGCCAGCGCCCCGCCGAACGACGCGTAGGGCTGCGTCACCGCCTTCACCGGGGCGAGCCCCGCCCGCAGCCGCGCGATGCTGCCGGGGGGGAGGGCGGAGGCCAGGTGCGCGGGGTCGCCGTTGTCGATGAACTCCACCTCCACCGCGTTGGGCGCCACCGCGATCAGCCGGCTCACGGCCGCCACGTCGCGCGCCACCGCCGCGCGGATCCACACGCACCCGGCGGGGAGCACGGTGCTGGTGGTGGTGGCCTCGGCGGGGATCAGCAGGCGCACGATGCCGCTGGCGAGGAGCCCGCCCGTGGTGTCGCCGGCCACGCCGCCGCCCTCCAGCGTCTTCCAGTAGTTGTCGCAGAGCACCGACCAGTGCACGGGCTGGCGCGGCAGGTCGGGGTCGGCGCTGGCGGGGGCGGCCTGGAAGAGCAGGCTCACGCTGTCGCCCGCCGCGATCCCCGTGATCCCCACCAGCAGCTCGCCGTCGTAGGGGAAGGAGGGGAGCAGGGGGACGTCGGCGCTCCCCACGAAGCCCAGCTGCTCCCGCGGGTACGCGTGCTCGCGGATGGGGCCGAACGGCGCGCGGTGGAAGAACTGCACCTCCGGGTCGGCGAAGTCGTCCAGCGTCCCCGGCGAGACGGCGACGGTGCCGGACGTGGCGCGGTAGCCCAGCGAGATGTCCTGCACGGTGGGCGTGTAGGGCTCCGCCGGCAGCTTCAGCGTCGCTCCCTCTTTCGCCTTTGCGAAGGCCACCACCGCCTGCGTGTAGATCCTGCGGTACTCGGCGTGGAGGAAGCCGTGCTCCAGCGCCAGGGTGACGAACCCCTCGCGCACGGGCGGGGGCGCCGCCGCCTCGGCCACGGGGCTCGCCCGCCCGCTTTCCTTCGCCAGCCGCTCCCCCCACGCCGTCCCCGACTCGCGCAGCCCGCGGATGCGCGACCCCGCGTGCCGCTTGCCCGCGGCCGCGCCCGGCGCGAAGCTCAGGACCCGCGGCTCCGTCGCGTCCGTCGCGTGGAAGAGCGGCACGGCGCCCTGCACCAGCTCCGTTCCCCCGCCGTCGCGGAGGGTGACGGTGGCCTTGAAGGTGGAGTTCTTGATGCGCGGGTTCTGGCGGTAGCGAAGGTAGCGCGCCATGAAGCTGGTGGGCGCGTCCTTCCAGGTGAGCGAAAGGGTGAGCAGCGTCAGCCGCTTGGCGAGCGCCTCCGGGTACCCCACCATGAAGCGCGCCCCCGTGGTGGGCTGCGCCCCGAAGGGCTGGAAGGGCTTCCTGGGATTGAGCGCCCCCTGGTCGCTCTCCAGCGCCAGCGAGGTGACGCCGGTGACCTCCACCTCCACGCGGGCGCTGCGCACCGCGATCCCCTGGAAGCTCAGGTAGCCCGCCGCGCCGCCGGGCCGCAGGAGCACCTGGACGACGGGCGCGGCGGCGGGATACGCCGTGCCGTGCACCCCGGGCGAGTGGTCCACCAGCGCGGGGGCACCGGCGGGGAGGGTGAAGGCGCACACCAGCTCGTCGCCCGCAGCGGCGGTGACGGTGGCGGCCTCCAGCTCGACCCACCCCTTCTCGCCCGTGGCGTAGAGGATGAAGGCGCCGGCGAGCGCCTCCGCGGCCAGCCGCGCCCCCACGTCCGCGCTCAGGGTGAGGGTGATGGTCCCGCGCCGCTCGCCCTCCCTCATGCGCAGCACGGGCGACGCCACCGCGAACCCCACCTCCGCCGCCGGCAGGTCGCCATGGCCGAAGGCGCGCCACCCGGGCTCGTCCGGCCCCAGCTTTCCGCCCACGCCGTTGGACGAATCGGCCACGGGCGCGAACCGGATGGTGCCCGCGCCGCGCCGGTCCAGGTAGATGGAGTGCAGCGACTCCACCCTGGCGGCGTTGACGACGGTCTCGGCGCCGGGGGTAGCGGCCACGGGAGCGTAGATCCGCTCCGCGCCGGACGCGCCCTTGCCGGCCGTGAACAGGTCGGCGGCGGTGACGGCGACGGGGGCCGCGCCCTTCTTCAGCTCCAGCAGCACGTGCGCCCGGTCGGGGGTGGAGCCCCTCTTCCGCAGCCGCAGCACGTCGCGGTAGTGGAAGTCCATGTGGCGCCCCGTGATGCGGTTGGCGATCTCGCGGGGGGCCTGGTACAGCTCCAGGAAGGCCAGGTAGAGCGCCAGGTGGGCCGGAACGCGCCCGCCGCTGCGCGCCCGGAACTCGGCCAGCGACGCGCCCGTGTCCGGGAACATGGGCGTCCAGTTGCCGATGGGTTCCTGCGGGTCGCTGCCGGCGTAGTAGTTCACGGCCGCGGCCAGGGCCCGCACGGACGCCAGCATGTCTTCCGGCGTGCGCTCGTCCACCCGGGCGTGGCGCGCGTCCAGCTCCGCAGGCATGCGCTCGCCCTGGCTCTGCCCGGGCTGGAAGATCAGGTTCTGGACGATGTCTTCGTGGGCCATCGAATGGGTCTGGTCCCGGAAGGGGAAACTCTTTTCCGTGCCCCTGTGTGAGGCCGCTTTTCAGATGTTGCCGAACGGGCCCCTCACCTCGTTGCTGTCGCCGTTGTAGAAGGGGTAGACCAGGTTGAAGCGCGAGTTGGTGGCGCGCACCTCGTAGTCCACCACCAGCGTCACGCGCCCCTCGTACAGGGCCGAAGTGTCCAGCCGCAGCGCCAGCAGGTTGATGCGCGGCTCGTACACCAGGATGCTGGTCCGCACCCGGTCCTCCACGTACGTCTTCGTGGTGGTGCTCATGGGCTCGAAGAGCAGCTCGTGCATGTCCAGCCCGAAGCGCGGCCTCAGGAAGCGCTCCCCCGCCACCGTGCCGAAGAGCACCAGCAGGCTGGAGCGGATGTCGTCCTCGTCGGCCACCATCAGCACGCCCTGGTGGTTGGGCGCGAACTCCGGGGGGAAGCTCCATCCCATCCCCAGGAAGGAGGTCTGCCCCGGCGGCGTGTCGGTTGGTTCCATGCTCACCCGATCATGACGGTGGGCTCGCCCACGGCGGCCATCGCGCCGCAGAGGCAGGCGTCGGTGGTCCGCACCGCCGGCAGCCCGCCGAACATCACCGACACGCTGCCGCTGGGGAACGGGCTGGCGGTGGGCTGGTGCCCGTTGGGCGGCAGGGAGCACACGTGCGTGTCCCCCAGCACCGCCGCCGGCTTCCCGCCGATCAGCACCGTCGCCACGCCGGGCCCCACGATGGTCCCCCCGTGCGTCGTCGTGTCACCCATCCTGGCCGCTGCTGGCATCTCGGCTCGGCTCCTCTGTGCCTGTGTGACGAACGATCGGTTCTGCGCCCGCCGCCGCCCCCCGTGCGCCGTCGTGTGGCCCATCCTGGCCGCTGCCGGCATCTCGGGTCGGCTTCTCTGTGCCTCTGTGTCGAACGATCGGTTCTGCGCCCGCCGCCGCGAGGGGCTGAAGCCCCCCGCTGGAACTACGGGAAGCACGCTGAAGCGCGCTCGCACGGGTCCGGCTACCGAGCCCGCTTCAGCGGGCTTCCCGTCCTCCCAACCGGGGGATGCATCCCCCGGCGGTGCCTCCTCTGTGTCTCTGTGTCTCTGTGTCTCTGTGTGAGCCCCTCTGTATCAGTTGATCTGCACCAGCGTGCCCTTGACCTTGGTGGTGGCGCTGCTGGAGAGCTCGGCGCTGGCGCTGCCCTCCAGCTTCAGCTCGGTGCCCCCCTTTGCGCTGAGGGAGGTGCCGGATTCCACCTTCATCTCCGTGCCCGCCTTGAGCTCCAGGGCCTTGGCGCTCTCGATCACGATCCCGTCCGGGGTCATCTCGATGCGGTTGCCGTTCTGGTCCTCCAGCTTGATCCCCCTGTCCTCTTCGCTCAGCGTCACCGTGTTGCCGCCGGGAGTGGCGAGCTGGAGGACCTTGTTCTCGTCGTTCAGGTAGATCTTCATCCCCGAGCGGCTCGTGAGCACCTTTTCGTGGTTGTCGTCCGAGCCGGTGAGGGGGGCGGGGCGGGCGCTGCTGTGCAGCATCCCCAGCACGACGGCGTGGCGCGGGTCGTCCGCCAGGAAGCCGAGCACCACCTCGTCGCCCACCTCCGGGCGGAAGAAGAAGCCGCGGCCGTCGCCCGCGTCGGGGGCGGCCACGCGCGCCCAGGTGCCCTCCGCGTCCGCGCTCACCATGGGCATGCGCACCTGCACGCGGTGCTCGCCCGCCGGGTCCTCGTTGCTCACCACCACGCCGATCTGCAGCCCGCTGACGCCGGGGAGGAGCGCGGCGGCCCTGGGGGCGGAGACCCTGGAATCGTCCGCCAGCCACTCGCCCGTGCCGCCCCACTGCAGGTGCGTCTTCCACCCCTGCACCAGGTCGAACTCCTCGCGCACCCCCGTCACGAACACGCTGCCGCCGAAGCGCCGCCCCACCCCGCCCACCTCCACCACGTCGCCGGGGCTCACCGTGCCCAGGCCCTCGCACTTGATGCGGCCGCTGGTCTTGTTCATCCGCGAGCGCAGCCACTCCGCGTCCGCCCACGCCTGCGCCTCGTCGTCCGGGATGGAGGGGTGGGCGAGGGGGAGGTGGGAGAGCGCCGCCACCTCCGCCAGGTCGCCGCTGGGCACGTTGCCGGGGCCCGCGTAGCCGGGGTCGGCCGCGTCGCGGGTCACCACGCTCTGCCCGGCGGGGTCCCAGGTGCTGCTCTTCACCGCGGCCCACTGCCCGCGCGCGTCCATCTCCGCGTCCATCTCCAGCACGGTGGCGCCGAACAGGAGCTGCACCTTGGCGGACGCCGACAGCGCGGGCTTCTTCACCTCCACCCCCTCGCCGTGGGCCAGCACCAGGCGCCCGTTGGCTTGGGCGCGGGTGAGGAGGAAGTCCCAGTCCGTGCTGGCGTACTGCACCTGCTCCCGGTGCCGCACCGTGGTCGCCTCCACCTCCGCCCCCACCCCGGCGCCCTCCAGCAGGGCGGAGATGATGTCCCCGTCCGTCTGGTCCAGGAAGTAGGCATTCTTGCGTCCCACGGTCAGCCGGAAGGCGCGGTGGCGGCACTCCACGACCAGCTGCGGCGCGGTGTGGTCGCGCACCTTGAGGCTCTGCTTCACCACGATCCCGGTAAAGAGCGTCGCCCGCTCGCTTCCCGCCCCCGCCAGGATCTCCACCTCCGCGCCGGGGAGAAAGGTGTCCGCGTTGCTGAGGGGGAAGTCGCCGCCGGAGGCCGCGCCGTCCATGTAGACCAGGCGCGCCGCGGCCAGCCGGTTGACTGCCTTGGTGACGTAGGCCGCCAGCAGGTGGTGCTCGCGCGGCACCTCCTGCCCGCCCACCTTCACGGTGAGCTCGCGGTGGCCGGCGGGAACGGGGAGGGCGCGCTGCTCCGGAATGGCTATTTCTCCAGCGGGGGGAAGACCACGCGCGTCCCCGGCTTCAGCGCGCGGAAGTGGTCGATGCCGTTGGCGCGCGCCACGGCCAGGTAGTAGCCGGGGTCGCCGTAGATCTGGCCGCACAGCGCGGGAAGGGTGTCGCCCGCCTTCAGCAGCCGCACGTGCGTGAGGTCGGGCGACTGGTCCTGCGCCATCGCCACGCGCGTCTGGTCGTCCGAGTTGTCGGTGAAGGTGGCGGTCACCACGGCGCGCAGCGGCACCCCGTCGGGCCGGAACAGCTTGTAGGCGATGGATGCGCTCTTGAGCACGCACCGCTTCACCTGCAGCGTCCCCCACATCACCTTGAGGTAGTTGGGGCGGTGGATGTTGCCGTTGTAGCCCGTGACGTCCTGGAAGCTCTTGATGCGCTCCTGCACGTCGCACGGGGTGCCGCTGGCGCCCGTGCCGTCGATGAAGAAGGTGAGCGACATGTCGCCCGGCTTCATCTTCTTGAACTCCATGCGGCTTCCCGTGGTGCCCGCCCCCTGCGCGGCGTCGTACTCCATCTCGTACGCCAGCGTGATCTCGTTGGGGTTGACGAACGCCGTGAACTCCAGCTTCGGCGCCCCGTCGTACTTGGGGTCCTCGAAGGCCAGGATCTTGAGCTTCTCCAGCTCCCCGGTGGCGCTCACCGCTCGGCCCTGTGCGCCAGGATGTCCAGCACGCGCTCCACGCACTCGGCCACCAGCGACTGGCGATCGGCCATGGGCGCGGGGGGGCTCGCGGAGCCGCCGGCCGCCGCGTTCCCCACCTCCACGGAGATCACCACTTCGTCCACGATGATGGGCACCCGCTATCCCTCGCGCTGCAGGGTGAAGGCCTGGTAGAACAGCTGCATGCTCTCCACCACCACCGCGTTGCTGGTGGAGCTCAGGTCGCTCACGGCCCACCTGGTGGGGTACGCGTTGGTGAGGTTCCAGGTGAGGAGCGGCTGGTGCTCCTCGTTCAGGAGCTTCACGTACACGGTGCGCGGCACGATCTCCAGGTTCTCGATGCACCGCCGCACCCAGCCCACCACCTCGCTGTCCAGCAGGAGCCCCCGCTTCAGCACCAGCTCGGGGTACTTGGCGCGCACGGGGTACTTCTGGATGAAGCGGTTCTCGCCCCCCTCGGCCACCTCTTCGGTGGCCAGCTCCACGGAGAGGCCGCCCACCTCGGTGAAGCGGTTGTCGTTGTCGTTGGGCGGCAGGCCGTCCACCTCCACCTTGAAGTGGAAGCCGACGGGGGGGTAGTAGCCGGGCATCAGTCGTTTTGCACTTCGAGCCCTTCGTGGGCGATCTCGATGGACTCGATCGCCACCTCGTTCCCCGAGGCCTTGAGCTGCGGCCCCTCCACCTTGACGGGGAAGGCGTTCTGGACGCGCCACACCATCACGGGCTGGTGCTCTTCGTTGAGCAGCGAGATCACCAGGTTGCGCCGCTCCACCTTGTTGAGCTTCACGGTGCTGAGCCACTTGAAGAAGTCGTTGTCGCTCTTCATCACGCCGCGCTTGAGCGTGACGTTGTTGAACTTGCGCAGCCCGGGCATCTTGATGGACGAGTACTCGGGAAACGAGCCGTCGCGGTACTCGATGGCCTGGTTTTCCTGCGTGAGCCCGGTGACCTCGGTGAAGCCGAGGCGCGTGCCGCCCCACTCCACGCTGAAGTGGAATACCGGGAGGGGATATTGAGCGGGCATGTCTCTCAGGAGGTTCGGGTGAGGGGGCTCACACAGAGACACAGAGGCACAGAGGAACCCTTTTTTCTGTGTCTCTGTGCCTCTGTGTGAGGCTACTCCGTTACGACGTCTGCAGCTTGTGCGAGAACTTCAGGACGATGAACTCCGCCGGGCGCACGGCCGCCATCCCGATCTCCACGTTCATGCGGCCCTCCAGGATGTCCTGGGCGCTCATGGTGGTGCCCAGGCCGCACTTCACGAAGAAGGCGTCCTTGGGCGTGGCGCCCGCCAGCGCGCCCTCGCGCCACTTCTGCGTCAGGTAGTTCTCGATCATCCCGCGCACCTTGACCCAGGTGTTGGCGTCGTTGGGCTCGAAGACGGCCCAGTAGGTGGACTTCTTGACCGACTCCTCCACCATGTTGAAGAACCGCCGCACCGAGATGTAGCGCCACTCGTTGTCGTTGCCCGCCAGCGTGCGCGCGCCCCACACCAGCGTACCCTTCCCCGCGAAGGCGCGGATGGCGTTGATGGACTTCCCCGCCACCACGTCGATGTTGAGCGAATCCTGCTTCTTGGTGTCCACGCGGATCACCGGCTCCAGCACGTCGCCCAGGCTCACGTTGGCGGGCGCCTTCCACACGCCGCGGCTGGTGTCGGTGGCCGCGTACACCCCCGCCACCGCCCCGCTCGGCGGCATCACCAGGAACCGCTCCTTCAGCGCCGCCTTCACGAAGTTGTAGATCACGTTGTTCGTGGTCCGCAGCTCCTCCAGGTTCGCCGTGTCCGTCAGCGGGTCCGCCGGAGGCGGCGCCGGATTGTTCGGGTCCGGTGCCGGGTTGTTCGGGTCCGGTGCCGGGTTGTTGGGGTCGGGAGCCGGATTGTTGGGATCCGGTGCCGGATTGTTGGGATCCGGTGCCGGATTGTTCGGGTCGGGAGCCGGATTGTTGGGATCGGGTACAACCGGGGGGACGGGGTAGGTGACCGTCACGTTCGTTGTGGCGGGGTCCGACTTGCGCACCTCGTAGCTCAGCGTGGTGCGCACGTTCGGGTAGTAGACGGCGCCGTACTTCAGGTGCTCCATCCCGAACGCGTGACGGGTGGCCGCCAGGTTGCTCAGCTTGTTGCCGGTGGCCGGGTCGTCCACCTCCGACAGGAGATCCTGGCCCAGGCTGCCGTTGAAGGCGTCAAAGATCCCGAAGCGGTCGCGCAGGTCGTCGCACTGCTCCAGCACCGCCTGCACCATCCCGGTGTACTCCGCATACTCCAGCCGGGCCCCTTCCGGGATCACGATCAGCGTGGGCTCGTCCTCCAGCGCCAGCGCCTCCAGCCCGTCCCGCAGGCCGACGGTGGGCGGAGTCGCCTGGTCGTCGCCCTCCCAGTCGATCGCCGGCGTGTCCTCGTACCTGCCCACCGAAACGATGTGGCAGAGCCCGCCGCCGTTGTCGAAGTACATCTTCACGGCGTAGTAGAGGAAGTACGCGGGGAGCGTCTCGTCGTTCGGCTCCTTGCCGTCCACCAGAAAGGAGCTCACGCGGAAGCCGGTGTCCGGGTCGGTCACCACCGTCACCTCGATCTCGTCCGCGCGCGCGTAGCCGAAGAGCTGCTCGTACTCCTTGAACGAGTAGATCTTGGTTGGCTTCAGGAGCAGGTCGCCCGGCACCTTGCGCATCGCCTTCTCGGTGTACCCGATGAAGGCGGGGACCGCGGTCTCCACCTCCGCCACGGAGGGTGGAAAGAGCGAGATCTCTTCTACGTAGACGTCGGGGCTGCGGTAGGTGGCCATTCGGGGGTCCTCACGGTTTGGACAGGTGGACGATCACGTCGGCCCGGGCCTGCTCGGGGCCCGGCTGGGGTAGGTTGGCGATCAGCACGTCGTCGTCGTTCTTGCCAAGCTGGATCCTGCGTCTTCCCCGCTCCCGCCGGTGCAGCGGGCCCTGAGACCGGAAGAGCACCACCGGCTCACCCGCGGCCACCAGCGTCGCCTCCAGCGCGCCCTCCGGGAACGCGTCCGACTCGAACCGGTCGAAGATCACCCTGTCCGCCTCCGGCACGGCGGGGTCGGCGTCCGTCACCTGCAGCGCGTCCAGCTCCTCGCCGGCGTACTTGTGGGCGACCACGTAGTAGCTCAGCACCTCCGCCCGCGCCGTGAACTCCGCCTCCAGCGCCGGCGGCGCCGCGTAGAAGGCGTCGCTCACCACCACCTCCACCACGGCCGCCGCGTCCTCGCGCTGCAGCTCGGGGTCGCGGTAGTACGCGAGCTGCAGCACCACGCCCCCGGGGCGCTCCTCGTCCACCACGTACAGCCCCTCCGGCCAGCCCCGCAGGTCGAACGAGACGGAGGGGCTCGCGTCGCCGGCCTCGCGGGTGGCCGTCGCCACCAGGGTGCCCTTCACGTCGCGCAGGGTGGCGGTGGCGGGCCGCTCGGGACCGCCCAGCGTGTGGGCAAAGGTTTCCCCCACCATGCGCACGCCGGGGGCGGGAGCGAGGGCGGTCGGGTCGGCGGCGTTGGTGAAGCGTGGCTTGAGGCGGGGGAACTCCGGGTCCACGGCCGTGAAGTTGGAGAAGTACGGGTTCCCCAGCCGCAGCCCGAAGCGGAGGCGCGCGCCGGGCACCTTCACCCGCGGCTCCTTGCTCTCCGCGTGGGCCTCGTACAGTACGTGCAGCGCCCCGTCCAGCTCGCGCGCCATCAGCCGCCCGCGCCGCAGCTCGGCCGCCGTGCCCTCGGGAATCACGAAGCGGAAGTCCCTGCACCGTTCCGCGTAGTACGAGTGCGCCACCGCCAGGGTGAACAGCGGGCGGAAGAGGATGTTCATGCCAGATCCGCTGGGATGGACAGTGGTGCAGCGCAGGCATAGGCGGGCGTTCCGGCACCGCTGGTCGTCGCGACGCCAACGGGCGTTCCGGCACCGCCGGTCGTTCCGACCCCAGCGCGCGTTCCGCCACCATCGGGTGTTCCGTCTCCGCGCCCCATCCCGCCACCGCCGCGCGTTCCGACGCCGCGGGGCGTCGCGACGGCACCGGGCGTTCCGACGCCGCGAGGCGTTCCGACGCCGCCGGGCGTTCGGACGACACCGCGCGTTCCGACGACACCGCGCGTTCCGACGACACCGCGCGTTCCGACGGCACCGCGCGTTCCGACGGCACCGCGCGTTCCGACGGCACCGCGCGTTGAAACGCCCGGCTGGAACCACGGGAAGCCCGCTGAAGCGGGCTCGCACGGGTCAGAATCCGGAGCCCGCTTCAGCGGGCTTCCCGTGGTTCCAGCGGGGGGATTCATCCCCTCGCTGCGCCGGCCCTCGCTCGGGCGCCCCTCGTTGCACCGGCCCTGGATGCGCGCGACCTCGTCGGGGCGCCCTGCGCTGGGGCGCCTCTCGCTACGCCCCGCGCGGCGCCGGACGGCGTCACCCCAAATCGGCGTCATACAGCGGCAGCCGCGTTGTGGATGGCGGTGAGGGGCGGCTGCACGGCGGCCACGTCGAGGTCCTGGAGCACCACCATCCTCACCTTGTAGAGCGCGGAGGGGAGCTGCTTGCCGCCCACGAAGCCCCAGATCTGGTTGATCTGCTCGTAGGTGGGCGACTGCAGCTCCACGCTGAGCTTGCCGATGCGCGGGTCCAGCCCCGGATAGCGCGCGGGGGTGAACGCGGAGTGCGCCTGGAAGAAGGTGAAGACGCAGGCGAGGTGCTTGAGCGCCTCGGTATAGATCTGGAAGTGCGCGGCGATCAACAGGTGAAGGTTCAGCTTGAGCGCCGGCTCGCGCACCACGTGCTGCCCGTTGACCAGCGTGTGCGAGGGAAGCTGCTCGCGGAAGGTGCGCTCCTCCTCCACGTTGACCAGCGTGATGCCCAGCCCCGGCGGCCCGAACGCGTATTTCGCCGAGTCGTCCAGCATCCGCGTCAGGGTGGCGCGCACGTTGGTGGAGCCCGTGCGCGCCTCCATGTAGCCGTTCAGCTCGTCCGTCAGGAAGCCGAGCGCGATGTCGAGCATGGTCGCAGATCGAGACGTGAAAGAACGTGCACGGCGGCGCCCGCGCGGCGGAACCGGATGGCGTATCGGAGAGGATGCTGCGGGCGCTGGGCGCGGCCACGTCGCTCCCAAAGAGCCACGGGGCGGACGTGATTCCCCAGCGTGCTTCACGGCACCCCACCACAAGACCCGAGCCAGCGTGCCTACAAGAAGCCAGCGTACACTTATGTTTTTGAGGATCAGGCGCGGCAAATCGCGTCCGTTCAATCAGATGTCCGGACGCGGTCCGACCCGGCGCGAGTGAAACACGCCCCGACGTTGCCGTCGTTTCTGTAGCACGATCGGGGCGCCGGCGCCGCAACCGGGACGGCGCTGCCTCACCGCAACCTCCCACTTGCTCTTTCTATCTCACAAGGTCGTATTTTACGCGGTCAGAGTCACCGAGGAGACAAGGAGACGGCGTGGAGGTGCAGAGAGGGCCGGACGTGCTGGAGGTGCTGCGGGAGCGCACCACCGACCTGCGGAAAGTGGACGCGGAGGGTTTCCGCCGGTGGCTGGAGGCCCAGCTCCCCGGGTGGCGGCGCGACCCCGTGTTCGCGCAGCGCGAGCGGATCCGCGACCTGCGGCAGGCCTGCCCCGAGCTGCGCGAGCTGGAGCGGGAGCGCAAACGTGCGCGCGACGCGGACGCCGCATCGCGCGAGGGGGCGCGCCTGGCGAAACTGGAGGAGGAGCTGCGCGGGGTGGGGCAGGCGATCGCGGGTCTGACCGCCGCGGCCGAGGGCGCCCCCGCCGCGCGCCAGGCCCGCATGCGTGAGAAGCTCGCCGCGTTCCACACCCGCCGCGCGTCGCTGGGGGCCGAGCGGGACGCGCGCACGGCCGCGAGCCCCGAGCGCGCGCACCTGCTGCGCATCGGCGCCGAGCTGCGCCGCCTGCGCGCGGAGAGCGGCGTGGAGGCGGCGGAAGCGCGCCTGGACGAGCTGCTCCAGGCCCAGGGGCGGCGCGCGGGCCGCGCGGGCGGCGGCTTCGAGAGAGCCGCCGTGGAAGCCGTCCGCACCCACCTGCTCCCCGAATGGGGCGAGCCGGCACCCATCATCCTCACCGGCGTGAAGCTGGGCATCGCCGGCACCGAATTCGACCAGGTGATCGTACGGGGCGCTCCAGGTGCCCCCGTGGAGGTGCTGGCGGTGGTGGAAGCCAAGCACAACCCCAACGACCTGGGCCACGGCTACACGCGCCGCCGGTCGGACCTGGCCTGGCTCACGGGAGAGGACCCCACGCCCCGCGTCACCCACCACTTCCCCACCGGCCGCTTCGACCGCCCCGCCGTCCACGAGCAATACCTCTTCGCCCCCGGCTCCTTCCAGGCAGCCACGCTCTACTTCGTCACCCGCATGGCCCCCCTCACGGGCCTCTCCGGCGGCGCCATGGCCCGCCTCCGCCACCGCGTCGCCACCTCCAGCACCCCCCCGGACGAGCTCCTCGCCTGGTGCCGCACCCTCGCCGAGCCCATCGAAGCCCCCGACGTCCTCGCCCTCTGCCCGGACCAGATCCTTTTCATCTCACACAGAAACACGGAGGCACAGAGATAACTTCATCTCTGTGCCTCTGTGTCTCTGTGTGAGACTTCTTTTCAGGCCCTCGTGAGCCGCTTCCGCTTCGGCGCGAACCGGGCCTCCAGCTCCCGCCACCAGGCCCCCTCGGCGCCCCGGAACTCCTCGGGATACGTGCGGGCCGCCTCGGCCAGCGCGACACGCGTGAGGCAGCAGCGGCAGGTGCCCGCGCGGCTGCAGTCGCACTCTTCGTCTTCGTGGTACTCGAGCAGCAGGCCCAGGAGGCCCGTGAGAAGATCCATCTGGAGATGGCCACGGTGGAGGAGAACAGGCGCAAACCCTTGCAGGGACCAAGGATAACACGATGCGCCCGTTTCCGCCACCTTCACGGCGCTACTTCGTGCGGACCACCGAGATCCGCACCTCGGGCGCCGCCGGGTCCGCCGACGCCGAGCGCGACGCCCCGCGGCCGAGGAGCGGGCGCAGCGCCTCCCGCTCGCGGTCGCGCAGGCGCGCCTCGAAGCCGCCGTCCACGCGGGTGCGCAGCGAGGCGGCGCTCTCCAGCGTGGGCCCCGTGGAGGAGCGCGACGGGTTCGGCGGGCCCACCACCGGGCCGATGCCCGTGGCGGTGACCGTGAGCTGCGTGCGCGCCGTGGCGCTGGTGGAGCCGTGGAACGGGATCATGGTGTACTCCGCGCCCTCCACGCCCCCGTCCAGGCAGAGGGCGGCGGCGGCCGCGGCGGTGTTCTGGTACACCTGGCCCACCGTGAGCGACACGGGGGTGCAGGCGCCGGCCACCGTGGTTCCCGGCGTGCTGGTGCGCACGTCCGCACGGAGCCCCGGGAGCACACGGAAGCGCAGGTACGCCTGCGACCCCGCCACGATGCTCAGCGTGCTGGGGGCCCCGTTCGCCAGGGGGATGGTGCGCAGACGGAAGCCCCCGAACGCGTCGTTGGCGAGCACCAGCCGGTAGTTCCAGCTCGGATGCGTGAAGGCCGCGGGGACGGGGACCGCGTCGTCCGTGTAGTTGGCCACGCCCCAGTTCTGCAGCAGGGGGATGGGGTCGCCCAGCACGGCCGTCAGGTTGGCGATGCCGCTGAGCTTGGAGTTGGTGAGCGACTGCCAGATCTGCTGCTCGTCGCCCCCCTTCTGGTCCGCGGCGTAGCGCAGGAACTGCCAGGCCGAGCCGCGGGTGGCCAGGTCGTCGTCGGACTGGATGGGGGACTGGTTCTCCGGCTCTTCCAGGTACTCGCCGAGACGGCCGAAGTTGGAGATGGCGTACTGGTTGAACGCGTCGATGCGCTGCTTCGTGGGGAAGAACGCGGACGTCAGCGCGATGTTCTGCCGCGGCCCCAGCCCGGAGGCGCGGTAGAAGGAGAGCTCCTCGGCGATGTGGGCGAGCCCCTCGTCCAGCCACGTCTCCTCGAAGTCCGGCGCGTCGTTCTCGTACAGGCGGCGCGACGCGTTCACCAGGTGCTCGAACTCGTGCGCCAGCGTGCCGAAGGTGGAGTTGCGCACGTAGCCCTTGCTGCGCGAGTTGCCGTTGATGGTGCCCGACGGGTCCGGCGCCAGCAGGTAGAACAGCTCGCGCTGGTTGCTCGACGCGCAACCCCCGATCCCGTTCTTGTCCCGCGTGGGGAACAGGTCGCGCGAGAAGAAGAAGCCCCCCACGATGTAGTCCGCGCCGGCGGGCGTGAGCTGGTTGACGGCGCTGGTGAACAGGATGAGGACCTTGCGGTTGCGGTCGATGTCGCCCGGGGTGCCGAAGTTCTCGGTGACCGTGGGCCACACGATGCGGTCGAACTCGTCCGCGAAGACCTGGTACTCCGCTTCGGTGAAGCCGTTGGCCGGGTTCTGGAGGTCCGCCAGCACCGCCGCGTGCTCCCCGACCGCGACCACGCGCGCCTGCCGGTTGGTGGGCTTGTCGCAGACGTCCACGCCATTGACGTTGAGCGAGAGCACTTCCCCCACTTCGAGGTTCTCGGTGGCCGTGGGGTTGCGCTCGCACGCGGCGGCCAGCGCCAGCAGAAGGACGGGCAGGAGGCGTTTCATCTTGGTCCTCGCGGAGTTCATCGCCGGCCGGTCGGCAGGCGGGCAAGCTGCATCTTGCGGGCCGTGGTACACTGCACAGCGTGCCAGGTGCCCAGGTGACCGGAGTCCTGGGTCCTGAGTGCCTGGTGCCTAGTGCCTAGTGCCTAGTGCCTAGTGCCTAGTGCCTAGTGCCTGGTAACTGCAGTTCAGCACTCAGGACTTAGCACTCAGGACTTCTGTCTACATCAGCAACGTATCAATCCGGTGCGCGTGCACCATGTTCTCGCAGGGAGACCAGGCAAAGACCGTGAAGCGTCCGTCCTGCGAGGCGACCAGGGCCAGGGCGTCGCGCTGGTCGTGGACGAACTGCACGGCGGAAAGGTGGCGCGTGCCGCCGAGCCGGGAGGGATCGACCACGGTGGGCTCGTTCCCCACCACGGGCTCGGTGACGGTGACGCGCTCCACGCGGGCGCTTCCCCGCTTGCGCACGATCTTCACCCCGAAGGCCAGCAGCTCGTAGCGCTCGTTGAGGACGGTGGCGCCGTCCACCGCGGTGAGGCGCGCCACCGCGTCCACCGAGCGGCGGAAGGCCTCGCGCCAGGCGGGGAGGGCGCGTGCCTCCGTGGGGCTCTCCAGCAGGCCCGCGAGGTCGGCGAAGGGCGTGACGGGGTACGGGATGGGGCGCGCGGCCGAGGCGAGCCACCCCTCGCCGTCGCCCGGGACCACCAGGAGCGAGCCGCCGCGTCCGTGCTCGCGCATGGAGACGGCGAGCTGCGTGAGCACGTTGGTGGGGCCCACGGCCGGCGCCGCGGCCTCGAAGCCCAGCAGCGCCGTCAGCAGCGTGGGGCAGTCGGGAAGGCTCCCGCCCGCCTCGTCCACCACCTTGATCCGCTCGCCCTCCAGCACGGCGATGGTGCCGTACTTGTCGAACTCGTCGCCGCGGCGGTACTTGACCACCAGCAGGCCGGGCTCGGCCACTTCCAGCACGAAGCACAGGGTGGGCACCCGCCGCGTGGTGCCCCACACGCGCAGCGCCTCGCCGTCCGCCCACACGCCCAGGTGGGTGCCGGGGCCCTCCACGGCCGGGGCCAGCCGAGCGAGCTCGCGCGGGTTGAGGGGAAGCCAGCGCTCCAGCACCATGGCGTGCTCCGCCTCCTCCGGCGGGAGGAAGGCGAGCGAGATGCGGGGCCAGTGCCCCTCCTCGCGCCGCAGGCTCGCCCAGAACGACGCGTTGATCACCGCCTCCACCACGCGCGCGTCCGGCTGCGGCGCGAAGCGGGTGACGCCGCGCTCGCGGGCCAGCCCCATGTGGGCCTCCAGCTGCTCCACCACCGTCGGCGCCACGATGCGCGCCGCGGGGTAGCCGGGCTTCCTGCGTGTCTGGTCGATCATGCTGCGCGGCTGCGGGTCCCTGTCTGTTCACGTGGGTCGTCTTTATAATGCACCCGGCAGGCGAAAAGAAACAGCGACCTCACACAGAGACACAGAGACACAGAGGAGTCGTTCTGAGCGATTCGCTGGCACGTGCACGCGCCGCCTGCCTGGCGCTTCCCGAGGCGTTCGAGCAGGAGGCGTGGGGCGAGCCCACCTTCCGCGTGCGCAAGCGGCTCTTCGCGATGTTCGCCAGCGCGCGCACGCACCACGGCGGCGGGCGCGACGGGCTGTGGTGCGCGGCGCCCGTGGGCGTGCAGCAGATGCTGGTGCGAGCCGAGCCGGACAAGTTCTTCGTGCCGCCCTACGTGGGGGTGAAGGGGTGGATCGGAATCTACCTGGATGCGGTGGACGACGCCGAGCTGCGCTCCCTGGCCGTCCAATCCTACTGCATCCTCGCCCCCAAGAAGCTCCAGGCGCTCGTCGCGGAATGACCCCGCCGGCCATACCCGCGAAGCCCGCCCCGGAGCTTCCCGTCATCCTCTTCGAAGATCCCGCCGCGTGGGCCGCGTGGCTGGAGGAGCACCACGCGGATGCGCCGGGGGTCTGGCTGCGGCTCGCCAAAAAGGACGCGCCCATCCGCTCCCTGTCCTACGCCGAGGCGCTGGACGAGGCGCTCTGCTACGGGTGGATCGACAGCCAGAAGAAGAGCTGGGACGGGGATTCCTGGATCCAGAAGTTCACGCCCCGCGGCAAGCGGAGCCTGTGGTCCAGGGTGAACCGCGACAAGGTGGCGGCGCTCGCGGGGCGGATGAAGCCCGCCGGCCTCCGCGAGGTGGAGCGCGCGAAAGAGGACGGCCGCTGGGACGCCGCGTACGACTCGCAGCGCAACGCCACCGTGCCGGACGACTTCCAGGCCGCGCTGGACGCCGATCCCGCCGCCCGCGACTTCTTCGCCACCCTGAACGGCGCCAACCGCTACGCCGTCCTCTTCCGCATCCAGACCGCCAAGAAGCCCGAGACCCGTGCCCGCCGCATCGAGACGCTCGTCGCGATGCTGGCGCGGAACGAGAAAATCCACGCCTGAGCCCATCCAAACAAATGTGCGGCGAACCTTTTCGCCGCGCGCCTCGTAGCACCCCTGTTCCCACTAAGCTCCAGCCCCTCCATGCCCCCGCGCAAGCGAATCGCGGTGATCGCCGTGCACGGCGTCGCCGACCAGAAGCCGAACGAGTCCAACGCGGCGATCGCCTCCCTGCTCGTGCAGCACGGCGAGCGCCCGGGGACGCGGCACGGCAAGTACACGCCTTTCGTCACCCACGAGGTGCACCTCCCGCAGTTCCCCGTGATCCGCCCGCGCAGCGACGCCGTGCAGGGGAGCGACGGCGCGCCGATGACACCTCGCGCTGCTCCCGACGGGGGAGCGGCGGTCGCCGCCGCGGCCCAGCCGCCAGCCGTTCCGGAGACCGCTTCCAACGGCACGCCGCGAAAGCCCGAAAAACGGACTCACGGGCTGTGGCAGATACGGTCGAAGCGCGACTACATCGAGAACACGCTGGAACGGCGTGCGGAGGCGCCCGGCGCGCCGCAGGACGAGGTGCGCACAGAGACGGGGCGACCGCCGCAAGCCCCCCCCGCCGAACCTGACGAGGCCGCGGGCGAGCTCGGATACCACTTCATGCACATGCAGTTGCGCGACCACGACCCGGATGGGAGCGCTCGCTCGTACGTGACGACAGTGCTGCGCAGCCTGCGCCGGGGCGGACCGGGCGTGCCGGTGGACACGGACGCGGAGGCGCACCCCGCCGCCGACCGGCACGAGGACCCCGACGAGCGCGAGGTCGACGTGTACGAGGTGTACTGGGCTGACCACTCGCGCCCGGCGCAGGGGGCGCTCGGGTTTTTCGGCACCGCGTACCAGCTCCTCCTGCACATCGCAACGCTGGGCCGGCAGGCGGTGGACGACACCAGGCTGGACTACCCGTCGCGGCCGTGGAACGTGATCCGCTGGTTCCAGCAGGCGGTGGTAACCCTGCTGACGCTCCCGATCCCGCTGCTGAACCTGGTCCTGCTGATCGTGGGTTTCGGGGTCATCCCCGCCGGCGCCATCGCGGGATACCGGCACGGGCCCGCGATCGCGGTGAGCACAGTGCTGGGCGTGTGCGGTGCGATGCTGGCGTACCACTGGATGCAGAAGAACGTCCCCGCGAAGCCACTCACCTGGAGCCTGCTCCCCTTCGCGGCAGCCGCGGGCGGAGTGGCGCTCGCCTTCCTCGGGGGCTTCGTTCTCGACCGGGTGTCCCACCAGGACGACATCGGGATAGGCACGGCCATCAGCGTCGCGTGGTGGGTCGTGGGAGGCGCCATCGCGCACCTCGTCGCCTCCAAGTACCAGCGACTGCGCGCCGGGGTGCTCCCCGTGACGACCATGGCGTACGGGCTTTCGCTGCTCACCTTCACCTACTGGATGCTGAAGTTCCGCACGACGATGGACGTGGTGCCGCGGATGGAGCTGTCCACGCTGTATACGATGCAGCTCATCTTCGCGCTGCTCCGCGTCTGCTGGATCCTGCTGGTCCTCTTCTCCATCATGCTCGTGATCCTCTGGTTCGTGGTACGCAGGGACGCGAAGCACGACCCGCGTCGGGAGAAGGGATCCGACTTCGCGCAGGATGAACGCTGGAGCCGCTGCCGGGCCGCGCTGCGCACCGGACGCCTGGCCATCGGGCTCTCGGCCGCGGCGTTCCTCGGGTTCACGCTGCTCGCCTGGGCGGGAATCTTCTCGTTCACCGTCTCGCGTTTCGAAGTCTTCTCGCACATCGACACGGTGCAGACCGCCCCGCTGTACGCCCGCTACATCCCGTTCCTTCTCCCCGACGTGGACAAAGTGCGGGTGTGGGACGCCGGCCTGGCCAGCAAGGACCTGGTTCTGGCGAGGGCGGACACGGCCACGCTGGCGAAGGGGGACTCCGCCGCAATCCTGGCGGCCCAGAACGATTCGGCCGATTTCACCGTCCCCGAGTACTTCCAGGGGCTGATCGCCAACAGCGTCACGCCGGCCGCGGCGATCCAGGCCGTGCCGATGCTGGCCGCCGTCCTCATCCTCCTGTGGATGGCGGTGCCCTCGGTGCTGGCGGAGGGGAACACGCGGGCCGACTGCACGAACCCCCGGACACGCGAGATGGGACGCTGGCTCTCGCGCGGGCTCGATTCCACGCGCCTGGTCACGCACCTGATCTACGCGGCGGTGCTGATCCCCCTGCTTTACTCGGCTTTGGTAGCCGCGTCCCGAGAGCTCGGCCTGACGTGGCTGCCGGCGCAGAACGACCGCCTGGAGCTTGGAACCTACGCTGCCGCGGGAACGGCCGGTACGCTGATCGCGACTTCGGCCCTGGTGATCGTGGGCGCCCTGGTGAAGTTCGGCGGGTCCGCGCTGGACGTGATGCTGGATGTGGACAACTACCTGCGTACCACGCCCCCTGAGGCCACGCCCCGCGCGCTCGTGTGCGAACGCTACGTGTCGCTGCTCCGCCACGTGGCGGGCGCGGAGGGCGACATGCCGTACGACGGCGTCGTGATCGTGGCGCACAGCCTGGGCGCACTGATCTCGGCCGACCTGCTGCACTTCCTCCGCCGCGAGCGCGCCAGGGGAGGCGACCCGGCGCTCGCGCGGCTCGGCTTCGGCGCTCCGGGGGAGCCCGGCCGCATCCCCATCACGCTCATCACGATGGGGAACCCTCTGCGGCAGCTCCTCTCGCGCTTCTTCCCCCACCGCTACCAGTGGGTGCGGGCGAGTCCGGAAAATGGCATCCTCCCGCTGCCGGAGAGCGACGCCGCCGAGCCGCGGGAGGAAGAAAGGGGGAGCACTCCGGACGCGCGCCTGCTCGGCGTGCGGCGGTGGGCGAACCTCTACCGGAGCGGCGACTACGTGGGCCGAGCCCTGTGGCTGACGGAGTGGTATCACCGCACGAAGGGCGGCGATCAGGCGAAGACCACCGCACCGTTTTTCATCTCGTCGACCCGTCACGGCGACGTCGAAGTGTCCGAGGGGTGCATCGGCGCCGGCGCGCACACGCACTACTGGGACATGACGGCGCCGGACGTGTCCGATCGCATCGACGCGATGATCGCGACGGCGTGAACGGCGTGGGATCACACCGAGGCACAGAGACAGGGAGAGGAAATACGTAGAGGGGCGGGGGCGGTACGTAGCGATACGTATCGACGGGGGGCGGGGGAGGTTGCATACTTAGCGCGCCACCCGCTCGTCCACGCCTTCCCCCTGCCGCCTGTGACTCTCGCGCTCACACGGACCGTTCCGCCCGCGCGCGCCGCCGAGCTGGTGGCGAGAACGGTGCGCGTGGACGAGCTGGACGCGGGCACCCGCGATGCGGCGTTCGCCCTATTCGACGCGCTCTACGAGGGGAGCGACCGCGCGCGCTTCGACCGCGACCTGGCCGAAAAGCACCGGGTGATCCTGCTGCGCGACCGGGACACGGGCGCGCTCAAGGGCTTCTCCACGCTGCACCTGCGCACGCTGCACGACCTCCCGGGCCGCCCCACGGTGGTCTTCTCGGGCGACACGGTGGTGGACCGGGCGTGCTGGGGGCAGAAGCAGCTCCAGGCGGAGTGGGTGCGGGTGATGCTGCGCCTGAAGCTGCGCCATCCCCATCGCCCGCTCTACTGGTTCCTGATCTCCAAGGGCTACCGGACGTACCTCCTGCTGGCCAACGCCTTCCCCCGCGCCGTACCCCGCCACGACCGCGCGGACCTGCCGCGGCTGCGGGCGGCGCTGGACCGCGTGGCCGCCGAGCGCTTCGGCGGCGAGTACGATCCCGCGTCCAGCCGCGTCCTCTACCGCACGCCGCACGAGCGCGTGCGCGACGGCGTGGCGCCGGTGGACGACGCCCTCCTCCGCAACCCGCACGTGCGCTTCTTCGTCCAGCGCAACCCCGGCCACGCGCGGGGCGAAGAGCTCGCCTGCCTGGCCGACGTGCGGCTGGGCGACCTGCTGCGCGTGGTGGGGCGCGTGCTGTGGAGCCGCGCCCGCCGATGATCGCCGCGGCCGCCAACCACCTGTACCTGGCCGCCGCGGCCGCCCACCGCGCCCGCTTCGAGCGCGCCGCCCGCGATCCGGGCGCCGCGCAGCGCCGCATCCTGCGCACCCTGCTGGAGGCCAACCGCGACTCGGCGTTCGGGCGCGAGCACGGCTTCGGCGAGATCCGCACGCTCCGCGACTTCCGCGCGCGGGTGCCGCTGCGCGACTTCGAGGGGGTGCGCGGGTACGTGGACCGCGTGGCGGCGGGGGAGGACGCGGTGCTCACGCGCGAGCCGGTGGAGTTCGTGGAGCCGAGCGGCGGCTCGTCCGGCGCGTCCAAGCTGATCCCGTACACGGCGTCGCTCCTCCGCGAGTTCTCGGCGGCGACGATGCCGTGGGTGTTCGACCTGCTGTGGAGCCGGCCGGCGCTGCGGGGCGGGCGCGCGTACTGGGCCGTGTCGCCCCCCGGCCGCCGCCCGGAGCGCACGGAGGGCGGGGTGCGCATCGGGATGGAGCACGACAGCGACTACTTCCCCAGGCCCGTGCGCGCCGTGCTGGACCGCGTGATCGGCGTGCCCCGCGCCGTGTCGCGCGCGCCGGACATGGCGTCGTGCCGCTACCTGACGCTGCTGGCGCTGCTGGGGATGCCCGACCTGGCGATGGCCTCCGTGTGGAATCCCTCCTTCCTCACCCTGATGGCCACCGCGCTGGACGAGTACTGGGAGCGCCTGCTCCGCGACCTGGAGCGCGGCGGGTGCAGCATCCCCCTCGCCGCCTCCCTGCGCGCCGAGATCGCGCCGCACTTCCCCGCACGCCCGTCACGTGCCGCCGGGCTGCGCGCGCGCTTCGGCCGCGCGGCGCCGGAGGAGCTGGGAAGGGTGTGGGAGCGATTGGCCCTGATTTCCTGCTGGACGGATGCGCACGCCCGCCGCGCGCTGGAGGGGATGCGCAGGCGATTCCCGGGCGTGGAGGTGCAGGGGAAGGGGCTGCTGGCCACGGAGGGCGTCGTCTCGTTCCCGCTCTTCGCGGCGGGCGGCGCGGTGGCGGCGGTGGCCTCGCACTTCCTGGAGTTCATCCCCGAAGACGGCGGGGAGCCGCGCCTGGCGGACGAGGTGGAGGAGGGGCGCGCGTACGAGGTGGCGCTCACCACGGGCGGCGGCCTCTTCCGCTACCGCCTGCGCGACCTGGTGCGCGTGGACGGCTGGCATCGCCGCGCGCCGGTGCTCGCCTTCATCGGCCGGGCGGACCGCACCAGCGACCTGGCCGGCGAGAAGCTGACGGCCCCCTTCGCCGAGCGCGTGCTGTCCATGGCGGAGGCGCGCACCGGCGTCCGCGCCCCCTTCGCCATGCTGGCCCCTTCGTGGGGCGCCCCCCCGCGCTACCTCCTCTTCGCCGAAACGGACCGCCCATCCGCCGCCCTCCTCGCCCAAGAGGCCGAGCGCCTGCTGGCCGAGTCGCACCCGTACGCGCTCTGCCGCGCGCTGGGGCAGCTCGGCCCGGTGCAGGGCGTGCCCGTGGCCGACGGCGAGCGGGCGTACGAGCGCGCGTGCGCCCGGCGCGGGCAGCGGGCGGGGGCGGTGAAGCCGGCGGCGCTCGATCCGGGGCTGGGGTGGGAAGCGGAGCTTGGGGGCCCTCACCCGGCGGTCTGATAGCCGCCACCCTCTCCCACAAACTGCGTGGGAGAGGGGACTACTTCGCGTGCGCGGGGGACCCTCACCTCCCCGACCCTCCTCTCCCAAACTGCTGGGAGAGGAGGGCGCATCTTCGGTTTCGTCCGGCGGCTCGGATTCCGGCGGTTACGCTGGTATCCGATTCACGCGCGGATGGTCGGAAATCGCCGCGTCTCCCGCGCGGTTTGCGGGGGAGGGGGACGGGAGGAGGGGGTGCCGCCCCAAAGCCGCGCAGACACTGAAGATGCGCCTCCTCTCCCAGCTGTTTGGGAGAGGAGGTTGGGAGGTGAGGGCCACCCTCCGCCCGCGCCCATCCATCGCCACGCCGCAGGAGCACTTCGCATGAGCACCCTCCAGGGACTTCCCGTTTTTTCGCCCGCCACGCCGCGGCCGTCGCAGGCGCCGGAGGTGCGGCCAATCATGCGGTTCAGGAGCGGGACGCTGCACGAGAACTGGTACGTCGCGGCGCTTTCGGGGCAGGTGACGGACCGCAAGCCGTTCGCGAGCACGGTGCTGGAGGAGGCGCTGGTGCTGTTTCGCGGGAAGGACGGGGAGGCGGTGGCGCTGGTGGACCGCTGCCTCCACCGCAACGCCGCGCTCAGCGAGGGCGACCTGTTCGACGGGTGCATCGGGTGCCCGTACCACGGGTGGACCTACGACGCCACGGGCACCTGCGTGGGCGTGCCCTCCGAGGGCGACGCGTTCTGCGTGCAGGAGAGCCGGAGGGTGGAGCGCTTCCCCACGCGCGAGCGGGACGGGTTCGTGTGGGTGTACATGGGCACGCCGGAGCGGGCGGACGAGCGCGAGCCCTTCGCCTTTCCGCACTCGGGCGAGGAGGGGTGGAGGTCGTACACCATGCTCACGCCCTTTGCGGGCGACGTGACGGACCTGGTGGAGAACTTCATGGACGTGCCCCACACGGCGTTCGTGCACGCGGGGTGGTTCCGCAAGGCGGCGGCGGCGAAGCGCGCGGAGGCCACGGTGGAGCGCACGCGCGACGCGGTGCACGTGGAGTATTTCCAGCCGGACGACTCCATCGGCTTCACCCGCTGGCTGCTGAACCCGGACGGCAGGCCGATGACGCACACGGACCGCTTCTTCATGCCCAACGTGACGCGGGTGGACTACATGTGGGGCGAGCGGCGCGGCTTCGTCATCACCTCGCAGATCACCCCCATCACCCCCGCGAAGGCCATGGTCTACACGGCCATCACCTTCCGTTTCGGCGTCCTGAACGGGGTGGCGCGCCGGCTGCTGCCGCCGTACACGCGCACGGTCATCAACCAGGACGTGCGCATCATGGAGGTGCAGACCAGGAATCTGGAGCGCTTCGGCGTGCGCCGCTTCCACGGCACGGAGGCCGACGTGATCCACCGCTCCATCGAGGCCCTGCGCGACCACGCGGCCTCCGGCGGCGAGGGCCCGCCCCCCGAGCCGCTGCACACGCGCATCGTGTTCTGGATGTGATGAGGGCCCTCACCCGGCGGCCTGACAGCCGCCACCCTCTCCCACAAACTGCGTGGGAGAGGGGACTACTTCGCGCGCGGCGAGCAGGCGGCGTCAGGGCGGAGGGCCCGGGCAGCCACGCGGGGCTGCCCCTGCGGGGATGGGCGTGCCAGGGCAGGTGCCGAGACAGCGGACGGCACGGGCGCGATGAACCGCGCCCCTGCAACTTCGCGAGGGCCGGCGGTACGCACCCGAAGTGGTCCCCTCTCCCAGGGCAGTTTCTGGGAGAGGGTGGCGGCTATCAGGCCGCCGGGTGAGGGCCCCGTGAACATCCGCCCGGCCACGGCCGCGGACAACGGGGCGCTGTGCGCGCTGTTCGCGGAGACGACCATGGACGCGGAGCTGGTGCTCTCGGTGCGCAGGGAGCCGGACTTCTTTGCGCTCTACCGCATGCAGTCGGACGAGTGGGAGTGCTGGGTGGCGGAGGCGGAGGGGCGCATCGAGGCGATGGCCACCATCCTGGTGCGCGAGGGGTACCTGCACGGGGAGCGGCGGCGCATCGGGTACCTCGGCGACCTGCGCATCTCGCCGCGCGTCGAGGGGCGGCACCTGCTCAACCGGGTGATGGGGCCCATCCTGCGCGCCGCCTCCGGGCGCTTCGGGTGCGACGTGTACCTGACGGCCATCATCGCCTCCAACCAGAAGGCCCTGCGGGCGCTCACTGTGGAGAACCGCCGCTCGGCAGCCCGGCCGCGCTACACGCCGCTGCGCGACTTCCGCATCCGCTCGCTGCACCTCACCTGGCCGCGCCTCCGCAAGCGCACGCCGTACTCCGTGCGCCGCGCCACGAGCGCCGACCTCCCGGCGGTCGAGCGCTTCCTGGACGACGACGCGCGGCGGCGGCCTTTCGGCTACGCGTTCGGGGCGGGGGAGCTGGAGCGGCGGATGCGGGCCTGGCCGGGTCTGGAGCCGCGGTCGTTCTACCTGGCGGAGAGGGGCGGCGAGCTCGCGGGGTGCTTCGCGCTGTGGGACGCGGCCCCGGTGAAGCGCATGGTGGCGGTGGAGTACCGCGGCGGGATGCGCCGGGTGAAGCGCGGGTACGACCTGGCCGCCCGCGTTCTCCGCTTCCCCGCCCTTCCCGATCCCGGCGGCACGTTCCGCTACCTGTACGTCACGCACCAGGCGATCCCCTCGGGCGACCCGCGGGTGCTGCGCGCGCTGCTGGACGCCGCGTACGCCGGGCTGCGCGGGAGCGGCTACCAGTTCCTCTCCCTCTTCGCCCCCGAGGGCGACCCGCTGGAGCCCGCCTTCCGCGGCTTCCAGACGACGGACCTGCACGCGCGCCTGATGATGGTGACCCCGCCCGGCATCCCCGCGCCCGACGTGCGGGATGCGCGGCCGGGGTTCGAGATGGCGCTGGTTTAGGCTCACACAGAGACACAGAGGGAGATGACACTGCTCTTAGAGGCACCGCCAAGGAGACCCGCTCCGCCACCCGCGGCGCGCGCGAAGGGCGATCCGCGGATTCCGTTCGCGGTGATCCTGAGCGTGTACGCGGTGCTGGGGGCGACGTGGCTGGGGTTCAACCGCAGCCCGGGGCAGATCCTGCTCACGGTGCTCGTGGGGTGCGCGCTGGATATGGGGCTCCACGCGCTGCTGCGGCGGCGCGAGCTGATCGTTCCGCTCAGCGCGTACATCAGCTCGCTCTCCCTCGCGCTGCTCCTCAACTACGCGCACGATCCGTTTCTGCTGTTCCTCCCCGTGTTCCTCACGGTGGCGTCCAAGTACCTGGTCACCTACCGCGGGTCGCACGTCTTCAACCCCTCGCTCTTCGGCGTGGCGGTGACGCTGCTGGCCACGGGCGGGCTGATCACCACGGCGCCGGCGTACCAGTGGGGCGGGAGCTGGGCGATGTCCATCTTCATCGCCACCGCGGCGCTCTCGCTCTTCGTGTTCCGCGTGGGGCGCGGATGGCTGATCGTCTCCTTCCTCCTCTTCTACGCACTGCAGACGGCGCTGCGCGCCTGGTTCATGCGCGCGCACCTGCCGCCCGAGATGCTCTTCCTGGGGACGCTCTCCACGCCCCCCTTCTTCCTGTTCGTCTTCTACATGATGACGGACCCGAAGACGTCGCCCACTTCGCGCCGCGGGCAGGTCTACACGGCGCTCGCGGTGACGCTGATCGACCTTTACCTGCACACCCAGGGGAGCGTCTTCACCTTCTTCTACGCGGCCTTCGCGGTGCAGGCGGCGAAGTTTTTCGCGTGGCACGCGGGCGATGCGTGGCGCGAGGGCCTCGTCGCGCACCTGCGCGCGCGGCTGGGCTCGGCGCGGACGCTGAGGACGGCGGCGGTGCTGTCGCTGATCGCGGTGACCGGGGGCGCGGCGTACCGCTTCGTGCTGCGCCCGCACGTGGCGCTCACGGACGCGGGGTTCCGGCTGGAGGCGGTCGCGCCCGAGACGTCCGGGCTGCGCTGGGCGATGGACCCCGGGGCGTACGAATCAGTGGACCCGCGTCTCCACCACGTGTCCAAGTGGCTCCTCTCGGTGGGGAGCTCGGTGGAGGCGGCGGACGTGGATGGCGATGGGCGGCCGGACCTGTTCGTGACCTCGCCGCTGGCGGTGGCGGGGAGCAAGACGGGGATGTACCTGAACCGCGGGGCGATGAAGTTCGAGCGGCTCGCGCTGCCGCTGGACTCGCTGGAGCACGCGCACACGCGGCACGGCATCGCGAGCGGCGGCGTCTTGTTCGACCACGACGGGGACGGCGACCAGGACCTGCTGGTGCTCGTCTCCTTTGGCACGCCGCGCCTGCTGCGCAACACGCTCCGGGAGACGGGGCGGCCTGGGTTCGAGGACGTATCCCGGGAAGCGGGGCTCACGCAGTACACCATCAGCGTGTCGGCCAACGTGCTGGACTTCGACCGCGACGGGCACCCGGACATCCTCATCGGCAACGTGCTGGCGCCGTACCTGCCGGACTACGCGGATTCCACGCGCCTCAACATCTTCCGCCTCCCGCGGCCCGCGTACGAGGGCGACCGGCGGATGTTCCGCTTCATGCACGACGGCTGGCACAACGCGACCAACGGCGGGCGCAACGTCCTCCTGCGCAACCGCGGCGACGGCACGTTCCAGGAGCTGGACGCGGCCAGGATGGGGATGCCCGAGACGCACTGGACGATCTCGGTGGGCACCGGCGACTTCGACGCGGACGGGTGGACGGACCTGTACCTGGCGAGCGACTTCGGGCGCGACGACCTGTACCTGAACGAGCGGGGCCGCTTCCGCCGCGTGGCCGGCCGCATGTTCGGCGACGTGGGGATGGACACGTACAAGGGGATGAACTCCACCGTCGCCGACTTCGACCGCGACGGGCGTCTGGACGTGTACGTGTCCAACGTGCACCAGGCGCTGCAGGCGGAGGGGTCGCTGCTGTGGATGAACCGCGGAACGGACAGCGACGGCACGCCGCGGATGCGCGACGAGGCAAGCGCGCGCGGCGCCCTGAACCCGCACCGCTTCGGCTGGGGCGCGGGCGCCGGCGACCTGGACAACGACGGCTGGCCCGACCTGGTGCAGGCCAACGGGATGGTGGGCGACCGGCTGGACGCTCGCTACCCCGGCTGTCCGGACTACTGGTACGTCAACCACAAGCTGATGCAGGCTGGCCCCGAGATCCACACCTACGCGGACATGTGGGGCGACCTGCGCGGCCGCTGCATCTACCCGGACGAGAAGGTGCGCGTGTACCTGAACCGCGGCGCCGCCGCCCCGCAGTTCGTGGACGTGGCCGAGCTGGCCGGCGTGCGCGGCGGCGACAACACCCGGGGCGTGGCCATGGCCGATCTGGACGACGACGGCCGCGTGGACCTGGCCATCTCGTCGCAGCACGGCCTCCCGCACCTCCTGCGCAACGTCCCCTCGCCGCGCGCGGCGGCCCACGAGTGGATCGGGGTGCGGCTGGTGGGCGGCGGCCCTGGGTGCACCCGCGACGCGCTGGGCTCCACCGTCACCATCCGCCTCCCCGGCCAGCCGCCGCGGGTGCGCGAGGTGCAGGCCGCCAACGGCTTCGCGTCGCAGGCGGATGCGCGCGTGCACTTCGGGCTGGGCGAGTGGCGCGGCGGCGTCCCCGTGGAGGTGCGCTGGTGCGGGCGGGAGACGGCGCGCTACCGCCTGGCCCCCGGCCGCTACCACACCCTCGCCCGGTGACGCAAGAGCCGGGTCTGCGGGTGGTTCTCGGCCTGTTGGCCGCCTACCACCTGGCGATCGGCCTCGTCTCCGTGGCCTCGCACCGCTGGACGGCGCGCCTCACGCGAGGCCTCTACGCCCTCTCGCTGGCGGAGGACGCGCGCTTCCGGTACGCGGTGAAGATGCTGGGCCTCTACGCCCTGGCCCTCGGCGCGCTCCTCGCCCTCGCGGCCCGCGACCCCGCCGCCCACCGCCCCGTCGTCGCCGCGCTGGTCTTCCTCCAGGCCGCGCGGGGCCTCTCCCGCCTAGCCTTCCGGCGCCTGCTGGCCGAGGGCTTCGGCGTCCCCCCGCGCCGCAACGCCGCCCACGCGTGCCTCCTCCTCGCGACGGCGGCGCTGCTCGCCTGGTGGTTCCCATGAAGATGGGCTCACACAGAGACACAGAGGCACAGAGGTGACCCAGACGCTCGGCTCCATCGCCCTCCTCGTGCGGGACTACGACGAGGCCATCGCGTACTTCACGGGGGGGCTGGGCTTCGATCTCCTGGAGGACACCGATCTGGGAGGGGGAAAGCGATGGGTCCTGGTGGCGCCTCGCGGCTCCGGGGGCACGGCCATCCTGCTGGCGCGGGCGGCCACCCCCGAGCAGACGGCGCGCGTCGGCGACCAGACCGGCGGGCGCGTGGGCTTCTTCCTGCACACGGACGACTTCCGGGGCGACCACCGCGCCATGCTCGCGCGCGGCGTGCGCTTCGCCGAGGAGCCGCGCGAGGAAGCGTACGGCACCGTGGCCGTCTTCGAGGACCTGTACGGAAACCGCTGGGATCTCCTGCAGCTGAAGGTGTAGATGCGCATCCTGCACGCACTTCGAATTACGGCCATGCTTCTCCTCGCCGCCCCGCTCGCCGCGCTGGCGCAGGACGAAACCACGCTACACGCGCGTACCCGCGCCTTTCTCCGCGCCGTCGAAGAGGACTCGATCGAAGCGGTGGCCGCGTACTTTCCGCGACGTGGCGACTGGACCTGGATCCAGACGACGCACGGGCGGGGTTATCCGCGACAGGTGGGAACCTGGCGCTTCCCCGCCGAGCACACGCTCATCGCCATTCGCGGCGGGGCGCCCGTCTGCGAATCGTTCAAGCAGGCAGGAGGGGAATTCGGGCCGATGTACGGCACCCTTGCGGACGCGCTGAGGGAGCACGGAACCGCGTGGCGCCAACTGCGCGGCACTCGCTTCGCCCCGCGTGCGGCGGCGAGACGCCCGGACACGTACATCGAATGGAAGCGTGAGGAGGGGCGCTGGGTGATCGCGGCCGTCGCGGACGAGGTGATCTGGTACACGCCGGCGCCCGCGCCGGCCCGGCCCCTCGCCCCCGCCACCCGCCGCGAAGTGCCGCCCCACCGCCCTGGTGTGTTCGCCGCGACGGAGGGTTACGCGGCAGGCGAGCCGTGGTTCGAGCAGCACGCCCCCATCGAGTTCGACGGGCTTCGCTACCTGACGGAAGGACATCTGCCGCTCACCATCCCCGACGAGCACCTCGCGCGGATCGGCTCGCTCGGCAAGGTCGGGATCTACGCCGAGGCGGCGACCACCGGCACCCATCCAGTCATCTACATTCCCCTGCGACCCGGAGGCGTCTACCAGCCCTTCCGTACCAGCGGCCCCTTCCGGTGCTACGAACCGTGATCTGATCTCACACAGAGGCACAGAGATAAGTTCTTCTCTGTGCCTCTGTGTGAGTTACAGTTGTTTTCAGACGACTGGCTGCAACCAGAACGGCGGGCTGATAATCTTCTTGCTGTGCCAGAAGCCGGCGCATTCAGCAGCATGTTGATCATCGTGCGCCCGGCACGTGCCTACAGACGGATCGAACAATGTCTACTTCCGCTCATCGTTGAAGATTTACCTCTTCGAACACCACCGCGTGTCCTGGGCGAATCGACACGCGAACCTTTTCGATTCCCATCTCTTCTCCGTCGGGACCGATCCGGAGCGCGTCGATGGCGAGAGCCGTCGGCTGCGAACCCGTCGGCACCATCAGTCGACGCCCTGGTTCCGAACCCAGGAAGAGCTCTTGTACTTCCATTGTTCTGCCGCTCTGGGCCGCTGTCACCGTGACGGGGCGGTCCAGAGTAACCCTCCAGAGAGACGAGAACGGCCCCAACGGAAATCCGACTCGCACCAGCTCGGGAACCGTACTTATTCTCGCACCGGTGAGACGCCCAGCGCGAACCACTGCTTCCTCGGGTGACGCGAACGACGAGAGGCTGGGTCGCATTGAGTCTAACGGAACGCCTTGCGATACGAACTCGCTCCCACTCTGGACCGGGCGGTCGATCTTGCCCTCCGCATCGATCCTTACCGCAGTCGCATACGCGGCCACCGCGACCAGCACTGCTGGTCGGCCCGCGGACATCATCCGAACGATGTAGTACGGCCCAAAAGCGGTGCTGAACCCGGGGTGAAAGCCATCAGGAAACGCGCCGTACGGCGTCGATGCGTAAAACGCACGCCCATCCGGCTTCAAACTGGACAGGTCGATTGATCGTCCCCGCTCCTTCTCCCATGAGGGTCTGAACACCGGGCCAAAGCTCAGAACGTACGAACTCGCCAGCGCTAGAGCTCGCTCGGGGGGAATAATCCCGCGTTCTGTCGGAGCGATCGGTGCCGCCAGAGTGAACCGGCCGTCCAAATCGAGCGCCGCGGCAGCTGCCCCGGTCACATACAGTCGAACATCGTGTCGGTCCCCTGCCCCAACAACGTCGGTTCCGTTACACCCGGCGAGTAGGAGTGTGGATGCGAACGGCAGAACCGATGCGAGAAGCCGAGCAGTGAACTTGTGCATAGGTTCGACACTCTTATGAGGATGAATGGCTGCTTCAGTTCGTTCAATCTGCGCACGAGGCGTTCGATCGCGACAGTATGCGTCTCCAGCACGGTCATCACGCCGAGCACACGAAGGCCATCGGCATCTCCCGCCAACGGCCTTCGCGTCACAAGCGATGTCGGCGTCAGCTTGGGTCAACAAGTGAGCTGAGGAGGGACCGGATCGCAGGTACCGTCGCCGCTCCCGACACCATTCACGAAGGCTGACTCACTCGTGAACTTCCCGGATGAATCACTCAATCGAACCTGGAGCGTGTGCGGTCCCTCACCGGGGTACCCTGACCAAGAGCTTCCGCTACCGGCCCACTGATCATCCAAGTACCAGTCGAATGTGTACGAACCGGTCCCACCGGTCCCAGAAGCAGTCCAAGTACCACCGCCCTGGCTCGCGTATACGGTGGTCGGACCGTCGATCGTGGCGAGCACCCCACCAACATCCGCCATCAGGACAGCGGCACGCGTGCTCCATGTCTGGTCCGTCACCTCTACACGAAGGTCGAAGTTGATCGTGCCAGCATCCCCCGTGTAGGACGAGCCGTTCCCCACCGGGTTGCCGTCGCGGTACCATTGGTACATGTAACCTGGGGTACCGCCGCTGGTGGGCGCGTTCCACGTATGAGTGGTGTTCGGCGAAGGGATAGTGTTTCCAGTCAGGCGCGTCGCAAGCGAAGACTGCTCATACGAGATCCTGGTGGTACCATTTGCGTGCTTGTCGCCCGCTGCACTGTACGCAAAGAACTTCGCGTCGTCGTAATCACTGAACTGCTTTGTCCCGGTCGCCGCCACATACTCGACGCTCGACTCCGCAAACGGGCCGAGGAACGCGTCGATACGATCTGCGACCTTTTGTCCATTGGAGTTTTTTACAGTAGTCAAGAGCCATGCGAAGTCCACTGTTCCGAGATCCGTCAGGCGCGCCCCGGCTCTCTTCTTGTCCACACCCGGTTGGGCTAGTGGGACAGGGCAGTCGGCCGGGACGACGAGTTTGTATTCGAGGCCATACTGATCGGCGCCTGAGTCGTGGCCTATCACAGGGCAGTTGCGGATCTTCGGTGTGCAGTGGCCAGCGGCAGTGCAGATCGCCAGGGGCACGAGTAGGAGCATCTTGCGTTTCATGATCAGTTCGCTCCCTGGTCTACGGTGGCGGAATCGAACGACAGGACGGCTTTCGGTAGAACTGGAACTTCCACCATCTCAACCCGTCCGTCCTCGCCATCGGGGCGAAGCGCAGGCACCTTCTGGGAGTGAGGCGAACCCGCACCCTGGATCATGAACCGTCCGCCTTTCTCTGGACCGACGTACACTTCGCGCACGCGAGCTCGCCCGCGACCTGTCCCCGCGCGGACTCCCACCTCACGATCAAGGGTGAGCTTCCAAACGGCCGCTGCCGGCGCGTTTGGCATTGCAACTCGGACAAATTCGGGGACCTGCGCAATGCGGGCTCCCGTCGACCGACCAACAAACTCCACAGCTTCCTCGGCAGAAATAAGTCGGAAACGCGTGGTGTCGATCGGCAGTCCGCGCGAGACGAACTCGTTTCCACTCTGCACCGGTCGACTTATGAAGCCACCACGGTCCAACCTAGTCTGCGTTGCGTACGCCGCGACCGAGATCAAGAGTACAGGCTCCGAACCGACGCTCATCGGAACGAGGTAGTACGGACCGTAAACGTGCGCGAATGCCGGATGGTAACCCGAAGGGAAAGCTCCATATGGGGTTCTCGCGTAGAGAACTCGTCCACCGACCCGCAGGCTCGCGAGATCAATGGGTGCGCCGCGATCCTCTTCCCACACCTCCTTGAACGACGGTCCGTAAGACCTAACGTACGCAAGTGCGAGTTCCGCCGCGCGTTCTGCACTCATGATCGGGCGGTCACCAGGTGCGCTCGGAGCAGCGAGGGAAAACGAACCATCCGACCTCACCTGCGAGGCCGCCTCGCTCGTGAGATGTCGGCGAATGCCTTCGGACGAACGATCAGGGCTGGCGATCTGCGGGCCTGACTGATCGCATGCTGCCAAGGCCAGGACAACCGCAGAACCAGCTGCGAGGCGCCACAGGGAGCTCAGCGTATGGTGGTGTGTGAGTGGCGGACGGGATTTCATGCGCACCTTCGTGGCTAGAGGGACAGCGTGCGAAGGGCTCGCCCACGCGCTGCACAACGTTACAGGACGATCAGAATTAGTACAAGTATGGTCCGGAAACGTCTCTCTCGCTTGTAGGTCCTATCGTCGTTTTAGTCGCTGCGCGGGGCTTGGTCTGCCGCCCGAAAACCAACATCCGATTCTACCCGATGCCGCACAAGTGCTGAACAGCGGCGAGCGCGGCCAGCACCGCCGCGGCGGCCAGCGGCGCGGAGTGGCGCTGGCGATAGCGGCCGCTGAGCTGCACGCCGAAGAGGGCCAGCATCACCGGGAGGCTGTGCGCGAATGCGGCGGATGCGAGCATCAGCGCCCAGCACGTGCCCACGCAGCTCACCCCCATGGCCGCGCCGAAGCGCGCGCAGTCTGCGTCCGCGCGCCAGCCGCTGGGGGCGAGCGGAACGGTGCGGTGGCAGCGGCGCAGGTGCCGCCGCTTGGCGGGCGCCAGCTCCCACAGCGCCGCAGCCACCGCCACGGCCCCCGCTGCCAGCGTCGCGCCGGCGAGCGAGGCCATCCCCCACCACGCCGCAGCGAGCACCGCCTCCACAGCGATCCACACGGCCAGAAATCCCACGATGAACCCGGCTGCCGCGCGGTGCCGCCGCCGCCAGAGGCTGGAGAGCGCCACGTGGCGGAGCTGCGCGATGGTGAGCGGGAGCATCATCGCCACCACCATCGCGCCGGCCGCCGCCGCCCCGGTGCCGTGCCCCGCGTGCCCGCGCGCGGCCAGGTAGGCCCACGCGAGCGCCGAGGCCAGCACCGCCCACCACTCCGGGTGCCGCCAGCCGAACAGGCGCGCCCGGTCCAGCAGACCCGGGGCGGTGACGGCGCCCGCGCCGCTCACGTGCGCAGCACGCTCACCCGCCCCACCGACACGTCCCCATCGTCCGAGGGATCGTCGGCGGTGGTGCGCGGGGTGAAGATCACGCGCAGACGGTCCGGGTCCCAGTCGCCCGCGGCGCGCAGGCGGGCGGCCAGCGAGGTGATGTCGAAGGTGAAGGTGAGGCCGCTACCGCTGTGCTCCGCGTCGGTGGCGGACGACTCGCGCAGCCCGAACAGGGAGATCTGCCCGGCCTGGTGCTCCGGGTGCTCGCCGGGACTCCCGCCGGCGGGGACGTTGACGTACACCAGGTACGCGTCGGCGGCGAGGTTGAGCCCCGTGACGTTTTCGATCTTCACGTGCACCCGCGAGGGCTCGACGGGCGCCATGCCCATCGGGGTGAGCGCGGGGCCGGTGGGCTGTACCATGCGGACCTCCACTTCGCTGGTACCGGCGGTGAGCGGGATGCGCGTACGGCTGGCGCCCACCACCTCCGGGGGAACGGACAGGGCCGCGGGCGGCTGCACGGCGCCGGCGTCGATGCCGAAGGGGCTCAGCGGGATGGCGGCCACGCCGGAGTAGCGGTAGCCCAGCGGCGGCTTGCGGGTGTCCAGCACGTCGCGCACGGCCAGGGTGACGGCGGCGGCGCCGCTCCCCAGCGTGAACTCGGCGTCCAGCCAGCGCGCGTCGGTGGGGTTGGCGCGCTCGGGGAGGCGCAGCCACACCTCCCAGAGCCGGTCGATGTTGGCGTGGTGCAGCCAGAAGACCGGGTCCATCCCGGCGGTTTCGAAGGCGCTCATGAAGCCGAACGGATCGTTCCCCCCCACGCCCATGTGGACGTTGCCGTGCGGCGTGTTCTCCAGGCTCCCCACCGTGCCTCCCGCCACGTTCCAGTGCGTGATGGGTCCGCCGAACCCCGAGATGCCGGCGCCCGAGAACCTCCGCTCCTTCATCGCCTGGGCGATGCTCACGGCGCGTGGGTCCAGCTTGCCACCGGCGTTGATGGAGGGCCTGCGCGCGGCCACGTACAGCGGGTTGTCGTCGCCGGAGGACATCCGCTTCTCGCGGAAGGCCGGGGGGAGGGTGAGCACGTGCGGCCGCAGGGAGTCGCTGTAGTCCCAGTACGGGAGCGCCCAGTCCGACGGCCCGCCCAGCTCCACGACCGTAGCGCGCACGTGGGTCTCGAAGTAGTGCAGGTAGATGCGGTGCCAGGGGAGGAAGTACCAGCTCGCGTGCTGGCACTTGCCCCAGGTGGCGCCCGGCGGCCAGGCGGATTCAGGGGCCTGCGTGCCGTGGATGGCGGCGGCGTACCCCCAGCTCGTGGGGTCCGCCGTGTCGCGCTCCCGCATGGCGGCCACCGCCCTCGCGTACCATTCCAGGGTGGGGTGCCACGGGTCCTGGGTGCTCAGCTTCCAAACGTCCTGGCGCTCGAACATGAGGGCTCTCCTCGCGAAGATGGTCCGATTCCATAGACGGGATCGCGCGCCCGATTTCGCAGAATAGGCTCACACAGAGGCACGGAGACACGGAGGAGAAGTTCTCCTCCGTGTCTCTGTGCCTCTGTGTGAGCCCCGCCGTTCAGTCCTGGCGCCCCTGGTCCGGCGTCGTCCCGCCCACGGAATCCAGCGCCGGCGTGGGTGCCGGCCCGCTGTCCACCGACTGCTCCGACGACGCGGCTCCCCCCCGCGACGCGTCGCCACCGCACCCAGCCAGCACCACCGCCACGATCCCGATCCCCAGCACTCGCTTCATCATCACGATCCCCCGTTGTCACTGGATGCGGCCTGCACGGCGCCGCGTCCCGGTTCGCGCAAGGCGGATGCCGCCCGGCGGCTGTGGAACGTGAATCTCGCGCATGATTCGTCTTCTCCTGGTGCTATGGGCGAGCTTTCTTGTAGCGGGCAGGCCAGCGCGTTATCATGCGATTTGACGCAAGCTGGACGGTCCAGCTTCTCCTCTACACGCTCGCGACCCGCCACGACTGTGCGCCGCGAGCCAGCGGGGCCCCCGGTGCCTCCTCCCTCCGCCGGGCCCGTGTCCAACCCCTGAGGGAGCCAGAGGAACAGCGCCATGCGCAACATGAACGCGGAAAAGCCCCGCCCGTCCAACGGCCCCAGCACGACCGACAAGGAGTCGGGCAAAGGCAGAGGCAACAATCCGCCCAAGCCCAAGAAGTAGCCGCGAAGCGCCGTGGGGACGGCACCCCAGGGCGCTTCGTGCACTCTAGGACCCGGTGCCCGGCGATCCCCTCACCCGCGCGACCACGACGGAGGCTATCATGACGACTGTGCGGTTCATCTACCTCACGGGACAGAAGCGGAGCCTCTTTCGCAACGCGCGGCTGAAGGGGAGCTGGGATGCGGCCGGCCGCTACTCGGGTGAATGGACGGAGTCTCCGATGCAGGAGATCGTCGCGGAGGACGGCTGCCCCGCGTTCGTGGCCACCGTGCGGCTCCATGGCGGAGCGGCGGGCGAGGTCTTTCGCTGGGGCGTCGTTCTAGACGGGCCGGCGGGAGCCAACCAGTGGGGGATCATCACGGAAGCACCCGGATCCAGTGCCAAGGATCAGCGCCGCTACCGCGAGTTCAGGCCCAGGGGCGGCACGGAGCAGGACGAGCGGTACTATCTCACCTGGAGCCGCCGGCTGGGTGCGCAGAAGCTCTACACGGACCCCGTGCTCCCGCCGGCGATCCGCTTCTCCGTCTGGGCACCCAACGCGACCGCTGCAGAGGTGGTGTTCTCGCCGCCGGCCCACGGCTACATCGCGGACGATGGTACCGGGATCGATCCCGCCCGGCCCCCCATCCCGATGGCCCGGGGCGACGATGACATCTTCGAAAGCGCGCCGGTGCCGGACTTCGCCGCCTTCGCGGGTGCGCCCTACATGTTCCGCATCGTGAATGCCCAGGGTGACGTGGTGTACCGCACCGACCTCCACTCGCGCTGGCAGATCGGCCGCGGGGACCAGAATCCGAGACACGGCGGCTGGAACGGGGACCCGGCAACGTTGGACGGGGGCGTCGGCTGCAGCGTGGTGATCGACCAGGACGTGGTTCGGCGGGAGTTCGAGCCTCCGGCCGGATCGCCCCCGGTGCTCGTGGCGGACGACGAGTTCTGGAGCCGCGAGTTCACGCCCGGCCTGCCGGTCCCCACCCGCGTCGAGGACCTGGTGATCTACGAGATGCACGCGGGCTCGCTGGGCTTCGGCCGCCCGGGCGCGGGGACGCTCGCGGACGCGGTCGGCCTCCTGGACCACCTCGTGGAGCTGGGCGTCACCGCCGTCGAGCTCCTGCCGATCTCCGAGTTCTCGGGAACGCTGGGCTGGGGGTATGGCGACACCCACCACTTCGTGATCGAGTCCAGCGCGGGCGGGCGCGACAAATACAAGTACTTCGTGCGCGAATGCCACCGCCGTGGAATCGCCGTGATCCAGGACGTGGTCTACAACCACTTCGACAACGACGCGGAACGCGCGGAGTGGCAGTACGACTCCACCCAGCCGGAGGAGAACATCTACTACTGGTACGAGGGCAGCAGCGCCCAGTACCCGCGGCCGGACGGGGGGTATCTGGACAATGGGTCCTCGGGGTTCACGCCGCGCTTCTGGGAGGAGCCGGTGCGGCACCTCTTCATCAGCAGCGCCGCGGAGTTCGTGGAGGAGTTCCACGTGGACGGCCTGCGAGTAGACCTTACGCAGGCCATTCACCGCGACCACGCGCTGCACGCCAACGGCTGGGGGGTGAGCCGCGCGAACGAGCTGGGCCAGCAGTTCCTCCGCGAATGGAGCCGCACTCTGCGCCTGATTCGGCCAGGGGCCATGCTGATCGCCGAGGACCACTCCGGGTGGGACGCCGTCACGAAGATGCCCTCCGTGGGGGGACTCGGGTTCGATTCGACCTGGTTCGCCGCCTTTTACCACAACCTGATCGGCGATGCGGACATGGGGCGCGACGCGGCGCGGCTCCTCCACCAGGCGGGCCAGGGGGACGAACGCCCGGTCGCGATGGGCCGGTTCTCCAGCGTCCTGGAAGGCTCCCGGTTCGACAAGGTCGTCTACCACGAGTCGCACGACGAGGCTGGCAACGCTGGCGGAAGCATGCGGACGAGCAGGACGGCCGTGAACGGCGCGGAGCTCTGGGGGGCCACGCGCGACTACGCGGAGGCCCGGTGCCGGGTGGTCACCGGGCTCTCCGTCCTGTCGGCGGGTACACCCATGTTCTTCATGGGGGAGGAGATCGTGGCGCAGAACATCTACAAGTTCGACAACGTGGAGTCCGCCAAGGAGGACCTGCTCGGCGAGAGGCGAGGGAACGGGGCGAGGATGTTCCGCTTCTACCAGGAGCTGATCCGCCTGCGCCGCCGCCATCCCGCGATCCGCTCCCGCGAGATCGACGTGATCCACGCGCACGACGCCAACCGCGTGATCGCGTTCACCCGGCGGAAAGGCGAGAACGAGCTGCTGGTGGTGGCGAGCCTGAACAACCAGCCCTTCGCCGCCGGATACGTCCTGGACACTTCGGCGCAGCGGCTGCCGGGCGGGCTCTGGCAGGAGATCTTCAACAGCGACTCCGCCACGTACGGTGGCAGCGGCCTGGGCAACTTCTCCGCGTCGCTCCCCTGCGACAACGGACGGATCGACCTCCGCATCCCGGCAAACGGGTTCGTCGTCCTGCAGAAGCGCTGACGTCGCGGGGCGGGCGCACCGCGCACCTGCTCCCGGCATTTCTGTGCCCGTGCATGAGCACCGCCGTTTGGTGTTGACGGCGGGTGTGGATCGTGCACGCGCCGCACGCATGCATCGTCTCCCCATCGCGCTCCTCGCGGCGCTCGTCGCCGGCTGCGGCGGCTCGCCGACCCGGCTTCCCCCGGCGCCCTCCACCCCGGGACTGGCGCTGGACACCGTCGCGCGCGGCCTGCAGGTGCCGTGGGACGTGGCGTTCGCGCCGGACGGGCGCATCTTCGTGACTGAGCGCCCGGGGCGGATCCGCGTGATCGAAAAGGGCGTGCTGCGCCCCGAACCCTGGGCGGTGCTGGAGGTGGCGCGCCGCAGCGAGCTGGGGCTGATGGGGATCGCCCTGGCGCCGGACTTCGCGCGCAGCGGCCACCTGTACGTCGTGGGGAGCTTCGCGGCCGGCGAGGGCCGCACCGAGAACCGCGTCTACCGGCTGACGGAGCGCGGCGGGCGCGGGGTGGACCGGCGCCTGGTGCTGGGAGGGATGCGCGTGGCGCGCTACCACGCGGGCGCGGCGCTGCGCTTTGGCCCGGACGGGATGCTCTACCTCTCCACCGGCGACGCCACGCGCCCCGGCGAGGCCCAGGACACCGCGTCGCTGCTGGGGAAGGTGCTCCGCATCCGCCCGGACGGCGGCGCGCCGGCGGACAACCCGCGGCCCGGGTCGCGGGTGTACGCGCTGGGCCTGCGCAACCCGCAGGGCCTCGCCTGGCACCCCGACACCGGCGAGCTGTTCGCGCCGGACCACGGGCCCACGCGCCTCCCCCGCGAGTTCCTCCGCGCCGGGCGCGACGAGCTGAACGCCATCCGCCCCGGCGCCAACTACGGCTGGCCCGGCGCCGCGGGCGACCAGGGTGGCCCTGGCTTCGTGCGCCCGCTGGTGGAGTGGACGCCGGCCGTGGCTCCCGCCGCGCTGGCCTTCTACTCGGGCACCGCCCTGCCCTGGCGCGGCGACGCCCTGGTCGCGACGCTCCGCGGCGAGGCGCTCCTCCGCGTCGTCCTCCAGCGCGCTCCCGGCACGGGGTGGCGCGCCGTCGCGCAGGAGCCGCTCTTCCGCTGCCAGCTCGGCCGCATCCGCGCCGTCGTCATGGCCCCGGACGGCTCCGTCTACTTCACCACCAGCAACCGCGACCGCCGCGGCGACCCTCGCCCCGGCGACGACCTCCTGCTCCGCATCGTGCGGAGGTGAACGACAGGGTGGCCCGTGGGTGTCACGCGGGCCGGGGCCGGGGCGTTCTGGGTGCGGATTCGCGACTTCATCCAGGGAAGAAAAATCATGCGTACATCGCGGTATTTCACGGCCCTCGCCGGCCTTGCGCTGCTCGCCGGGTGCGGCAGCGTCATCGATCCGGGCTGGCAGCGGGAGGTGGGGATGACCGGCGACGCGGGGACGCCCCCGCCCATCACCCTTCCCGCTTCGGCGAAGCGCGGCGTGGCCTTCGACGCGACGGTCACCACCTTTGGCAGCGGCAGCTGCACCCGCGCGGACGGTGCGGAGGTCAGCGTGCGCGGCCTCGTGGCCGAGATCACCCCGTACGACCTCGTGAACCACGGCGGCATCTGCACGGCCGACCTGCGCGCGTTTCCCCGCACCGTGTCCCTCCGCTTCGACGAGGCCGGCGAGGCGACCGTCCGCGTGAACGGCCGCTCCGGCTCGCAGCCGGTGCGCTACGAGACGCGCATCACGGTTCAGCCCTGAACAGCTTGGCTCACACAGAGACACAGAGGCACAGAGGAAAAGCGATCTCTGTGCCTCTGTGTCTCTGTGTGAGATTCTTTTTCTGTGCTGGCGGTGGCGTCATATCCGCGTCCCCAAATGTGCCTTGTTGTCACGGAGGTTTGGACCTAACCTCCGCGCATGCAAGTTACTTATCAGCTCCAGGGTGTTACCTTCGAATGGGATGCCTGGAAGGCCCGGAGCAACGCGGAGAAGCACGGGGTGACGTTCAGGGAGGCAGCCGAAGCGTTCTTCGATCCGTTCAGCCGGTGGGGAGACGCATCGGGGGGCGGTGAGTCGCGCGAATACATCATCGGCTACTCGCTGGCCCAGGAGCTCCTGCTGGTAGTCCACACGGATCGGTTCCGCGCGACGCGGATCGTTTCCGCCCGGCCAGCCACACGTGAGGAAAGGAGGATGTATGAGGAAGATCGATGAGCCGGGGAAGATGACCCTGCGGCCGCGGCCGGCAGAGCCGGTGACGCTCTCGATTCCGATCGACACGATGGAATCCGTGCGTCGCGAGGCCGCCCGGCGCGACATGTCGCCCGAAGCCCTGCTGAAGCTCTACATCGGATCGGGGCTGCGTCAGGACGTATCGCGCTCGTTCGCGGAGGGCGTCATCGAGGCGCCAGCAGAGGTCCGGTCGCGCCACGTCTCGTCCGAGTAGGCGGGCGAAGCGGCGCCTGAGCCACCAGGTGGCAGGGCGCCACCAATCGCGCCGTAGGAGGCGTTCGTAATCGATCCGGGATTGGCGCCGATGCGGGGGGCGGTGATGATCGACATCGGGTCTCCGCGCTGCGGACGGCGTGCGGTGTGGGACGAGCCGTTCGAGTTCTTCGGCGGGCGGCGCAGAGGGGAGGCGGAGGGGCTGCACCAGTGGGGCGGATGGCGGGTGCGGGAGAAGTATCCGTCGCTGTTCGCGTGGCGCGCGCCGCCGACGTGGAGCCGGGTGCTGTGGTCCGGAGACGACCAGCGCCGCGATCCGGGCGGCTACCGGCTTCGGCACCAGGGCGTCGTCCGCTGCCCGGCGTGCCACCGGGTGGCGCGGCACCGGCTGCGCTGGCCGGCGGACGCGTACTTCCAGTGGAGCATCCGCGGCCAGACGCTGTGGGCGTGGAACGCGGGGGATGCGCGCGTCCTGCTGCACTACGTGGAGAGCACCCTGCGCGCCCCCGAGCGGTACCCCGGGCACGCCAAGTCGCTGCGCGAGCTCCCCGCGGTTTTCCTCACCGCGCGCAACCGCGGGCTCGTGGCGCGGCGCATCCGCGCCACGCTGGCGGAGATCACGCCGCGGGAGTGAGCCGCGGCGGGTAAAGGATCGACATCCTTGACAGCACCCGCACGCTGCATTAGCCTAGCTAGCTAGGTATCATGAACGGCGAGAGACCGCATGCCCCCGCAAAAGAACGACATCCTCCGAGGCACGCTGGCCATGCTCATCCTCCGCACGCTCGCGGTGGAGGGGCGGATGCACGGATACGCGATCACGTCGCACATCCAGCGCGTGTCGCGCGACCTGCTGCGGGTGGAAGAGGGATCGCTGTACCCGGCGCTGCACCGCATGGAGCAGGAAGGGTGGATCGCGGCGGAGTGGGGGGTCACCGAGAAGAACCGCCAGGCGCGCTTCTACTCGCTGACCCCCGCGGGCGAGCGGCAGCTCGCGCAGGAGCAGGAGAGCTGGGCCCGGCTCACCGAGGGGGTGGGCCGGGTTCTCGGGTACGCCTGACGGAGCCCACATCCATGGCGTGGTTCAGACGTGTACGCAACCTGGCGCGGACAGATCGGCTCGCGGCGGACATCGACCGCGAGATCGACTTCCACATCGCGGAACGCGCCGACGAGCTGGTGGCGCGGGGGATGAGCGAGGAGGACGCGGCGCGCGAGGCACGGCGCCTCTTCGGCAACCGCGCGGTGCAGCGGGACCGCACGCGCGACGCGGACGTGGCCGGCTGGCTGGAGTCGCTGGCCGCCGACACGCGCTACGCCCTCCGCGCGCTGCGCGCCCATCGCGGCTTCACGGCGGTGGCCGTGCTCTCGCTGGGGCTGGGGATCGGCGCCAACACGGCGCTCTTTACCCTGATCGACGCGGCGATGCTGAAGGCCCTGCCCGTGACGCGGCCGGAGGAGCTGGTGCAGGTGACGCGCGCCGCCGACGGCAACGAGTTCAACAACCCGCTCTGGGAAGAGCTCCAGCGGCGGCAGGACGTCTTCTCCGGCATCTTCGCCTTCGCGCCGGAGCGCTTCGACCTGACCTCCGGCGGGGAGGTGCGGCGCACGGAGGGCGACTGGGTGAGCGGCGGCTTCTTCCCCGCCCTGGGCGTGCGCCCCGCCGCCGGCCGCCTCCTGGCGCGCGCCGACGACTACCGCAGGTGCCCCGCGGTGGCGGTAGTCAGCCACGCGTTTGGGCACGCGGAGTACGGCAGCGCCGCCGCGGCGGTCGGAAAGCGCGTCTCGCTCAACGGCCACCCCTTCACGGTCGTGGGCGTGGCCGAGCCGAAGTTCTTCGGGGTGGAGGTGGGGCGCCGGTCGCAGGTGTACGCGCCGCTCTGCGCGCAGGCGCTCATCCGCGGGTCCGGGGGCGTGCTGGACCAGGGGTGGCGCTGGTACCTCGCCGTGATGGGGCGTCCGCGCCCGGGGGTGTCGCCGGACGAGGTGCGGGCGCGCCTGGCCGCGCTGGGGCCCGCCATTCACGCCGCCACGGTGCCGGCGCAGGGTCCGCCGGAGGGGCGCGAGTGGTACCTGCGCGGCACGCTGGGGGTGGAGCCGGCGGAGCACGGGGTGTCGGCGCTGCGCTCGCGCTACGGAAGCGCGCTCCTGGCGCTGATGGCCGTGATGGGCGTCGTCCTCCTGATCGCCTGCGCCAACGTGGCCAACCTGCTCCTGGCCCGCGCCGCGTCGCGCCAGCGCGAGATCGCCGTGCGCATGGCGCTGGGCGCGGGCCGGCTGCGGCTGGTGAGGCAGGTGATGGTGGAGAGCATGATCCTGTCGCTGACCGGCGCCGCCGTGGGCGTGATTTTCTCGCGGTGGGCGAGCCACGCGCTGGTCGGCTTCCTCTCCACGCGCCGCGACGCCGTCTGGCTGCCGCTGGAGGCGGACACGCGGGTGCTGGGGTTTGCGCTGGCCGTGGGGGTGGCGACGGGGCTCCTCTTCGGCGTGACGCCCGCCCGCCACGCCATGCGCGTGGACCTGCAGCGCGCGATGAAGATCAAGGACGGCCGCTCCCGCGAGCGCCGTTTCGCCGCCCGCGCGCTCGTCACGGGCCAGGTGGCGCTCTCGATGGTGCTGGTGGTGACGGCGGGGCTCTTCCTGGGCACCTTTTACGCCCTCACCACGCTGGACCCCGGCTTCCGCAGCGACGGCGTGCTCCTGGCCAGGGTGGACCTGCGCAACGCCGGCTACCCGGACGCGCAGGTGGCGACGGTGCAGCGCGAGCTGCTGGACCGGCTGCGCGCGCTCCCGGGCGTCGCCGCGGCCAGCGCGTCGGTGCTCACCCCCATCAGCGGGTCGGGATGGAACGGGGTGGTGCGCACGGGCGGCGCGGCGGATGGCGACGTGGTGATGCTGAACGCGGTGACCGACGGCTACTTCCGCACGCTGGGCACGCCGCTGGCCGCGGGGCGCGAGCTGCTGCCGGGCGACCGGCGGGGTGCGCCGCGGGTGGCGGTGGTCAACGAGGCGATGGCCCGCAAGCACTTCGGAAGCCGCAGCCCGCTGGGACGCGAGATCCGCGTGGAGCCGTCCCCCGGCGGGGCGCCGATCCAGGTGGTGGGCGTGGTGCGCGACGCCCGCTACGGCTCGCTGCGAGAGGGCGCCCCGCCCACCGTCTACCTGGCGATGGCCCAGGAAGAGGCCCCGTCCCCCGCGGCCGACTTCGAGATCCGCACCGGCGGCGCCGCGCTCGCCCTGGCGCCCTCCGTCGCGCGGGAGCTCGCCCGCGTGCACCCGGGGATCACGGTGGAGTTCACCACGCTGGCGGACCAGGTGGGTGCCTCGCTGGGGCGCGAGCGGCTGCTGGCGACCCTCTCCGGCTTCCTGGGCGCGCTGGCGCTGCTCCTGGCCGGGATCGGCCTCTACGGCACCGTCTCTTACTCCGTCGCGCGCCGGCGGGGCGAGTTGGGGATCCGCATGGCGCTGGGCGCGGCGAGCGGGCGGGTGATGCGCATGGTGCTGGGCGAGGTGGGGCGCATGGTGGGCCTGGGGATCGCCATCGGGGCGGTGGCGGCGCTCGTGGCCGGGCGGCTGATCTCTTCCTTCCTCTACGAGCTCGCCCCCTGGGACCCGCTGACCCTGGCCGGGTCCGCGCTGGTGCTGGCGTGCGGGGCACTGGCGGCGGCGGCGGCACCCGCCTGGCGCGCGGCGCGGCTGGACCCCGTGGCGGCGCTGCGTGACGAGTAGAAAACCGCTTTGGCTCACCCGGAGGCACGGAGAAAGAACTTCTCTCCGTGCCTCTTTTTTCTCGCGCGAATTTCCGCATGCATGGCCCTCTCAAGGTGAGCGGATTCCACCGGAAGTCACGGAAACCCTCATGGGAGAACGGGCAATGAGGCAAAGCCGCCAGCAGCTTGAAGAGGTATCCAACCGGATCGCGCTCCTGGCGAGTGAAGCCATCAACGGCGGCGAGGGGAAGCGCACCCAGGGGCTGCGGCACGATGGGACGGCTGATCGAAACGGGAGATCCCCAGGCTTACCCGTGACGGGTGGCCGTCCGTACGACTGACGTGCTCCTGTTCCACGCCGTCGGCGGGCACGTGCGGGCGGGGGACGACGTCGTCGAAATACTCGGCCCGCTGCTCCCCGCCGTCATTGGCGACGACGGAGCGGTCTACGCGCCGGAAGGATTGGCGAACACTGTGTTGTTTTGAGCGCTTGGACCTGGGCGCGCACGCGTTGAGGTGGTGTTGGGCAGCCCATTCTCCACGGCGGGCGTGCTCGAGATGGAGGTCGTGGTGGAGCCGTGGGCCGCGCTTCGCGAGCGCGCCGCAAAAGACGGAGGCACGGAGGATTTCTCCGTGCCTCCGCCGTTTTCAGCGATGCCAAAAGTGTTCGGGCGCGGGACGGGAAATCCTCGTGCGCGGGCGAAGCGCGTGGCGCGACGGCAGAGCGCCAATACGCGCATCGAGTGATCGGACAACGACTTGGAGGATCAGGGAGAACGGCTCTACCCTCGCGTTATGAGGTCCACAGGTGAACCGCACTGCTCCGACCAGCCGAGGTACCCACGATCAGCGTCCTTTTCCAGCTCCCGGCCTCGGCTACTCCGCCGGTGACGTCGTCCCCGGCCTGGCCGGGGTCCGCACCGCGCACCTGCGCGCCATCTATCGCACGGCTTCGTAGCCGGCCAGGCACCCGGCGGCCAGCGCGATGCCGCCCAGGTAGCCGCCGAGGACGTCGGAGGCCCAGTGCTTCTCCTCCAGCACACGGGCGCCGGACATCAGCAGCGGCACCGTCATGGCGACGGGGAAGGTGACGGCGGGGCGCGCCAGCCCCTCGCGCGCCAGCACGTAGGCGGTGGCGAGGGAGAGGGCGCCGGGGCCGAACGCGTGGCCGCTCGGGAACACCGGCCGGTCGGGCGGATGGCCGGGGGGAGGCGGAGGCTGCGGCAGCCAGCGGTCGAACGCCGGGTTGAGCCCGCGCGCCGCCGCCGCCGCGGCGATCAGCGCCGCGGCGCCCGTCGCGCGGGAGCGGAGGGCGCCGGGCTCCCTCCGGCCGGGCGCGGCCAGGATGCACGCGGAGGCGCAGAGGGCCGCGGGGACGTACGTCTTCTTCTTGCCGGCGGGGGCGATGGCCGCGGCGGCCTCGCGCACCGGGTGCTCGTCGGGAAGGGCGGTGGCCTCGTGCACCGCCTCGTCCGCCTGCACGGTTTCGCGGCGGGCCACGGCCGCGGCGAGCCGGACGAAGCCCGCGCCCGCCGCCACGGAGACCGCGGCCAGGGCGAGCGCGCGGCGCCTATCGGGAGCTGGTTGCGATGAGTACATGGCCCGGCGCGAAAGCCAGATTCGTACCGCGGCGCGCCCTGGGCGGATACAGAACTGACTGGCTCACACGGGGATCACTTCACTTCCGTGCGCTGCGACGTGAGGCGGGCGTGCACCTTTGCGACGATCGGGGTGAGCGCGAGGGTGGCGGCGATGCGGAGCGGCTGCGTGAGCTTGGTGAAGACGTAGGCGGCGGCGAAGGTGCCCGCGCTCCCCGCCGCGCCCGACGGGCTCCAGCCCAGGCGGATGGCCGCCCAGCTCCCCGCGAGCACGCCGGCGAAGAGCACCAGGTACACGGTGAGCGCCACGGGGCCGTACTCGGCCATGACCTGCTTGAGGGACTTGCGCATGGGCTCTCTTCGGGAGTTCGCGGGAGGTGGACCGCCCCAATGTCCGTCGCCGGGGGAGCCGCCGCAACCCGCCGGGGCACGGAGAGCGCGGCGCGGGGTAGAGGGGCCGTTCGCGCACGGCAACTCTCCACACGTCAGGAACCTCCGCCTTGTTCAAGTCTCCGCTCGCGCTGGTCCGCGTCCTCGGCATCCTGGAAGGCGTGTCCTTCCTCCTCCTCCTGGGCATCGCCATGCCTCTCAAGTACATGGCGGGGCTTCCCCAGGCCGTGCGCGTGGTGGGCTCGGCGCACGGGCTGCTCTTCGTGCTCTTCGTCCTGGCCGTGCTGCACGCGGCGGTGCAGCTCCGCTGGCCGCTGATGCGGGTGGCGGGCGCCCTGCTGGCCGCGGTGGTGCCGTTCGGGCCCTTCATTCTGGACGGGCACCTGCGGCGCGAGGCGCGGCCCTCGGCCGGCTGAACGCGGGGTGTGGATCCTCCTGACCCTGGTGGCGGCGCTCGCCTCCGCGGGGACCAGCCTGTCGCTGAAGCGGGCCGTGGCGCACGGCGGCGCCATCCTCTCCACCATCGCGGCGCGGCTGGTGGCGGCGGCGCTGCTCGGCGCGCTGGTGCTGGCGCTGGGCGGCCTCCCCGAGCCGTCCGCCGAGTACTGGCGCGCCGTGGGCCTGGTGCTGGTGCCGGAGGTGCTGGGGACGCTCTTCCTCACCCTGGCCCTGCGCGCGGGGGAGCTGTCGCTGGTGCAGCCGCTGCTGGGTCTGCTTCCGCCCCTGGTGATGGCGGGCGGCGTGGTGGCGCTGGGCGAGGTGCCCACCTGGGAGGCGTGGGTGGGCGTCGTGCTGGTGACGGTGGGCGTGTACTGCGTGGGGCTGGCTCCCGGCGCGTCCGCGCTGGACCCGCTGCGCGCCCTGTCGCGCGAGCGGGCGAGCTGGTACGCCGTCGCTTCCGCCTGCGCGTGGAGCGCGGCCACGCTGGTGCACAAGCGCGGGATCGCCGCCGTGGGCCCCTTCCCCTGGGCGGTGACGCTGGCGCTGGGCACCGCCCTCGCCCTGGCCGCCGTGCTCCCGCTGGTAGCGTGGAGCGGGCCGGGGCGCGTGGGCGTCCCGGTGCGGCGCGCGCCGTGGGCCCTCGCCGTGTCGCTGGCCGGCCTCACCTTCGCGGTGCAGCAGGTCGGCCTCCAGCAGGCCTTCCGCTTGACGCAGACGGGCTACGTGATGGCCGTCAGCGCCACCGGCATCATCGTCTCCACCGCGCTGGGGATCGTGATCCTCCGCGAGCGCGCCGCCGTTCGCTCGCGCCTGGCCGGCGCCTTCCTCGTGTGCGGCGGGGCGATGCTGGTGGCGGTGTTCGGTTGAATCTCACACAGAGACACAGAGGCACAGAGATCACTTCGTCTCTGTGCCTCTGTGTCTCTGTGTGAAGCCAACACCCAGTTCGCGAATCCAGGCTAGTGTAGTGCCGCCAAAGTCTCGTTTGCCTTCGCGACCTTCTCGAGGATGTGCTTCACGGAGGCTGTCCAGGTGAAGGGCTTCGGCTCCGTGTTACGCCGCTCGATGTAGGCGGTGATGGCCGCG
>CADCTW010000089.1 GCA_902805735.1 uncultured Gemmatimonadota bacterium | reverse complement strand
TGGTAGCCGAGACCTGACGCCGACGCCTTCCCTCGGGAAGGTGGAGTCATGCGAAGCAGGCTGCCGAGAAAAGCCCCGGTGGGGAGTTCATCTTGTGACCGTACCGCAAACCGACACAGGTAGGCGAGGCGAGTAGCCTCAGGTGCGCGAGTGATCTGTGGAGAAGGAACTCGGCAAAATGTCCCCGTAACTTCGGGAGAAGGGGAACCCCCTGTACTCGATGAGGGCTTGCCCCTCGGAGGGGAAGGGGGTCGCAGAGAATCGGCCCAAGCGACTGTTTAGCAAAAACACAGGTGTCTGCAAAGTCGCGCAAGACGACGTATAGGCACTGACGCCTGCCCGGTGCCGGAAGGTTAAGGGGAGAGGTTAGGCGCAAGCCGAAGCTTCGAACCGAAGCCCCGGTAAACGGCGGCCGTAACTATAACGGTCCTAAGGTAGCGAAATTCCTTGTCGGGTAAGTTCCGACCTGCACGAATGGCGTAACGACTTGGGCGCTGTCTCCTCCACACGCTCGGCGAAATTGGAGTCTCGGTGAGGATACCGAGTACCCGCGACAGGACAAAAAGACCCCGTGCACCTTTACTGCACCCTGACATTGTTCTTCGGTACCGCTTGTGTAGCATAGGTGGGAGGCTGTGAGGCCCAGGCGCCAGCTTGGGCGGAGCCATCAGTGAAATACCACCCTGGCGATATTGGAGATCTAACCTGGTCCAGTGAATCCTGGATAGGGACCGTGTCAGGCGGGCAGTTTGACTGGGGCGGTCGCCTCCTAAAAGGTAGCGGAGGCGCGCAAAGGTCCCCTCAGCGCGGTCGGCAATCGCGCATAGAGAGCGTAAACGCAGAAGGGGGCTTGACTGCGAGACGGACAGGTCGAGCAGGTGCGAAAGCAGGCGTTAGTGATCCGGCGGTCCCGCGTGGAAGGGCCGTCGCTCAACGGATAAAAGGTACGCCGGGGATAACAGGCTTATCGCCCCCGAGAGTTCACATCGACGGGGCGGTTTGGCACCTCGATGTCGGCTCATCGCATCCTGGGGCTGGAGAAGGTCCCAAGGGTCCGGCTGTTCGCCGGTTAAAGCGGTACGCGAGCTGGGTTCAGAACGTCGTGAGACAGTTCGGTCTGTATCCGTCGTGGGCGTTGGAAGATTGATGGACGCCGTCCCTAGTACGAGAGGACCGGGACGGACCAACCTCTGGTGTGCCGGTTGTCGCGCCCGCGGCAGCGCCGGGTAGCTATGTTGGGACGGGATAACCGCTGAACGCATCTAAGTGGGAAGCCCCTCCAAAGATGAATCTTCCCGGGGGTTCAGCCCCCCTGAAGGGCCGTGGGAGACGACCACGTGGATAGGCGGCAGGTGCAGGACGCGCGAGCGTCAAAGCCGAGCCGTACTAAGGGCCCGTGTGGCTTGGCCGGCCGACTGGAGTTGGCCGTGCCCCAACATGCTTGATCAGTCCGCCTCACCAGGCGGCACGCGGAAACGCGACAGGTGTCTGACCGCACCGACTACCCTTCCCGACCCAGTGAAAGTACGGCCGGTGGCTATGGCGTGGGGGATCACCCGATCCCATCCCGAACTCGGAAGTTAAGCCCCACTCGCGCGGATGGTACTGCCGGGGCCACCCGGTGGGAGAGTACGGCGCTGCCGGCCTACATATCAGCCCCCCGATGCTCAGCAATGAGCGTCGGGGGGCTTTGTTTTTGGGCCTCACACAGAGACACAGAGGCACAGAGATGAATCCAGCCCGTGCCTCCGTGCCCCGCGCGACCCGCCACGCGAGGGGATAAATCCCCCCGCTGGAAACACGGGAAGCCCGCTGAAGCGGGCTCGCATGGGTCCGGCGACCGAGCCCGCTTCAGCGGGCTTCCCGTAGTTCCAGCCGGGGGCTTCAGCCCCCAGGCGTTCCCGGACCACCGATCAAAGCCACAGAGGCACAGAGATGAAGTCTCGCCTCTTCTCTTTTCTCTGTGTCTCTGTGTCTCTGTGTGAGCCAAGCAGTTCACGCCCTCTGCAGCGTGAGCACAAAGGTGGCCCCGCGCCCCGGCTCAGACGTGGCGGTGAGGGTGCCGGACATGGCCGCCGCGAGCTCGCGCGAGATGGAGAGGCCCAGGCCGACGCCCTGCTGCCCGTCCGGCGTGAGGTTGCGATCGAGCTGGACGAAGGGATCGAAGATGGAGCCGAGGCGGTCCGGAGGGATCCCGCGGCCGGTATCCGTGACGGCGATGCGCACGGAACGCGCATCCGCCTCCGCGTCCACGCGGATGCTGCCCTCGGCCGTGAACTTGACCGCGTTGGCGAGCAGGTTGAGGAGGATCTGGCTCACGCGCTCCGCATCGCCCCGCACCACCAGCTCCGAGTCGCACGCCGGGCACTCGAAGGCGAGCCCCCTGGCGCTGATCTGCGGCTCGACCAGCGCCACCAGGTCGCGCATCAGCGGGCCGACGGGGACCGCCTGGATCTGGTACTCGATGCGGGCCGCTTCGAGGCGCGCGAAGTTGAGGATGTCGTTGATGAGGGTGAGCAGGTGCTGCTGCGCCCGCCTCACCCGCGCCAGGTCCGCCCGCTGCTCCACCGTCACCGGCCCGCGGATCTCCATGTCGATCAGGTCCACGTAGCCGCCGATGGCGTTGAGCGGCGTCCTCAGCTCGTGGCTCATCGCGGACAGGAACTCGCTCTTGGCGCGGTTGGCGGCCTCCGCTTCCGTGCGCGCCGCGCGCTCCGCTTCCAGGAGCCGCGCGCGCGCGATGGCCTGCGCCGCCTGCTCGCCCAGCGTCAGCATGAAGGCGCGCGCCCCCTCATCGAAGTCCTGCTCGCGCCGGAAGCTGAACGACAGCCCGCCCAGCGTCTCGCCACCCGAGATCAGGGGAATGGCCGCGAACGCCGCCGTCTCCGCCTGGGCGAACGTGGAGACGATGGACGGGTCCTGCGCGCGGACCTCCGCCTGCGTCGCCATGATGCGCGGCTCGCCGTCGAGGATGGCGTCGGAAACGGGGCGGCCGGGTGTCACGGGGAAGCGGCTCCGCGGCGCCGCGACCGAATCGGGGAAGCCGCGGGAGCACGCGATCTCGAAGGCGGCGCCATCGTCCACCAGCAGCGCCAGCGCGCCGGCGTCGGCACCCAGCGCCTCCACCCCGTGCGCCACGGAGACATCCGCCACCTCTTCCAGCGTGGCCGCTTCGTTGAGCGCGATGGCGAACGCCTGCATGCTCCGCGCGCGCTGGGAGCCGAGCTGCGAGGCGCGCAGCAGCTCCGCGTTCTCCACCGCCGTTCCCGCACGCCGCCCCAGGTCCTCCGCCAGCACCAGGTCGTCCCGGGTGTAGATGCGCCCCGACTCCGCCGAGACGAACGAGATGGTGCCGAGCGCCCGCTCGTGCGCGACGATGGGGACCACGATGGCGCCCGTAAACCCCACTTCGCGCAGGATGCGCAGGTGCTCCGCGTCCCGGGCGCTCTGCTCCAGCATGCCGTCAGGGATGTACGGGTACAGCTCCGATTTCCCGGTGCGGAGCACGGCGGGAGCTCCCGTGGGCGCCTCCGGATCGGGGGGGTAGAGGCGGTCGATCTCGTCGGCCCACTTCACCCGCGCGGGGTCGCGGTGCGCGACCGCGCGGCTGCGGCGGGTGCCGTCCGGGTGGTTGATCTCCACCACGCACCAGTCCGCCAGCCGCTCGATGGCGAGCTGCGCCACCTGCCGCAGGGTAGTGTCGTAGTCGAGCGACGAGGCGAGCACCTCGCTGGCGTGCGCCAGGAACGCCAGCCGGTCGCGGCCCGCCTCTTCGGACAGGCTGGCGACGCGAAGCTCCTCGTTGGTCGCCTCCAGCTCTTCGTTGAGCGCCTGCGCCTCCTCGATGGTCTGCTCCAGCTCCACCGACTGCTCCTGGAGCAGCAGGTTGGCCTCTCCGAGCTCGGTGTTGGCGCTCCGCAGCCCCATGCTCGAAACGCGCAGGCGGTCCGCGAGCTGGGCCACCACGGTGGAAGCGAGCATGAAGACCCCCATCTGCACGAACTCCATGGGGTCGTTCGGGACCAGACTGTAGCGCGGCGGGATGAGGAAGTAGTCGATGGCCAGCACCCCCGCCGCGGAGGTGAGGAGCGCGGGGCCAAGACCGGCGTACAGCGCGGTGAAGATCACCGCCGGCCACAGCAGCAGGAACACGGCGCGCACGAGGTACGGCTCCAGCGCCACGCTGAGCGCGACCGCCGCGGCTGTCATCGCGAGCGCGGCCGCGTAGCGCCGGGTCCAGCGGGGCTGCTCCGAGTCTGTCACTGTCGAGATATCGTGGAGGCCTCTGATGGAACTCGTCCGGGAAACGATACCACGGCCCCACGAATGACGCTATAACTGGGCTCTCACAACGGTTTCGGAAGCACGGAGACGACAATCGCTACGGGCGGCGGAGCCGGGTCGTCATCGGTGCGTGCCGAATCGCGATGCGTCGCGCCCATGTATTCGTTGCGCCGGCCCCTGGAGCGCGCACCCTGAGCGCCGCGCCGGACGCACCGGGCCGTCGGACCGGCACTCCGGCGGGGAGCGAAGAATCGACGCCCCGCGCCGCCGGGCCAGCTCGTCGCTCCAACCCCATGCCGCCCGAGAGCAGATCCTTGCGCCGCCGCCCGAGACTGGAACGGGCGTGGAGCACGGATCGCGGTTTCCGGCGTGCCGGGCCCAGGCTGGTGACGGCGGCATGGGGCGCGAGCTACGCGGGGCTGCCCATGCGATCAGGACGGCGCGCTGCCGACAGTTCCGGAGAGCTGAAAGGGTGGGCGCGATGAATCGCGCCCCTACGCACAGGTTGTGGGAAACGCCTCCCCCAGCAGTTCGGGGGAGGAGGGCGCGAGGAGAGGACCGCGGCGCCTGCCGTGCCGTGGGTGCATCCGCAGTGCGCACCGACGCCACTCGGGCAGCCCCGCGTGGCTGCTCCTGCCACGGAACCCTGCTTCTGGTCGGAACGACGGAGGGGCGGGCGCGATGAATCACGCCGCGCCGCACAGACCTGTGGAAATCGCCTCCTCCCCCAGCAGTTTGGGGGAGGAGGTCGGGAGGAGAGGGCCTCAGCACCTGCCGTCCGTCGCCTACTGGTACCGGAGGAGCGCCCAGGCGACGTCGGCGAGGGGGGCGCCGTTCCAGGCGGCGGTGAGGGAGTAGGTGCCGCCGCGGCCGTGGTCGTCGATCAGGACGTAGCTGGTGCTGCCGTAGACGGGGGAGATGGCAGCCGCGTTCCCCCAGACCTGCGCGGCGGCTCCCACGTCCACGCGGGTGGCGGTGGCGCCGGTGTTGAGGATGGCGGGGGCGCCCCAGCCCTGCAGCGCGCCGGGGCCCGTGTGGGCGCGGAGGAAAGCGCGGTTCTGGAAGACGTCGTTGGCGCTGACGTCGTCCACGGCCTGGCTCAGCGTCCAGGTGAGGAGCGCCTCCTCCGGGCTCCACCCCTCGCCCAGCACCGGGCGCACGCGGGCGGCGAGCCCTTCGCGGCGCGCGCCGGAGGCCGCGTAGCCGTGCCACCCGTCCAGCGAGCCGCGCACGACGGCGGCGATGGCCGACTCCCACGAGGCGCCGCGGCGCACCATGCGCGTGGCGAGGTCCAGGCAGAAGCTGGCCGCGCTCGCGTAGCCCGCGGCGAAGTCGTCGCCGGCGCTGGAGGCCAGGAGGGCGTACGGGACGGTGGCGGGCTGCGCCATCCCCTTCGCCCAGTCCCAGTTGGCATCCGGGTCGATGCCGTGGAAGCGGCCCAGCATCCACCAGGCGAGCAGGTCGGCGGTGCCCTCGATGGCCCACTGGGCGCCCGTGCGCGCGTCGGCGGCGCCGGCGGGGCGGGTGTCGGCGCCGTACTGCGCCTGCCAGGCGTGCGCCACCTCGTGCGACAGCACCCGCAGCATCCCCGCCGCGGTGAGGGGCGCGGCGGCCAGGTTCAGGTGCACCACGGAGCGCATCGCGCCGGCGACCTCGCGCGTCTCGTTGAAGCCGGCGTACGCGCCCCGCTCGCGCATGGCGACCACCAGGAGCTGCCCCGAGCCGTCGCTGGTGGTGGGCGCGCTGGGGGTGAGCGCGCGGCGGTAGATCCCGTAGCCGCTCGCCGCGAAGAAGCGCAGCGCCGTGTCCGCGCGCGCCAGCCACGCCTCCGTTCCACCCTCCACGGCCTGCCCTTCGGCGACGGCGAGCACCAGGCCGCCGTGGATCGCGGCCACGCGCGCCATCACCGGCGCGGTGCCGTCGCTGGTCTCGAAGCGATCGCCGACCTCCCACGGCTTCCCGCGCGAGAAGAGACGCGCGTCGCGGGCGGTGGAGGCCGGCTCGGCGGCGTCCGTGCTGCGCGAAGGGGCCAGGCTGGGCTGCATCGCCCCCGCCGCGCTGCCGGCCTCGGCCACGGTGACGGTGTAGCGGCTGGGCCCCGTCATCTGCCCTTCGAAGCCCACGCGTGCGCGCGCGAGCTGGCGCGTATCCACGAACGCGAGGGCGTAGCGCGCGCCCGGCTCCGGCGCCAGGCGCAGGCAGTGCGCCGCGCGCGCGGTGAGCTGGAGAAGCTGCCCCGCCGCGAGCCTCACCTCGCCCGCCGCGCGGCGCGCCACCGAGACCCCCGGCGCCACGTCGGCGCCCTGCACCTGCAGCGTCTGCCGCAGCGTGCCCGCCGAGCAGTCGCTCGTCCGCAGCGACGGCACCGAGACCAGGAGCGTGGTGGCATCCCCACCCAGCACCCGCGCCGGCGTGCCGCCCACCGACACCGCGCCCAGCCCCGCCATCCCGTACCCCCGCAGGCGCAGCGTGTCGCCATCGCCCACGGCGCCCTCGTTCGCCGAGATCACCACGGGGCGCAGCGGCTTCACCTCCACCGTGAGGCGGGCAGGTGCCCCGCCGAACGCCGCCACGCTCAGCACGGCCGATCCGGGGGCGGCCGCCTTCACCACTCCCCGGGCGAGCGCCTGCGCGTCCAGCACCGCGGCCTCGGGAAGGAGGCGCGCCTCGGAGACCACCGAGTACGCCGGCGTGCGCGTGCTCTGCGCGCCCAGCGTCGCCGTGACGCCGCCGCTGTCGCCGATGGCCTGGAGCACGATGCCCGCGCGGTCCAGTTGGAGGGGCGAGGGAGGCTCGCTGCTGCCCGGCCCGGTCGGTGATCCGCATCCCGCGAGGATGCCGAAGCTGAGCGATGCGAGGAGCGAGGCGCGCATGAGCAGTTCCGGGTGCCGGTGAGAAAACGCTGTCGCACCCCTTCCAATGGCAACGCCCGCACCGCATCCGCGATTATGATAAACAGTTTCGTCCCAACGGTTTAGCTCATCGCGGGCCAAAGCGCCGGTTGTGCACCTTTTGAACGCCTCGTATCTGCATGGCTCGTAAGCTATTCATCTGCAAGCACTTACCCGCGTGCACAGGAAATGGTCGGTTGTCTCTGTGCCTCCGTGCCTCGGCGGGAGCCCCGCGGTTGTACAGAATCACGACGGCGCCAATAAAACGTACGCGACGCACGGCGCCTTCCGCTGGGCTAAATCATTCAAACACAAGTACTTGTGGATGGCGGTCAGAGGGCATGCGACGTGCCTCTGGCCAGGGGGTGCACGCCCCACCCTCTCACCAGGCAACGCCAATGGCCACGAACCTGCCGCCGGGCTACCCCGTCCCGCCGATGCCCGCGGACGCGCTGGTCGCGCCGCAGCACCTGCGCGACGCCAAGATCCTGGTCGCGGACGACGATCCGTCCGTGATCCTCGTGCTCAGGCGCCTGCTCGCGCGCGCCGGGTACACTCGCGTGTCGTTTACCGGCGAGGGGGCGCAGGTGGGGATCCTCTGCGTGGAAATCGACCCGGACCTGGTCATCGTGGACCTGCGCATGCCGGACCGGGACGGCTTCGAGGTGGTGCAGGAGGTGCGCGAGCTCACCGGCGGCACCGTGCCCATCCTGGTGGTCTCCGGCGAGGACCGCTCTTCGGTGATGCACCAGGCGCTCGCGTGCGGCGCGCGCGACTTCCTCTCCAAGCCGTTCGAGCCCGCCGAGGCGCTGCTGCGCATCCGCAACCTGCTGGAGCTGCGCTCGCTTCATATTACCTCGTTGGCCGACGCGGAGGCGCGCTACCGCGACCTGGTGGAGGGCGCCAGCGACCTGATCTGCCGGACGGACGTGGCCGGCACGGTGTCGTACGCCAACCCCGCGGCCACGGCGCTGCTGGGCGCCGAGCTGGTGGGGCGGAAGTTCCTGGACCTGGTGCGCCCCGACCAGCGCGACGAGGTGCGCGGCTTCTACTGCGATCAGCTGCGCCGCCGCACCCCCACCACCACGCGCGAGATCCCCCTGGTGGTGGACGGGAGGGAGCTGTGGATCGAGCAGCGCGCGCAGCTCGTCCACGTGCAGGGCAAGGTGCAGGGGCTCACCGGCATCGCCCGCGACGTCACCGAGCGGCTGGAGCACGAGCGGCTCAAGGACGACCTGGTTTCCGTGGTGAGCCACGAGCTGCGGACGCCGCTCACCGCCATCCGCGGGAGCCTTGGCCTGCTGTGCGGCGGGGTGCTGCAGGCGTACCCGGAGCGCGCGGCCCGCATGGCGCAGCTCGCGCTCGCCAACGCCGAACGGCTGGGGCGGCTGATCGACGACATGCTGGATTTGGAGAAGCTGTCGTCGGGGAAGATCGAGATCGACCGGCGCCCCTTTTCCCTGCGCGAGATCGTGCGGGAGACGGTGGATACCGTGCGGCCGCTCTTCGAGCAGGGCGACCTGCTGCTGGTGGTGAACGCGCCCGAGATGGCGGCGTGCGTGGACCCGGACCGCGTGGGCCAGGTGCTCACCAACCTGGTGTCGAACGCCGCCAAGTTCTCCCGCCGCGGCGGCACCGTGTGGATCGATGCGGACGAGGTGGACGGCGACCTGCGCCTGCGCGTGCGCGACCACGGCCGCGGCATCCCCGCGGACAAGCTGGAGTCGATCTTCGAGCGCTTCCAGCAGGTGGACTCGTCCGACAGCCGCGAGAAGGGCGGCACGGGGCTGGGGCTCCCCATCTGCCGCAACATCGTGAAGCTGCACGGCGGCAGAGTGTGGGCGGAGAGCACCCACGGGAAGGGGAGCACCTTCACGGCTCTCTTCCCGGGGGCTGTCTCGATGGCGGTGGCGGCGTGAAAGCGGGGGCCACACAGAGACACAGAGGCACAGAGGTTAGTCGATGAAAGGAGCGTCCAGCGATCCCTCTGGACCACCCGGCGAACTTCGTTAGGCTCGCGCCCGGGAATCGCTTGCTATAAATTTGCGGGGTCGTGTAGCTTCGCCGGATGAGAGTTCGGGATCTGATTCGGCGGCTGGAACGGGATGGCTGGGTGCTGGTGCGCACCCGCGGAAGCCACCGCCAGTACAAGCATCCCGTCCGGCCGGGGCTCGTCACGGTGCCGGGTAGCCTGTCGGACGATCTCTCGTTCGGCACGATGCGGAGTATCTTCAAACAGATGGGGTGGAAGCCATGAAGCGCTATCTGATCATCGTCGAGCAGACGGAGACCGGCTTCTCCGCGTATCCGCCGGATCTGCCCGGATGTGTCGGCACGGGCCGCACGCGCGACGAAGTGGAAGCCAACATGCGCGAGGCGGTGGAGTTCCACATCGAGGGGCTGCGCCTGGAGGGTCTTCCCGTTCCGGAGCCTACGAGCGGGCCTGCGTTCGTGGAAGTCGCGGCGTAGTAACGGCGGGGCTCACACAGAGACACAGACGCACAGAGATGAAGGTCTCTGTGCCTCTGTGTCTCTGTGTGAGCCCAGTCCTTTTCTTACCTCGAGGATCAAGATGCGGATGATGAATGCGATCCGGGTGCACGCGCCGGGGGGGGCGGAGGCGATGCGGGTGGAGGAGGTGCCGGTGCCTCGGCCGGGGGCGGGGGAGGCGCTGGTGCGGCTCGAGGCGGCGGGGGTGAATTTCATCGACGTGTACAAGCGCAGCGGCGTGTACCGGGTGCCGCTGCCGGCCACGCTGGGGGAGGAGGGCGCGGGGACGGTGGTGGAGGTGGGCGAGGGCGTGGACGAGGTGCGGGCGGGGGAGCGCGTGGCGTGGGCCGGCGTGCTCGGGTCGTACGCGGAGTACGCGCTGGTGCGGGCGGAGCGCCTGGTCCCGCTTCCAGACGAGGTGAGCGCGCGGCTCGGGGCCGCCGTCATGCTGCAGGGGATGACGGCGCACTATCTCGCTACCTCCACCCATCCGCTGCGCGAGGGCGACCGGTGCCTGGTGCACGCGGCGGCGGGCGGGGTCGGGCTGCTGCTGGTGCAGATCGCCAGGCGCCGCGGGGCGTTCGTGATCTCCACGGCGGGGTCGGACGAGAAGGCGGAGCTGGCGCGCGCGGCGGGGGCGCACGAGGTGATCGTGTACACGCGCGCCGATTTCGCCGCGGAGACGATGCGCATCACGGGGGGCGAGGGCGTGCAGGTGGTGTACGATTCCGTGGGGCGCTCCACCTTTCGCGCCGGGCTCGACGTGCTGGCGCCGCGCGGGATGATGGTGCTCTTTGGGCAGTCCAGCGGCGCGGTGGAGCCGGTCGATCCGCAGCTGCTCAACCAGCGCGGCTCGCTCTTTCTCACGCGCCCCACTTTGGGCCACTACACCGCGACCCGCCAGGAGCTGCTCGGCCGCGCGGGCGACCTGTTCCAGTGGATCGCGCGCGGCGAGCTGGACGTGCGCATCGGCGCCGAGTTCCCGCTGGCCGAGGCGGCGGAGGCGCACCGGGCTCTGGAGGGGCGGCGGACGACGGGGAAGGTGCTCCTGCGGGTGGGCTGATGCCGGCGCAGCGGCCTGCCTGGCGAGTGAACTCGCGGCAACAACTGCACGAAGTCCCCCTGCGGGGACTGTGCGGGTCCGGCTGATCCTTTCGGCAACCAGTCCGCGGAGGCGGACTTCGTGCTTTCGTTGCAGCGACTTCAGTCGCCCGCAACCCGGGGCCGCACCGGGGGCATTGCACGCGGCCGGGGAGACGCGCATTGTTCCGCGCGCGGACCCTGCCGGTGGGCTGCGGGTAAACCCCACCTGCCGTTTCCCCCGATCCGGAGGTGATGATGATCCTGCGACGCTGCATCACGCTGTTCGCCCTCGCCACACTCGCCGCTTGCGCGGAAAAGACGCCGGCGGGCGCCGCGCCGGAGCCCGCGCAGGCGCTGGCGGGCACCCACTGGCGCCTCACGGAGCTGAACGGGCGCCCCGCCGCGGGCGGGATCGCCGGGCGCGAGCCGCACCTGCGCTTCCACACCGCGACAGGGCACATGGGCGGGAGCACGGGGTGCAACAGCGTCGCGGGCGCCTACCAGGTAGAGGGCGACCGGCTGCGCTTCCCCGAGCCGCTGGGGATGACGCGGATGGCGTGCACAGATCCCGCGGTGTCCACGCAGGAGCGCGCGTTCTTGGAAGCGCTCAGGGCGGTGGAGCGTTTCTCCATCGCCGGCGGGAGGCTGGTGCTGTACGCGGGAGACCGCGCGCTCGCGCGCTTCGAAGCGGGCACCCCGCGCTGAGGAGCCCGCATCATCGACTCACACAACTCTGGAAGGCAATGCGCAGATTCGTTCCGATGCTCGCCGCCGTGGCGCTCGCCGCCGGCTCCGCTCCGCTGGCCGCGCAGTCCGGCTTCGCGCTGAAGGGGCACTACCTGTACAACGAGGTCACCGCCCGGGGCGCTGAGGAGGACCGAGAGATCCCGTCCGAGGACGGCTTCTCGCTGGGTGCCGAGCTGATGCTGCCGTTCAGCATCGGCGTGGGCGTGAGCGCGTACGCCAACGGCCGCGCGCGCGAGGCGGACCTGGAGACGCAGAGCTTCGGCGTGCTGGCGGAGGCCAACTACTTCTTCGACCTCCCCATCCTCCCCATCACCCCGTACGCCGGGCTGCACGCGGGGCTCGGCCGCTACACGTACGAGGACGTCGGCAGCGCGGACCCGGCGATCAAGGACAGCCGCACGCAGCTCGGCTTCCAGCTCGGCCTGCGCTGGCAGCTCACCTCCATGTTCGGCCTGGACGCGCAGTACCGCCGGGTGAGCGACTCGGCGTCGGACGACCAGAGCCCCGACCTGAACCGGAACCAGGTGCTGGTGGGCGTTACGCTTTTCTAACGGCGGGGCTCACACAGAGGCACAGAGGCACAGAGATGACTTCATCTCTGTGCCTCTCTGTTTTCAGTTGCCGCGGAGGAGTACGTAGGGGTCCATGTTCTCGCCCTCCCACCAGCGCGACAGGTCGCGGAGGACGGCGACGCTGAAGTGGAGGTGGTAGTCGCCGGGCTGCGCGTTGCCGGTGTCGCCCACGTAGCCGATCACCTCGCCCTTGCGCACCGTGGCGCCCTCCCGCAGGCCGGAGGCGAAGCGGTCCAGGTGCGCGTAGTAGTAGCGCGTGCGGCCGTCCGCATCCAGGTGGTAGATGGAGTTGCCGCCCTTGCCGCGCTGGTAGAGGCGCAGGATGCGGCCCTCGGTCACGGCCAGCACCGGCGTGCCGCGGGGCGCGTGGATGTCGATGGCGTGGTGCGTGCGGCCGCCCGAGCGCCCCTGGTTGTAGCTCTGGCGGAGCTGCGACGGGCTCACGTCGGCCACCGGGATCTCCAGCCGCCCCACCAGGCGCGACAGGTAGCGGAACTGCGGCGCGTGCGCTCCGGAGAGGACGCGCGACCGCTGCTGCGCGTCGGCGCTCGCCGCGGTGCCGGCGACGAGGAAGGTGGCCAGCAATACGCGGCGCAGGGCGGGGAAGCGGTTCGTCATGGGGAGGGATGCTGGACGAAACGGAAGGGCGGGCGCGTGGGGGCGCCGCTCGGATCACCGGAGGTTTTGCGTGCAGGGAGAGGCGGTAGTGTACACCCGTTTCGTCCCCCTGACAACCTTTTCGTTCGGCCCCGCCGCGGGCGTTTTCGTTAACACGATGCCCCGCAATCGGTTGAGCTCACACAGAGACACAGAGGCACAGAGACAACTTCATCATCTCTGTGCCTCTGTGTCTCTGTGTGAAATTGCTTTTTCAGTCCGTGCCGAAGCGGTAGACCGTGCGGGAGGCGTAATGCTGGCCCGGGCGGAGGATGACGGGGGGGAACTCCGGGCGGTTGGGGGAGTCGGGGAAGTGCTGGGGCTCCAGGCAGAAGCCGCAGCGGTGCCCGTAGCGGTGGCCGTCCTTGCCCAGGGTGGTGCCGTCCAGGAAGTTGCCCGAGTAGAACTGGATGCCGGGCTCCGTGGTGTGCACTTCCAGGGTGCGGCCGGTGGAGGGGTCGTGGACGCGCGCGGCCAGGGCGAGCGAGTCGCCGTCGCGGCGCAGCACGAAATTGTGGTCGTAGCCGCCGGCGCGGGCGAGCTGCTCGTCCGCGCCGCCGATGCGCGCGCCGATGGGGCAGGGGTGCTGGAAGTCGAAGGCGGTGCCCTGCACGGGGCGCAGCTCGCCGGTGGGGATCAGCGTCTCGTCCACGGGGGTGATGTGGCCGGCGGCGAGCTGCAGCTCGTGGCCCAGGATGTCGCGCGCGGGGTCGCCGGTCAGGTTGAAGTAGGTGTGCTGCGTGAGGTTCACCGGGGTGGCGCGGTCGACGGTGGCGCCGTAGTCGATCACCAGCTCGTCCGCGTCCGTGAGGGTGTAGCGGACGGTGGCGTGCAGCGTCCCGGGATACCCTTCTTCCCCGTCCGCGCTGGTGTAGGTGAGGCGCAGCGCGGCGCCGTCCGGCTCGGCCGTCCAGAGCGCTTTGTGGAAGCCGCGCCGTCCGCCGTGCAGGTGGTTGGCCCCGTTGTTGACGTCCAGCGCGTGCTCCTCGCCATCCAGGGAGAAGCGGCCGTCGCGGATGCGGTTGGCGTAGCGGCCGATCAGCGAGCCGAAGTAGGCATCGTCCGCCAGGTACCCGGCGAGCGAGTCGTAGCCCAGCACCACGTCGCCCATCCTCCCCGCGCGGTCGGGCACGCGCAGCGACACGATCGCGCCGCCGAAGCCGATCACCCGCGCCTCCACCCCGCGCGCGTTGCGCAGGGTGAAGGCGTCCACCTTTTCGCCGCCGGGAAGCCTTCCGAACTCGGACCGCTCCACGTTAGCTCTCCTGGTTGTACAGTAAAAGCAGGCTCACACAGAGACACAGAAGCACAGAGAAACGGCTTACCGGCATTCGCCGGAGGGCAGTGTTAGCGGCTGGCCGGAGGGGGTGGTGGCGGAGAACCGCGGGGAGTTGTCGGCGTTCCAGTCGAACTTCTGGAGGCGGATGACGCGCTCCCAGCCGGGGGTGGTGCTGGTCTTGGCGTGGTAGGCGATCCAGCTCTCCGTGCCGTCGGGCGAGGTGGTGAAGCTGGCGTGGCCGGAGCCGAACACGCCGTCCGTGCCCTCCAGCACGGGTCCGCTCTTGGTCCAGCTCGCCGGGTTCAGCGGGTCGGCGCCGGGCGCGAGGCGGAGCTGGCCCAGGCGGTACTCCTTGAGCCACGACTCGCGCGTGGAGTAGATGATGAACCACTGGCCGCCGTGCTCCAGGAAGGTGGGCCCCTCCTGCAGGTCCAGCTCCGTGCCGCGCTCCCAGCTTTCCACGGGGGAGCTGAGCTTGACGCGGTTCGTGGCGATGGTCCACGGGTTGGACATGCGGGCGATGTAGAGGTGCTGCGGCGTGCGGTCGGTGGATGCGTCACGCTCCCAGCCGGACCACACCGCGTACAACTGGCCTCCGATGCGCCCGACGTTGACGTCGATGGCCCACCGGTGCTCCGCCGGAGTGGTGGCGTCGTCACCCGTGTCCAGCATCCCCCGGTCCACGTAGCCGCCCTGCGGATCGTCGCCCACCGACTCCAGCACGCCGCTCCGCTGGTGGATGAAGGGCGGCCCCGCGCGCCCCGCCGCGTAGTACACGTACCAGCGCCCGTCGATGAAGTGCAGCTCCGGCGCCCAGACGTTCGTGCGGTTCCACCCCGTGTCCGGCGCCGCCCACACGCGCACGGGGTTGTCGAACGCGCGCGTCAGCCGGTCCGACTTCGCCACGTAGATCCCGTTGTCGCGCGACTGGACCGAGTAGTACGACGCCCCGTGCTTCACCACCCACGGGTCCGCCCCCGCCGCCACCGGGTTGGTGAACGTACACTCCGCCACCACCGGCAACTCGCTTTCCGCGGAGCAGGCCGCGAGCAGAAAAGGCAGCACGCGCGACATCTTTCTCATCTTATTCCAGCTCCTGTAATCTCAGACGGAGGCACAGAGACACAGAGGAAATCGGTTCTCTCTGTGTCTCTGTGCCTCCGTGTGAGCCTAGTAACCCGGATTCTGCTTCACGTTCGGGTTCTGCGCGATCTCCGTGGTGGGTATAGGCAGCAGCTCGCTCTTGTTGGGGACGAAGAACCTGAACTCGTCAGGGTCGTGCGAGCGGATCTCGGCCGAGCCCAGCAGGTTGTGCCGGGCCAGGTACATGTACCGCTCCATCTCCAGCCCCAGCTCCAGCACCTGCTCGTTGGCCACCCGCGCCCGCATCTCGGCCTGGCTGAGCCCGGCCGGCACCGGCGCCAGCCCCGCGCGCGCGCGCACCTGGTTGAGGAACGGGAGCGCTTCGGCGGGGCGCCCGGCCTCCGTCAGCGCCTCGGCGTGAAGGAGCAGGATGCCGCCCAGGCGGGCCACCTTGATGTTGATGGCCGCGTCCCAGTCCTGCTCGCGCAGGTAGTGCTCGGTGTACTTCTTCCAGAAGAAGGTGCTGTCGGCCGACAGGCCGAAGCGCCCCTGCGGATAACGCGTGGCGAACGGCACGCCGAACACGTCCATCCCGCCCGGCTTGTTGTAGAAGAGGGTGGCGTCCTTGCGCGGGTCCACCCCGCCGGCGGCCGTCTGCTCCTTGTCGAACTGCGACACGTACCAGGCGGTGGGCTGCGCGTCGCAGAAGCCCACGTTGCAGGGGCCGATCAGGCGCGGGATGTTGTGGCCCACGGTGCCCGACGCGAGCTGCGCCGGCCCGCCGAACTGCACTTCGAACACGGACTCCGCGTTGTTGTCGCCCTCCACGCGGAAGTTGTTCCCGTAGTCCGCCACGAGCTGGTAGCGGCCCGAGTTCACCACCGCCGCGAACATCTGCGCCGCCTCGTTCCACTTCCTCTGCTGCAGGTACGCCTTCCCCAGCATGGCCGCGGCCGCGCCCTGCGTGGCCCGCCCCAGGTCGGCCCCGCCGTACGAGGCCGGGAGCACGGCGCGCGCGTCGCTGAAGTCCTTTTCCACCTGCGCCCACACCGCGGCGTTGGCGGCGCTGGGTGGGCGCTGGTCCGCCGTGGATGGCTCCAGCACCAGCGGCACGCCGCCGTACAGCACCGCCAGGTTGTAGTACATCAGCCCGCGGATGAACTTGGCCTCGCCGATCAGGCGCGCCTTGAGCCCCTCGTTCATCGTGATGCCGGGGATGAACGCGATCACCTGGTTGGCCCGGTAGATGGCCTGGTAGTGATGCCCGTAGATCTCCGTGTTCACCTCGAAGTCGTAGCTGCCGAGGGTGAACTTGTTGAACTGGCTCAGCTCGGGCCACGGGCTGCGGCTCTGGCCGAGGTCGGATCGCGTGTCGAACGCGAAGGCCAGCCACCGCTGGTAGGTGCCGCGGAGCTGAAGCCCGTTGTAGGTGGCGTTCACGCCCTGCACGGCGTCGCTCTCGCGCTGCCAGAACGTGTCCGTGGTCTGCTGGTTGGGATTCGTTACGTCCAGGTCCGTGCACCCCGCCGCCGCGGCGGCAAGGAGCAGGGACGGAACGAGGAAATGCTTTTTCATCGTCCGGTTCGGTAGAGGGGGAGGGCTACAGGCCCAGGTCCACGCCGATGGTGAAGGTGCGCGGATTGGGGTAGATACGCCCGTCGTCGAACCCGCGGATCAGCGGGTTGTCGAAGCTCCGGACTTCCGGGTCCCAGTTGGGATAGCCGGTGAAGGTGTGTGCGTTCTGCACGTTCAGGTACACCCGCGACCGGGTGAGCCCCAGCCCCACGCGCTGCGTGAGCCGGTTGGGAAGCGCGTAGCCGACCTCCACGTTCTGCAGGCGCAGGAACGAGCCGTCGTCGATCCACCGGTCCGACGCCAGGCGCGCGTTCTCGCGGCCCTGTGGACCGAACACGGCGCGCGGCGTGGTGTTGCTGCGGTTCTGCGGCGTCCAGGGCTCCAGGTCGGCCGAGTAGTTGCCCAGGTCGTTGAGGCGCTCGGTCCAGTACCGCACCCGGTTGAAGATCTTGTTGCCGTACACCCCGCGCATCCCCAGCGAGAAATCGAAGCTCCGGTAGCCGCCGTCGAAGAAGAGCCCGCCCTCGAAGTCGGGGGTGGAGCTTCCCGCCAGGTAACGGTCGCCGTCGTTGATGGTGCCGTCGTCGTTGCGGTCCGCGTACCTGACGTCACCCGCGCGGGCGCCGGGCTGAATCACCTGCCCCTTGCTGTTCTTGTGCGCCTGCACCTCGGCGTCGCTCTGGAAGATACCCAGCATCTGCACCACGTAGAACGAGCTGACCGGCGCGCCCACCTGGGTGCGGGCGATCCCCTCCTCGTAGTACGAGAGCGCCTGGCCCCCGCTGCCCAGCGAGGTGACTTCGCTGTTGAGCGTGGTGAGGTTGGCGGCCGTGGTCAGGCGGAGGTCGCCGCGCCGGTACCTGTGCTGCAGCCCCAGCTCGAAGCCGCTGGTGCGGATGCTCCCCGCGTTCACCGTGGGGGCGAGATCGTACTGCGGCTCGTAGGGCGCGTTCAGGTACCCCACCGAGCTCAGCGGGATGGAGGCGGGCACCAGGATGTCGCCCGTCTCGCGGCGGTAGTAGTCCGCCGAGACGGTGACGTGGTTTCCGAACATGTTGAGGTCCGCGCCCACGTTGGTCTGGCGGTCTTCCTGCCACTTGATGTCCGGGTTGGCCAGCCCGAGCTGGATGCGCCCGGTGGCGATCTGGTTGTTGCCGAACAGGTAGCTGCGGTTGTTGGACTCGATGCGGCCGTCGAACAGGTAGTTGCCGATGTCCTGGTTGCCGAGGATGCCGTAGCTGGCGCGCAGCTTCAGGTAGTCCACCGAGTTGCCCAGCAGCGGCAGGCCGCCGTAGAAGCTCTCCTCGCTCACCACCCACCCGGCCGACACGGAGCCGAAGTTGCCCCACCGGTTGCCCGGGCCGAAGCGCGACGACCCGTCGCGGCGGAAGGTGCCCGTGAGCAGGTAGCGGCCGTCGAAGGCGTAGTTGGCGCGCACCAGGAAGGAGCGCAGCCCCCCGTCTTCCTGGAAGCCGGCGTTGTTGAGCTCCGAGCTCCCCGCGTTGATCTGCCGCAGCCTCTCGTCCGCGTAATTGCGGCGGAAGGCCTCCAGCCGGTTGAAGCGCTCCATCTGCTCCGTGTACCCGGCTACGGCGTTCACCTCGTGGCCGCCGAACTCGTCGTCGAAGGTCAGCAGGTTCTCGAAGAGAAGCGTGTACGAGTTGTCGCGGCGGTCGGTGAAGCGGTTGGGCTCGTTGGGGTTGTTGAGGCGCAGCGAGCCCGCTTCACGGAAGTTGCGCCAGTTGAGGTCCTGGTAGTTGACGCCCAGGTTGAAGCGGAAGCCCAGGTTGTCGCGCAGGCGGAGCCCGGCGTACGCCGTGCCGATCACCTGGTTGAGGAAGTCCGTGCTGCTCTCCAGCTCCAGCTGCCCCACCGGGTTGGTGCCGAAGGTGGGCACCGCATCGCTGCCGAAGCCGTAGCCGCTGGAAGTATTGGGGTCGCGCACCGCGATCACCGGCGGAAGGCGCACCGCCTCCAGCAGCGGGCTGCCACGCAGGTTGTCGCGCACCGCGCGCGACAGCGAAAGGTTCTGCCCCAGCGTCAGGATGCCGCGACGCGCCTCGGAGTTCACGCGGAACGAGAAGCGCTCGAAGCCGGTGCCGATCACCGTGCCGTTCTCCTGCAGGTAGCCGCCGCTCAGCAGGTAGTTGCCCGCCGTGGAGCCGCCGGAGACCTGGAGGTTGTGGTCCTGGATGGAGCCGCCCCGGAAGATCTCGTTCTGCCAGTCCGTGTCGATGCCGTTCAGCGTCGCCGCGCCGGCGGGCACCCGCTCGCCCGCGCCCGCGTACAGCTCGCGCGTGATCTCGGCCCAGCGCGCCGCGTTGGCCAGGTCCAGCTGCCGCGGGACCTCCTGGTAGCCGTAGAACGAGCGGTAGCCGATGCGGCTTTCGCCCGCGCGGCCCCGCTTGGTGGTGATCAGGATGACGCCGTTGGCCGACTGCGCCCCGTACTGCGCCGCCGCCGACGCGTCCTTGAGCACCTGCACCGATTCGATGTCGTCCGGGTTGAGCCCCGGGTTCTGGCGCAGGTACATCCCGTCCACCACGTACAGCGGCGACGGGTTGGTGGTGAAGTTCTGCCCGCGGATCACCACGTCCGCGGGGCGGCCCGGCTCGCCCGAGGAGACGATGTTGACGCCCGCGATGCGCCCCTTCAGCGCCTGCTCCACGGTCGCGACCTTGCGGGCCTGGATAGCCTCCGTGGGCACCGAGGTCACGGCGCCGGAGATGTTGCGGCGGTTCTGCGTGGTGTAGCCCACCACCACCAGCGAGTCCAGCCCCACGGCCGCCGTGCCGAGCTGCACGCTCACCTGCGCGGGCGCCGCGGCGGTCACGCTCACGGCGCGGGTGGAGGGCGCGTGGCCCAGTGCCGTGATGCGCAGCGTGTAGCTGCCGGGCGCGATTCCCGTCAGGGTGAAGCGGCCGTCCGGTCCGGTGGCGGTGCGCCGGCCGGCGCCCACCACTTCCACCGTGGCGCCGGAAACGGGCCGGCCGCCCTCGCCGGTCACCGTTCCATTGATCTGCCCGGTGGTCTGCGCCGCCAGCGGCGCGGGGCCGAGCGCATACGGCCCGGCCAGGGCGAAGGAGCCGAGGCACGCCACGGCGCAGAGCACCTTCGCGGCGGTCCTGCTCTTGGGTACGACAGGGCTGTTCATGACGATCCCCTCTGGGGGTGCGGGTGATTACCGGGGACGATCCTGCACGGGGCTCCGACGGGTGAGCGCGGAGGGGCCCGGCGGGGTGGGGCGCGGCAGTGGCGGATGGCGGTCATGGGCTCCCGGATGGCGGGTCTCCACGGGTGGGCGGCCCGGACGGGCCGCCCCGCGTTTCGGCCGCGGGTGGAGCAGGCGCCCCCCGCGGCTGCACGGCTCACCGCGCCGTGCCGGCGCGGAACAGCATCGATGCCGGGATGCGCTGGCGCGGCATCCCCGGCCCGGCGACGAACATCTCCAGCGCCATGGGTCCGTAGGCGTTGTGGTAGCTCAGGGTGAAGGGGTGAAGCCCGCCCTGGAGCGCGATCTGCCCCTCGTCTTCCTGCGTGGCCGGCGACTGCCCCATCGACCACATCACCTGCTCCTCGCCGATCCAGAAGACGATCCCGTCGTCGGAGAGGGCGGAGAAGGTGTAGACGCCGGTCTGGGGGACGCGCAGGTAGCCCGTGAACCGGAAACCGAACATCTCTTCGCGGTCGCGCGGCTCCAGCGAGAAGTCCGGGAGCGTGCCGGCCTGCGCGGGCTCCGGGTCGCCCGGCATGTCGATCCGCTCCAGCCGGTCGCGCACCGGCCAGTCCAGGCGGAAGGCGGGTTCGGGCGAGTGGTCGGGGAAGTACGCGTAGGCGATCCCCGGCACGACCTCCACCTGCTCGGGCGCGCGTCCGGGCGTGCGGCGGTACTCCATCCGCGCCTCGGGGGCGGCGGTGGGGCGGCCGTCCGCGAACGACTTCACGCGCACGAGGGTGTCTTCGCGGGTGCTGAACGGGCGGAAGCACGGGCTCTCCGCCGTCGGCTCGCTCCCGTCGGTCGTGTAGCGCAGCTCGGTGGGGGTGCCCTGGTGCACCGTTACGAGGATCTCGTCCGTGAACCAGCCGTACTCGGGAAGAAGGAGCGGCGCCAGCCCGCGGTTGACGGCGGCCAGGCGCTCCGGGTCGAACTTGAGGACGGCGCGGTCGTAGCTGAAGAGGCCGTTGACCTCCGTCTCCACGTCGGTGAGCTGCGTGTAGACCGCCGCGCTCATCCCGTGCGTGTCGCGCAGGCGATACATGCGGCGCATGAGGAGATCGTAGCAGTCGTTCATCTCCTCCCGCGTCCCGAAGGCGCCGCCGTACCCCCAGTTGTCGTCGTCGCTCTTGCGCCACAGGTGGCCGTCTTCCGCGTAGCCGAGGCCGCCGTACTCGCCCACCACCGTGGCTTTTTCGGCTGAGGGGACCAGCGCCTGCGGGCCGCGGTAGCGGTGCACGTCGATGATGTCGCCCGCGCCGGTGTGCTGCCATCCGCTGGCGTCGTCGATCAGGCGCGACGGGTCGGCGCGGCGCATGGCGGCCACCGTGTCGCGCGTGGCCTCGTGCGACCACTGGCCCCACTTCTCGTTGAAGGGCACCCAGACCAGGATGGATGGATGGTTGTGCAGGCCATCCATCATGGCGGCCAGCTCGCCCGCGAAGTGGCCGCGCGCCTCGGGCGTGTCGTTCCACCCGCAGGGCATGTCCTGCCAGACGGGGAGGCCCAGGCGGTCCGCGTGAAAGTACCAGCGCGCGGGCTCCACCTTGATGTGCTTGCGCGTTAAGCCGTAGCCGAGCGCCCTGGTGCGCTCCACGTCCCAGCGCAGCGCCTCGTCCGTCGGGGCGGTGTACAGGCCGTCCGGCCACCAGCCCTGGTCCAGCGGCCCCACGTGGAACCAGGGCTCGCCGTTCAGCGCGATCCGGGTGAAGCCGCGCTCGTCGCGCTGCAGCCCCACGGTGCGCATCCCGAAGTAGCTGTCCACGCCGTCCACCTCGCGCCCGCCCTCCAGCAGCGTCACGCGCAGGTCGTACAAAAAGGGATCGTCCGGCCCCCACAGGCGCGGCGCGGGCACGGGGACGCGGATCTCGCTTCCCATCGGCCCGCGCGCCCGCCCGACTTCGCGCCCCTGCGCGCGCGCGACGGCCTCCACGGTTCCCGCGGCGCCGCGCACCGTCAGGCGCAGGGCTTCCCCCGGGACGTCTGGAGTCATGCGCAGCGACTCGATGCGCGCGGCGGGAACGGGCTCCAGCCACACCGTCTGCCAGATGCCGGTGACCGGCGTGTAGAAGATCGGGTGCGGCTTAGTCGCCTGCTTGCCGCGCGGCTGCCCGAAGCCGTCCGTGGGGTCATCCACCGCCACCACCAGCTCCTGCTCGCCCGCGACCAGCGCGTCGGTCACGTCCACCGAGAACGCGTCGAAGCCCCCCGTGTGCTCCGCGAGCTGCCGCCCGTTCACGAACACGCGCGCCCGCCAGTCCACCGCCCCGAAGTGCAGCAGCAGCCGCTCGCCCTCTGCCAGCTCCGCCTGGAAGGTGCGGCGGTAGACCAGGTGCTGCGCGTGCCTGCCCACGCCGGAAAGCGCGGACTCCACGGGGAAGGGGACGAGGATGCGCTCGGGGAGCTCCTCGCCGAGCGGAACGGAGGCGGCGCCGTGGGGAAGGATCGCGAGTTGCCAGGTGCCGTTGAGGCTCTGCCAGCGGGGGCGCACCATTTGGGGGCGCGGGTACTCGGGAAGGACGCTGCCGGGATCGACCTGATCCGCCCAGCGGGTGAGCAGCGCACCCGGCGCCGGGCGCCAGGCGCGCGGAGCGGCCGCGGGCGCGGGGGCGAGCTGCATGCTCACGCCGGGCTGCGCGACCGCGGCCGGGCTCATCGCGCCACGCGCTGCCGGGTGCCCGCGGGCGCCCCGGTCTCCTCGGTACTCGCCACCCGCACCCGTACGGGCGGTGCCTCGGCGTGGAGCGCGCGCGTGGAGTCCCGCACCACCAGCTCGGCCTCCAGGTACACCTTCTCGGGCGGGAGCGCCTCGCGCGACTCGATGTGGCGGATGAGAAGCTGCGCCGCGAGCCGCCCCATGTCGCCCTTGGGCATGCGCACCGTGGTCAGGCGCACCGGCAGGTAGTCGAGGAGCGCGATGTCGTCGAACCCGATCACCGACACGTCGTCCGGCACGCGGATCCCCAGCTCCGCCAGCGCGCGGCAGAGGCCGATCGCCACCAGGTCGTTGTAGCAGGTCACCGCGGTAGGCCGCTCCGCGGGCGGGCGGTCGCCGAAGTACGCCAGGCCGGCGCGGTAGCCGTCTTCCAGGTGGGCGCCCGCGCGTACCACGTCGTCGTCGGAGAAGATGACGTGCGATCCGCTGCACGCGCGCCGCACCCCGTCGATGCGCTCCTGGCTGTGCGACGAGTACTCGGGCCCGGCGAAGTGCACGATGCGCGTGTGCCCCTGCTCGATCAGGAACTCCACCGCGCGGCGCGACGCCTCCTCGTTGTCCACGTCGATCAGGCTTCCCGGCACCCCGCGCACCTCCTCCAGCAGGACGAAGGGGAAGTTGCGCCGCTTCAGCTCGAACAGGTGCGAAAGGTCCGCGTCCACGTCCAGCACGGGCGTCAGGATCAGGCCGTCCACTTCCTTGCGCTGGAGCAGCTCCACGGCGCGGCGCTCCGCCTCGTGGCCGCCTTCGGAGCTCATCACGACCAGCGTGTAGCCGGCCTCGTCCGCGGCGCCGCGGGCTCCGGTGATGACCTCGCCGTAGAATGGGTTGTCGATCTCCTTGATCACCAGGGCCAGGCTGCGCATCTGCTGCCCGGGGTTGCGCCGGTCCGGCCCGCTCTTGCGGTAGTTGAGCGACTCGATGACGGAAAGCACCCGCTCGCGCGTGGACCGCTTGACCGTGCCCATGTCGTTGAGCACGGCCGAGACGGTGGCCTTGGACACCCCCGCCAGGCGCGCGACGTCGTTGATGGTCGGCTGCTTCGTCATTCGGGATAGGTCGTGTGGGACGCGGGGCGGTGCAGCCTGGCCGCGGTTGAACTTTATTGAACAGGTTCGGTCGGTTCAGGTTAGACGTTGATCGCGAAACTGTCAAGCATCATGTTCACCCTGTGTGCAGGGTTCGCGGCGCGGGATGTTTCCAAGGAAACACGTGAGATTGCGCGCATCTCGTTGGCGGGGTTGGAGTTTCCGCCGGGCCGCGATCGGTCGTGAGGAACGGCGGGAAGCGGGGGTCGGCGAAGGTGCTTGACAGCGTGCACCTCGCAAGCGTACTGTCTCTGAACCGAATTGAAACGTTTCGGAAAAGTTCAAGCCGCCCGCGCGGCCGTCCACCCAGCCCACCAGCCCGAGCCCACCCATGCCGCAGCCGCCCCGTCTTCGTACCCTCCTGCGCGCGGGGCTGCTGCCCGTGCTCGCGCTCGCGACGCTGGCCGGCTGCCAGAAGAAGGCGGACGACGGCAAGTTCACGGTGGGCTTCTCGCAGATGGGACACGACAACCCCTGGCGCATGGCGCAGACGAAGAGCCTGCGCGACGAGGCGCAGAAGCGCGGCTACGAGCTGGTGGTCACCGACGCGCAGGACCAGACGGCGAAGCAGGTGGCCGACGTGGAGGACCTGATCGCGCGGCGCGTGGACGTGATCCTCCTGGCCCCGCGCGAGTTCGAGGGGCTGGCGCCCGCGCTGCAGGCGGCGCGCGACGCCAACATCCCCGTGGTCCTGGTGGACCGCGAGGCGGAGGGGACGGCGGGCGAGGACTTCGTGACCTTCCTGGGCTCCAACTTCGTGGAGCAGGGGAAGCGCGCGGCCGAGTGGCTGGTGAAGGAGACGGGCGGCAACGCGGGGATCGTGGAGCTGACCGGCACCCCCGGCTCCTCCGTGGCCGCCGACCGCGCCAAGGGCTTCCGCGAGGTGATCGCGCAGCACCCTGGGATGAAGATCCTGGCCTCGCAGACGGGCGAGTTCTCCCGCGCCAACGGGCAGCGGGTGATGCAGAACATCGCGCAGTCGCTCGGCCCCCAGATCACGGCCGTATACGCCCACAACGACGAGATGGCTCTCGGCGCCATCCAGGCACTGAGGGCCTCGGGCCGCAAACCGGGCGCCGACGTCAAGATCGTCTCCATCGACGGCCAGCGCGCGGCCCTCGAAGCGATCCAGCGCGGCGAGCTGGGCGCCACCGTGGAGAGCAACCCCCGCTTCGGCCCCATCGCCTTCGAAACCATCGAGCAGATCCGCAAGGACCAGCCGGTCCCGACCAAGAAGCTGATCACCGACCGCTTCTTCGACCGGAACAACGCGGCGCAGTTTGTCGCGGATGCGTATTGACGGCAGTGCCGAGTGCCTAGTGCCTAGTGCCTAGTAACAGAAGTCCTGAGTGCGAGGTGCTGAGTGCCGCGCCTTGAGTCCTGAGTCCTGAGTCTGCGGTCGCCTGGCACTCCCGGCAGTTGGCGGCGGCGACCGTTAGCGTACGCGTGGCGGGCGAGGTACCGTGTGCGCGGCGGGGCACGGGGCGCCACGTGGGGGGCTTCTACGAGGGATCGGTGGTGCGGGCGGAGCTGGTCGCGCGCTGAGAGGTTGGGCGCGCTGAATCGCGCCCCCACCTTGGATTTTCGGGTGCGTTCCACGCTGGTCGCATCGTCTTCGGTGGCTTCCACCCGCGTCGCGTCGCGCTCAAACTTGGGTTCGCCACGCGCCGACACGGAAGGTGCGCCCCCTCTCCCGCGCGGTTTGCGGGGGAGGGGGACGGGGGGAGGGGGCCCCGCCACGTCGCACCGCCCCGTGGAAATCGCCCCCTCTCTCGATAACGAGAGGCGCAGCCTCTCCTGTTATCGGGAGAGGGGGTCGGGGGGTGAGGGCCTGCCGGCCTCATCCGTATCAAGATGCCTACTTCCAGCCCTCCACCCCATCGCGCATGACGAGCCCTCCAGTCGACACACCGGAAATCCTCCGCATGGAAGGGATCGTCAAGCGCTTCGCGGGCGCTACGGCGCTCGACCGCGTGGACTTCACGCTGCGGCGCGGGGAGGTGCACGCGCTCGTGGGGGAGAACGGGGCGGGGAAGAGCACGCTGATCAAGGTCATGACCGGCGCGTACCACCGCGACGGGGGGCAGGTGTGGCTGGAGGGGGAGCCGGTCGATTTCGCCACGCCGGCCGATGCGCAGGCGGCGGGGGTGATCGCGGTGCACCAGGAAATCCACCTGCTCAGCTTCCGGACGGTCGCCGAGAACGTGTTCCTGGGGCGCGAGCCGCGGCGCTGGGGGCTGGTGCACTGGTCGCGCATGAACGCCGAGACGGGCGCGCTGCTGCAGCGGCTGGGGCTGGACATCGACCCCGCGGCCACGCTGGGGTCGCTCAGCACGGCGCAGCAGCAGATGGTGGCCATCGCGCGCGGCGTGTCGCTGGGCGCCAAGGTGCTGGTGCTGGACGAGCCCACCAGCTCGCTGGCGGAGCGCGAGGTGGCCATCCTCTACGACCTGATCCGGCAGCTCCAGGCGCAGGGGACGGCCATCGTCTACATCAGCCACCGCTTCGACGAGCTGTACACCGTCTGCGACCGGGTGACCGTGCTGCGCGACGGGAAGCGGGTGGGGACGCACCGCATGGCGGACCTCGAACGGCTGGACCTCGTGTGCCTCATGCTGGGGAAGCCGCGCGAAGCGCTGCGGCAGGGCACGACCGGCTTCGGCGGGCACCACGCGGAGCCGGCGGGGAGCGCGCCGCTGCTGCACACCGAGGGGCTGCGGCGCGGGCAGAAGCTGCGCGGCGTCACGCTGGACGTGGGGAAGGGGGAGATCCTGGGCGTGGCGGGGCTGCTCGGCTCGGGGCGCACGGAGACGGCGCGCGCCATCTTCGGCGCGGACCCCGCGGAAGACGGCGCCATGCACCTGGGCGGGAAGCCGCTGAACCCGCGCACCCCCGACGACGCCATCCGCGCCGGCATCGCCTTCGTCTCGGAGGACCGCAAGGGCGAGGGGATCATCCCGGAGCTCTCGGTGCGCGAGAACCTGACGCTGGCCGCGCTCCCCACGCTCACGCGCCTGGGGATCGTGGACCGCGCCCGGCAGCGGGAGATCGTCGACCAGTTCATGCGGCGCCTCGGCATCAAGTGCACCAGCGCCGACCAGAAGATCCGCGAGCTCTCCGGCGGCAACCAGCAGAAGGTGCTGCTGGCGCGCTGGCTGTGCATGAGCCCGGCGCTGCTCATCCTGGACGAGCCCACGCGCGGCATCGACATCGGCGCCAAGGCGGAGATCCAGGCGCTGATCAACGAGCTGGCCGCCACGGGGCTCGGCGTGCTCATGATCTCGTCCGAGCTGGAGGAGCTGGTGGAGGGGAGCTCGCGCGTGGTGGTGCTGCGCGACGGCCAGAACGTGGCCGAGCTGCGCGGCGCCGGCATCTCGCAGCAGTCGATCATCCACGCGATGGCCGAGGGTAGCGCGGCCGCCGCCCCGCCCCTGGAGAGCTAGATGGAGGCATCGGTAGCCGCGCGCCCCGCGCCCGGCGGCGGGAAGGCCGGACGGTGGTGGAGCGCGCTGGGGCCCACGGGGGGCGCGGTGGTCGCGCTGGTGGTGCTGGTGCTGGCCAACGCGGTCTTCACCCCCAACTTCGCCACGGCCGGCAACTTCTGGAACGTCCTCTTCCAGCTCTCCGTCACCCTGCTGGTAGCGGTGGGGATGACGCTGGTGATCTCCACCGGCGGCATCGACCTGTCCGTGGGCTCGGTGATGGCGATCGCCGCGGCGGTGGCGGCCGTGACCATCGACCGCGGCCTCGCCCTGGCGGTACCCGCGGCGCTCCTGGCGGCCATGGCGGTGGGGCTGCTGAACGGCGCCTTCGTCTCGTACTTCAAGGTCCAGGCGATCGTTGTCACACTGGCGACGCTGCTGGCGGGGCGCGGCCTGGCGCAGGTGATCAACCGCGACGGCGCGCTGATCAGCATCAACGATCCCGGCTTCCTCTGGCTGGGCCGCGGGCACCTGGGGCCGGTGCCCGTGCAGGTGCTGATCGCGGCGCTGGTGGTGGTGCTCGCGGTGTTCGTGCTCCGCGCCACGCCCTTTGGACGCTACGTGCTGGCGGCGGGCGGCAACCCGGCCGCGGCGCGGCTCGCGGGCGTGCCGGTGAGCCGAACCGTGGTGTCCGTCTACGTGATCAGCGGGCTTCTGGCGGGGCTCGCGGGGCTGATCGAGGCGTCGCGCCTCGGGGCGAGCGCCGCCGCCAAGATCGGGCAGAACGTGGAGCTGGACGCCATCGCCGCCGTGGTGGTGGGCGGTACGCTGCTCAGCGGCGGGCGCGCCACCATCCTGGGCACGGTGGTGGGCGCGCTGATCATGCAGGTGATCGCGACCAGCTTCAACATGCTGCTGGTGCCCTACGCGTGGTCGCTGGCCTTCAAGGCGCTCATCATCGTCTTCGCCGTCTACCTCCAACGCCCGAGGCGGGTCTAGTGGAAACTCAGGGGCAGATGGGCGGGGCGCTGGCGGTGCCGCCCCCGCAGCCCGGCACGCCGCCGGGTGCAGGAAGCGGCGTTCCCGCGCGGCGCACGCCGGCGCTGCGGGCCAAGGCGGCTTCGATGCTGCAGCGGCAGGGCGCCGTGGTCGCGCTGATCGTGGTGTGCGTGTTCGGCGCCATCCGCTACGCGCCCTTCGCCACGCCCGAGAACCTCCTCAACGTGCTGCGCCAGAACAGCATGCTGGGGATGGTGGCGCTGGGGATGACGCTGGTGGTCCTCACGGGCGGGATCGACCTGTCAGTGGGATCGGTGCTCGCCATCGCGGGGATCGTGGCGGCGATGCTCTCGGACCAGGGGACGCTCGTGGCGGTGTCGGGCGGGCTCGCGGCCGGCCTGCTGCTGGGGACCATCAACGGCCTCCTCATCACCCGCGCCCGGATCCAGCCGTTCATCGTCACGCTCGCCATGATGATCGCCGCGCGCGGTGTGGCGCTCGGCGTCACGGGCGAGAACTCGGTGCGGGTGGATCGCACGGCCGAGGGCTTCCTCTGGCTGGGCCGGGGGCGCATGTTCGGCGTCCCGGTCCCCGTGATCCTCGCCGCCCTGGCGTTCCTCATCGGCTTCATCGTCCTGCGCTACACCCGCTTCGGCCGCTACATCTACGCCGCCGGCGACCACCAGGACGCCGCGCGCCTGCTGGGCCTCAAGGTGGACCGCGTGCTGATCGCCACCTACGCCCTCAGCGGCCTCCTCGCAGCCCTGGCCGGGATCGTCCTGGCCGGGCGCCTGGGCGCGGGCCAGCCGGTGGCCGGCACGGGCTGGGAGCTCGACGCCATCGCCGCGGTGGTCGTCGGCGGGACGCTGCTCAGCGGCGGGCAGGGCGGGGTAGGCTCCACGGTTGTGGGCGTGCTGCTCCTCGGCGTGATCTTCAACCTGTTCAACCTGGAGGGCACCATCACCCCCTGGTGGCAGGGCGTGCTGCGCGGCGTCTTCCTGCTGGGCGTGGTGGTGGTGCAGAGCCGCCTGCAGAAGCGCGCCGGCCATGGGTGAGTCGGGCCGGGTGGCCGAGATCCCAGTGGCTGAGATCCCACTCGCTGAGATCCCGGTGGCTGAGATCCCGGTGGCTGAGATCCCGGTGGCTGAGATCCCGGTGGCTGGGATCCCGGTGGCTGGGATCCCGGTGGCTGGGATCCCGGTGGCGAGTAAACTCGCTGCAACGACGGCACAAAGTCCGCCTTCGCGGACTCGTTCTTCGGAGACCGGCGCCTGGGGCCCAGTCCCCGCAGGGGGACTTCGTGCAGTTGTTGCCGCGACTTCAGTCGCCCGGCAAGGCCGCGCGAGCCGGAATCCGGTGGAGCCGGCGGCAGTGGCGGATCCGCGCCGGGCGGAACCCTCCCACGAGCGAATGAATTCGCCGCTGGAACCACGCGAAGTGCCCCTGCGGGCACTGTTTTCCGCGAGCCAGAGCCGCGGAAACAGTCCGCGCATGCGGACTTCGCGTAGGTCCAGCGGCGGATTCATTCGCTCCTGGACCGGTGCCGGTCTGCGGGGTTCCGCGCCGATCCGCCCCTTCGCCCTCCTCCTCCTCGTCGCCCTCACCGCCTGCGCCTCGCCCCGCGCGGCGGATACGGGCACGTACACCAACCCCGTGCTGGACGCGGACTTCCCCGATCCCACGGTGATCCGCGCGGCGGATGGGATGTACTACGCGTACGCCACGCAGGGGGAGCGGGACGGGGCGAAGGTGAACATCCAGGTGGCGCGGTCGCGGGACCTGGCGGAGTGGGAGCGGATCGGGGATGCGCTGCCGGCCAAGCCGCGCTGGGCCAGCGAGACGCAGGACTTCTGGGCGCCGCACGTTTCGGAGCACGGGGGCACGTACTACCTGTACTACTCGGCCAAGCCCGACGCGGCCGTGCGCGACACCACGCGCGGGCTCTGCCTGGCCGTCGCGACCGGAAGCCGCCCGGAGGGCCCATTCGTGGACCGCGGCGAGCCGCTGCAATGCGGGCCGGGCTTCGTCAACATCGACCCCATGGCCTTCGACGACCCGCGCACGGGCCGGCGCCTGCTGTACTGGGGCTCCGGCTTCGGGCCCATCAAGGTGCAGGAGCTGGCTCCCGACCGCGTCTCGTTCGCGGCGGGGAGCCGCCCCGTGGACCTCGTCCACCCGGTCCCCACCGCGGATTCCACGGACTACCAGCGGCTCGTGGAGGGCGCGTGGGTCACCTATCGCGCGCCCTACTACTACCTGTTCTACTCCGGCGACAACTGCTGCGGCCCGCGCGCCCATTACGCCGCCATGGTCGCGCGCTCGCGCAGCGCGACCGGCCCGTTCGAGACGCTGGCGCAGGCCACGGGGGCGCCCAGCAGCGTGATCCTGGAGCGCGGCGGCCACTGGACGGCGCCCGGCCACAACTCCGTCATCCGCGACGCGCGCGGCGACGACTGGATCGTGTACCACGCCGTGGATGTGCGTCGTCCGCGATCCAGGCCCACGGACGACGTCAACACGCGCCGCGTGATGCTGATCGACCGACTGGTATGGACGGACGGCTGGCCACGCGTGGACCGCGGCCCCTCCACCGAGCCGCGCGCACGGCCGCGGACGCGCTGACGCGGCGTTGCTGGCGAGTAAACTCGCTGCAACAAAAGCACAAAGTCCGCCTGCGCGGACTGATGCTGAAGGATCAGCCGGGATTGTACAGTCCCCGCAGGGGGACTTCGTGCAGTTGTTGCCGCGACTTCAGTCGCCCGGCAAGGGGGGACGGCAGGGGATCGCTGCTGGCGAGTAAACTCGCTGCAACGACGGCACAAAGTCCGCCTTCGCGGACTCGTTCTTCGGGGGCTGGCGCCCGGGGCCCAGTCCCCGCAGGGGGACTTCGTGCAGTTGTTGCCGCGACTTCAGTCGCCCGGCAAGGGGGGGCGCACGAAAGCTCGGAGCGGTGCGCTACAGCGGAGGCGGGCAGTACGGCAGCCCCTCGTCGTCCCAGCGCAGCTCGACGAGGCAGGCGTTGCGGGGGGCGGTCTCGGAGCCGAAGCGGGCGTGGGTGACGAGGTACTCGACGCCGTCCGGGGCGCGGAACCACGAGCAGTGTCCCGGAGCGTGGAAGCCGTGCTCCGGCATCGAGGCGAGGACGAAGTGCCGCCCGTCACGCGTTACGTTCACGAGGCGCCCGGCGTCGTCCTCCACCAGCGCGCCCACGGCGTAGAAGCCGAAGTAGCAGCCGCCGCTGTAGAGGTACACGCGCCACCCGCGCGGGCTGACGAGCCCGCCCACCGGCCCCTCCACGGTGCTCCAGCGCACGGTGTCGGTGCGCCAGTCCACGCCGGGGATCTGCTTCCAGGGCATGCGGCGCGCGCCGTCGAAGAGGTGCCACTCCTCGGAGGGGCGGGCGAGGAGCGTGGGGGGTGAGAGAGTGCGCGTGAGGTCGTCGCTCACCGCGGCCTCCACGATGCCGGTGCCGTACGGCTCGCCATCTACAAAGTCCGTCGCGTAGGCCATGCGCAGCGAGCCGTCGGGGGCGGGATACACGTCGGCGTCGATGGCGAAGTCGGTATCCGGAGTGAGCACGTGGCCCGTGTCGATGAAGGGGCCCTCGGGACGCTCGCTGTCCGCGCGGCGGATGACGTGGCCGATGTGCGCCTGCTCGCCGATGCCGGCGCCGTGCGAGTAGAGCATGACGTACGGACGGTCCAGGCCGGGGACGTAGCGCACGCACGGCGCCCAGAAGGCATGCCGCGTCGCGTCGCCCTGAAAAGTCGGGCCCAGCGCGGTCCAGGTCACCAGGTCGTGCGACGCGAACGCGGGGAACGCGCCCGCCGACGCCACGCCGCCGCGGCCGTCGCTGGTCTCGTCGCGGGTGACGTACACGTAGAAGCGGTACGCCGCCACGCCTTCGGGCAGGGCGAGGAGGTACGGGTCGCCCTGGTCGGCGGTTTCGGGGAAAATGGGCCGGAAGCTGGATACACGCTCAGAGGAGCTCATCGATGAATCGCACTCGTGGTAAGGTGAAGCCCGCCCGCGGGGCCCTGCTCGCGCTCGGGACGCTCGCGGCCTGCGCGCCGCCCGCTCAGGCGCCCGCGCCGACGGCTGCATCGTGCACCTTCACCAACCCGGTGGCCCGTGGCGCCGACCCGTGGCTGGAGTTCCGCGACGGGTACTACTACATGGCGCAGTCCAAGAACCCGGAAGGGCAAAATAGCAGCATCTGGGTGTTCCGGTCGAGAAAGCTGACCGATCCCATGCGCGACAGCGTGCGCGTGTGGACCGCGCCGGACAGCGGCTGGAACCAGACGCACGTCTGGGCCCCCGAGATCCGCGACGTGGACGGCCGCTGGTACATCTACTACGCCGCCGGCCGCCCCGGCCCGCAGGACGCGCCCTTCATCTTCCAGCGCGCGGGCGTCCTCCGCGCCACCGGCGGCGACCCGCAGGGCGCGTACGCGGACCTGGGCCAGCTCGACACCGGCGGCGACATCGCCACCCGCGCGGACGACGTGTGGGCCATCGACTTCACGGTCCACCGCTTCGGCGGCCAGCTCTACGGCATCTGGTCGGGCTGGGAGAACAACACGCCGCTGGCGCGCACGCCGCAGTACCTGTACGCCGCGAAGATGTCCGACCCCGCCACCATCAGCGGCCCGCGCGCGCAGATCTCGGCCCCCACCGAGAGCTGGGAGCGCCGGGTGGACCCCAAGGACGGTCTGGACCTGAACGAGGGCCCGCAGGTGCTGGAGCGCAACGGGCAGACGTTCATCCTGTACTCCACCCGCGAGTCCTGGACCCAGGCCTATCGCCTGGGCCAGCTTCGCCTCAACAGCCCCACCGCGGACCCGATGCTGCCGTCGAGCTGGACCAAGTCGGGCCCCGTGTTCGCGGCGGCGAACGGCGTCTACGGCCCCGGCCACAACGGCTTCGCCAGGTCCCCGGACGGGCGCGAGGACTGGATCGTCTACCACGCCAAGGTCGACACGCTCCCCAACTGGAACCGCGTCATCCGCATGCAGCGCTTCACCTGGCGCCCCGACGGCTCCCCCGACTTCGGCGAGCCCGTGGCCTCCGGCGTGCCGCTGCGGGTGCCCTCCGGCGAGCCCTGCGACAGATGACGGCAGGGCACGGCCGGCTCCGCCCGGTTCCCCCCGCACCGACATCCGGGTCGTCCGGTTTTGTCGATCCGCGCCGTGCGGTATCCGTTGTGCGCGTACGGCCCGGGCGCGATGAATCGCCCCATGCGGCTCCGTTCGAGTGGTGAGCGCTCCAGCGTGAACATCCATGGAAATCGCCCCCTCTCCTGATAACGAGAGGCGCAGCCTCTCCTGTTATCGGGAGAGGGGGTCGGGGGGTGAGGGCCCGCCGCACAGACACAACCTGAGACGCGCATGACCGACGCTTCACCCCGCTTGCCGGAAACACTGTACGAGGAGCCGCACCGGCGATTCAACCCGCTGACGGGGGAGTGGGTGCTGGTGTCGCCGCACCGGGCCAAGCGGCCGTGGCAGGGGCAGGTGGAGGAGCTTCCGGCGGAGACGCGGCCGGCGCACGACCCCGCGTGCTACCTGTGCCCGGGGAACGAGCGCGCCGGCGGCCACCGCAACCCGGACTACACCGGGACCTTCGTCTTCGACAACGACTTCGCGGCGCTGCGGCCCGGCGGGGCGGGTGCGGAGATGAACGTGGCGGAGCTGCTGGTGGCGCGCGCGGAGCCGGGCGTCTGCCGGGTGATCTGCTTCTCGCCACGGCACGACCTGTCGCTGCCGGACCTGGACGCGGCCGGCCTGCGCGGCGTGGTGGACGTGTGGGCGGACGAGTACGCGCGGCTGGGAAGCCGCCCCGAGATCGGCTACGTCCAGATCTTTGAGAACAAGGGGGAGATGATGGGGTGCAGCAACCCCCACCCCCACGGGCAGATCTGGGCGCAACACTCCATGCCGCAGGGCCCGGCGCGCGAAACGCAGCGCATGGGCGAGCACTTCGGGCGCCACGGCCGCACCCTGCTGGCCGACTACCTGCGGCTGGAGGAGGAGAGCGGCGAGCGCGTGGTGCTCGCCAACGACCACTTCGCCGTCGTGGTGCCCTTCTGGGCCGTGTGGCCCTTTGAGACGCTGGTGATCGCGCGGCGCCCTGTCCCCTCGCTGCTGGAGCTGGACGACGCGGAGCGCGACGGGCTGGCGGAGGTGATCGGCCGGCTCACCCGGCGCTACGACAACCTGTTCGGCGTATCGTTTCCGTACTCGGCCGGGGTGCACCAGGCACCCACCGACGGCCGCCCACATCCGGAGTGGCACCTGCACATGCACTTCTATCCGCCCCTGCTCCGCTCGGCCACCGTAAAGAAGTTCATGGTGGGCTACGAGATGCTGGGCGAGCCGCAGCGCGACGTTACCCCCGAGAGCAGCGCCGCGCGCCTCCGCGCCCTCCCCGAGACCCGAGGTGCGCGGTGAAGGTGATGGTGACGGGGGGCGCCGGCTACATCGGCAGCGCCGCCGTGGTGGAGCTGCTGGCGGCGGGGCACGAGGTGGTCGTGTTCGACAACCTGGCCCAGGGGCACCGCCAGGCGCTGCACCCGGACGTGGCGCTGGTCGAGGCGGACCTGGCGGACCGCAAGGCCGTGGACGCGGCGATCGGGAAGCACGAGCCGGAGGGGATCCTCCACTTCGCCTCGCACACGCTGGTGGGCGAGTCCATGGAGAAGCCCTTCCTGTACCTGGGCGACAACGTGCGCTGCGGGCTCAACCTGATGGAGAGCGCGGCGGAGCACGGGGTGCGGCGCTTCATCCTCTCGTCCACGGCCAACCTGTTCGGCATCCCGGACCGCGTCCCCATCGACGAGACGGCGCCCATCACCCCCGGCAGCCCGTACGGCGAGGGGAAGTACATCCTGGAAAGGATGCTGCACTGGATGGACGACCGCTTCGGGATGCGCTACGCGGCGCTGCGCTACTTCAACGCGGCGGGCGCCGTGTCGCCCGAGCTGGGCGAGGACCACGACCCCGAGACGCACCTCATCCCCCTGGTGCTGCAGGTGGCGCTGGGGCAGCGGGAGCGGGTGACGGTCTACGGCGACGACTACGACACGCCCGACGGCACCTGCGTGCGCGACTACGTGCACGTCTCCGACCTGGCGCAGGCGCACGTGCTGGCCCTCCACGCGCTGGACCTGGGGAGCCGCACCTACAACCTGGGGAACGGCCGCGGCTTCAGCGTGCGCGAGGTGATCGAGACCGCGCGCGCCGTCACCGGCCACCCCATCCCCGCCGACGTGGGGCCGCGCCGCCCGGGTGACCCCGCCGTACTGGTGGCCGCCAGCGACCGCATCCGCGCCGAGCTGGGGTGGACGCCGAAGCACGCTGACCTGAGGGCGATCATCGAGAGCGCCTGGGCCTGGCACCAGGCGCACCCCCACGGCTACCCCTGACCCCGTTTCCGCGATGAACACCAGCGAGCAGCTTCGGTCCACCGTGGTGCGGGCCTTCGAGGAAAGGTTCGGAGAGCCCCCCGTGTTCGTGGCGCGCGCGCCGGGCCGCGTGAACCTGATCGGCGAGCACACGGACTACAACGAGGGCTTCGTGCTCCCCATGGCCATCGACCGCGCCGTGTGGATCGCCCTGCGCCCCCGCGCGGACCGCAAGGTTTCCGTGTACTCGCTGGATTTCCAGGAGGAAGACTCCTTCGACATCTGCCACCTGGCCAGCTCGGGCAAGGGGTGGATCGAGTACCTGCAGGCCATGGCGTGGGCGCTCCAGAAGAAGGACCGCGGCCTGGCCGGATGGGAGGGCGTCACCGCCGGCGACGTCCCGATCGGCGCCGGGCTGTCGTCCAGCGCGGCGCTGGAGCTGGCGACGGCGCGGGCCTTCGCGGCGGTGGACGGCTTCGCGTGGAACCCGCGCGAGATGGCGCAGCTCGCCCAGCGCGCGGAGAACGAGTGGGTGGGCGTGTACTGCGGGATCATGGACCAGATGATCTCCGCCACGGGCGAGGCGGGGCACGCCCTGCTGATCGACTGCCGCACGCTGGACACGCGCTCCGTGCCCCTGCCGCCAGGGACGGCGGTGGTGATCCTGGACACCTCCACCCGCCGCGGGCTGGTGGACTCGGCGTACAACGACCGGCGCCGCCACTGCGAGACCGCCGCGGGCTTCCTGCACGTCCGTGCCCTGCGCGACGTGGACCCGGCCACCTTCGAGGCGCGCTCCGCGGAGATGGAGCCGGTGATGCGCCGCCGCGCCCGGCACGTGGTCACGGAGATCGCGCGCACGCTGGAGGCCGCCGACGCGCTGGAGCGCGGCGACGCCGCCACGGTGGGGCGGCTGATGGACGCCAGCCACGCCTCCCTGCGCGACGACTTCGAGGTGTCCCGCGTGGAGCTGGACACCATCGTGGAGCTGGCCCAGGCGCACCCCGCCTGCTACGGCGCGCGCATGACCGGCGCCGGCTTCGGCGGGTGCGCGGTGGCCCTGGTGCGCGCGGACGGCGCGGCCGCCTTCGCGGAGGGAGTTGCGGCCGACTACCAGGCGCGCACGGGGCTGGAGCCGCGCGTCTACGTCTGCTCCGCCTCCGACGGGGCGAGCATCGAGCCGCTGTCTACCGCTGGCGCGTTGTGATCAGGATCACGCCGTTGCCCCCGCGCGAGCCGTAGATGGCCGCTTCGCCGTCCTTGAGCACGTCGATGCGCCGGATGTCGCGCGGCGAGATCCCGGCCAGCGCGGCGGAGAGGGTGCCGCCCGCGATGGGCACGCCGTCCACCACGTACAGCGGCTCGCCGCCGCCCAGCGGCCCCGCGCCGCGGATGCGCACGGAGAACTCGCCGCCGGGGAGCCGCACCACCTGCACCCCGGCCAGCCGCCCGCGCAGGAGCTCCTCCACGCGCGTGGCCTGCGCGCCGGCCATGTCCGCTTCGGTGAGCGAGCCCACGGCGCCCGTGTTCCGCTCGCGCGGCCGCGTGCCGTACCCGGCCTGCGCCTCCTCCGGCTCCGGACCCGCCTCCGGCCCGGCCCCGCCGCCGCAGCCCGCCAGCAGGAGCGCCGCCGCCACGCCCGCGCGCATTTCGAGGGTCATCCCCCCTCCTCGTTGAAACGGAGGCCCGCGCGAGATGCCCGGGCCGTGGAGGATGGCAGCACGGCGCGGGCCAGGGGCCCTCACCCGGCAGCTTACAGCTGCCACCCTCTCCCACAAACAGCGTGGGAGAGGGGACCACTTCGGGCGCGGTGGGGCAGGGTACCGCTCCACCTCGAAGGCTCCCGCGGAAACAGCGGGGCTCACACAGAGGCACAGAGACACAGAGCAGTCCCGGCCGTAAACGCACTCGAAGTAGTCCCCTCTCCGAGGGCGGTTACTGGGAGAGGGTGGCAGCTGTAAGCTGCCGGGTGAGGGCACACGTCACTTACAGGGAGCCTCGCGTTGATCATCACCGACGTCACCACCATCAAGCTCCATTACACCATGGATGTCGCGATGGCGGACGCCATCCACTACATGCCGTCGCGCCCCACGCTGCTGGTGCAGGTGCACACCGACGACGGCATCGTCGGGCTGGGCGAGGCGGCGGCGTACGGCGGGTTCCTGGAGAGCACGGAGTCGCTGATCACCGGCGAGCTGCGGCGCACGCTGGTGGGGCAGGACCCGTTTCGCGTGGAGCGGCTCTGGTCGATGATGGCCGCGCGCTCCCACCAGCGCGGCCGGCGCGGGATGCTGATGCAGGCCATCAGCGGCGTGGACATCGCCCTGTGGGACATCATCGGCCAGGCCACGCGCACGCCGCTGTACCGGCTGCTGGGCGGGTACCGTGACCACCTGCCCGTGTACGCGTCGGCGGGGTTCTACGCGGCGGGCAAGGACGCGGCGGGGCTGGCGGAGGAGGTGGGCGGGTACGCGGAGCGGGGCTTCGGGTGCGTGAAGATCAAGGTGGGCCGCCAGCCCGACGCCCTCCTCAACCCGCTGCACGACATGAACGCGTCGGACTACGCGACCGTCTCCTTCGAGGAAGACGTGGAGCGCGTCCTCGCCGCCCGCGCCGCGCTGGGGCCCAGGGTGAAGCTGGCCATCGACGCCAACAACGCGTGGACGCCGTCGCTGGCCCTCAAGTTCATGCGCGCCGTGGAGGACCAGGACATCTACTGGCTGGAGGAGCCCGTCGGCACGGAAGACATCGAGGGCTCGGCGCTGGTGGCGCACCGCGTCGCCACGCCGGTGGCCGGGTACGAGACGGAATCGGCCCTTCCCGGGTTCCGCGAGCTGATCTCGCGGCGCGCGGTGGACATCGTGCAGCCGGACGTGATCTGGTCGGGCGGGATCACCGAGACGCGCAGGATCGCCGCGCTGGCCCACGCGTACGGCCTCCCGGTGATCCCCCACAACTTCTCGTCGGCCGTGGCGGCGATCGCCAACATGCACTTCATCGCCTCCATCCCCAACGGAAGCTGGCTGGAGCTGGACCAGAATCCCAACCCGCTGCGCTCCGAGCTGTTCGAGGAGCCGCTGACGGTGCGCGCCGACGGGACCATCGCGCTTCCCGAGCTTCCGGGGCTGGGCGTGAAGCTGAACCAGGCGGCCGTCGATCGATACCGGATCGAGCAGCATGGACCCTAGGTGTCTCACACGGAGGCACGGAGACACAGAGACAACGGAGGCGGCGTGCGGCTACAGGACCGGGTGGCGGTGATCACGGGGGCGGGCTCGGGGATCGGGCGCGCGATGTCCATCCTCTTCGCGCGCGAGGGGGCACTCGTGCTCGCGGCGGACCTGGACGGCGCGGCGGCGGAGGAGACGGCGGCGCAGGTGGGCGCGCGGTGCGTGGCGATGCGCGTGGACGCCAGCCAGCCGGAGGAGGTGCGCGCGATGATCGAGCGCGCGGTGGGCGAGATGGGGCGCATCGACGTGCTCTGCAACAACGCGGGGATCGGGTCGACCACCGACGTGGTGGATTGCGAGCCGGACGATTGGGACCGGGTGATGACGGTGAACGTGCGCAGCGTGTTCCTGGGGTGCAAATACGCCGTGCCGCACATGGTGAGGCAGGGGCGCGGCGCCATCGTCAACACCGCCTCGGTGGCGGGGATGGTGGGGGTGCCCAAGCGCGCGTCGTACTGCGCCAGCAAGGGCGCCGTGATCGCGCTGACCCGCCAGGTGGCGATGGACTTCGTGAAGCAGGGCGTGCGCGTCAACTGCGTGTGCCCAGGCACCGTGGACTCGCCCTGGGTGGAGCGCCTCCTCGCGGGCGTGGACGACAGGGCCGCCGCGCGCGCCGCCCTGGAGGCCCGCCAGCCGATGGGCCGCCTGGGCACCCCGGAAGAAGTCGCCGCCGCCGCCCTCTACCTGGCCTCCGACGACGCCGCCTTCGTCACCGGCACCAGCCTGGTGCTCGACGGCGGCTGGACCGCCGCATGATCGTGAGGTCGCCGACTCGCCCGCGAGCGCGAACGACGCCCACGAGCGACGTCCGGGGCGACGGCCGCGAGTGACGCCCGCGAGCGGCGGCCACGAGCGGCGGCCACGAGCGGCGGCCACGAGCGGCGGCCACGAGCGGCGTCCGCGAGCGACGTCCGCGAGCGACGTCCGGGGCGACGGCCGCGAGTGACGCCCGCGAGCGACATCCGCGAACGCCGCCAGCGAGCGAATGAATTCGCCGCTGGAACTACGCGAAGTCCGCCTCCGCGGACTGTTCCCTCGGGACTCGTGATACGAAGTCGTAAGGCCGCGATAAATGGGGCCCCTACACGGTGGGTTCTTCCGCTTATGAGTCGCCGTAGGAGACTTCGCGTGGTTCCAGCGGCGATTTCAATCGCTCCTGGGAAGTCGGCTCACGAATGATTGGTCTGACCCCCGGAGAGACGATGGCGCGCGACGCACTGCTTGAGAGTAATCCGATGCTGATCGGCGGGGAGTGGCGCGGGGCGTCCGGCGGCGCCACGCGGCCCGTGCTCAACCCGGCCACCGGCGAGGCGTTCGCGGAGGTGCCCGACGGGACGCGCGAGGACGCGGGGGCCGCGCTGGAGGCCGCCCGCGCCGCGCAGCCCGCGTGGGAGGCGCTCACGGGCGTGCAGCGCGCCGCGTACCTCACGCGCATCGCCCGCGCCATCGAGGCGGACGCGGAGCGGCTGGCGCGCGTGGTGGTGCGCGAGCAGGGGAAGCCGCTGGTGGAGGCGCGCGGCGAGATCGGCGGGACGGCCGGGTTCTTTGACTACTTCGCGTCCTTTGCGCGCGCGCCCATGGGCGAGATCATGCCCTCCGACGCGCCGGACGAGGACATCTGGATCCGCAACGTGCCCTACGGCGTCGTCGCGGCCATCATCCCCTGGAACTACCCGGCGGCCCTGTTCGCGCGCAAAGTGGCGCCGGCGCTCATGGCCGGAAACACCATCGTCGTGAAGCCGCACGAGGACACGCCGCTGAGCGCGCTGGAGCTGGCGCGCGTCTGCGAGGCGGCGGGGCTGCCGCGCGGCGTGGTGAACGTGGTGACGGGGACCGGGCGCGACGTGGGCGACGCCCTGGTCCGTGACCGGCGCACCAGGCTGGTGACGGTGACCGGCTCCGTGCGCGCCGGCCGCGAGATCCTGGCCGCGGCGGCCGAGAACATCACCGTGGTGTCGCTGGAGCTGGGCGGCAAGGCGCCCTTCATCGTCATGGACGACGCCGACGTGGAGCTGGCGGTGCGCAACGCCATCCACGCGCGCTTCGTCAACTGCGGCCAGGTATGCACCTGCAACGAGCGCACGTACGTCCACCGCCGCGTCTTCGACCACTTCCTGGAGCGCTACGTGGAGGTCGCGGGCGGGCTGCGCATGGGCGACCCCATGCGCACCGACATCGACCTGGGGCCCAAGGTGAACCAGGCGGAGGTCGACAAGGTGGACGCCATGGTGGCCCGCGCCCGCGAGCAGGGCGCCGAGGTGGTGCTGGGCGGGCGCCGGCCGGAGGGCGGGGAGTTCGGCCGCGGCTTCTGGTACGAGCCCACGGTGCTCACCGGGGTGAGCAACGACATGGAGATCATGCAGCAGGAGGTGTTCGGCCCCGTGTCCCCGGTGATGGCCTTCGACGACTTCGACGAGGCCATCGCGCTCGCCAACGACACTCCGTACGGCCTCAGCGCCTACCTCTTCACCCGCGATCTCAAGAAGATGATGCGCGCCGTGCGGGCGCTGCGCTCCGGCGAGGTGTACATCAACAAGATCGGCCCCGAGCAGTTCCAGGGCTTCCACACCGGCTACGGACTCAGCGGGATGGGCGGCGACGACGGCCATCACGGCTTCGACCACTACTTCCGCAAGAAGACGGTCTACGTCAGCTATGGCGAGGCCTCCACGGAGGGGATGATGCCGTACACGACGCCCGTCGCGGAGCTGCCGCCGCAGTGAACGTCTCGCTCGCCTACGGCCGGGGCCGGATCGACGTGGCCGTGCCCGACGACGCGGTGGTCATCTGCCCGCGCGAGCTTCCCGGCCTAGCGGACGAGCGCGCCGCCTTCCTGGACGCAGTGCGCCGCCCGATCGGCGCCGCGCCGCTGCGCTCCCTGGCGACGGCGGAATCCACGGTCGCCATCGCCATCTCGGACATCACCCGCCCCACGCCCAGCGAGCGCCTGGTCCCCTGGATCCTGGCGGAGCTGGCGCACGTCCCGCGCGGCAACTTCGTCATCCTGAACGGCACCGGCTCGCACCGCCCCAACACGCGGGCCGAGCTGGTGACCATGCTGGGCGCGGAGGTGGTGGACACCGTGCGCGTCGTCAACCACGACGCCTTCGCGGAAACGGGCCTCACCCACCTGGGCGACACCTCGTACGGCGGCGAGGTGTGGGTGAGCGACGAGTGGCTGCGCGCCGACGTGCGCATCGTCACGGGGTTCGTGGAGCCGCACTTCTTCGCGGGCTTCAGTGGCGGGCCCAAGGGCGTGGTGCCGGCGCTGGCGGGGATCCGCACCATCAAGCACCTGCACAACGCGCAGATGATCGGCGACCCGCGCTCCACCTGGGCGCGGCTGGAGGGGAACCCGGTGCAGGGCGAGATCCGCGAGGCGGTGGCGATGGCGCCGCCGCATTTCCTGGTCAACGTGGCCATCAACTCGCGCCGCGGCATCACCGCCGTGTGGGCCGGCCATTACCTGCGGGCGCACGAGGAAGCGTGCCGCTTCGTGGCCACGCACGCCATGCGCGCCGTGGACCGCGCCTTCGACGTGGTGCTCTCCAGCAACAGCGGCTACCCCCTGGACCAGAACGTCTACCAGTCGGTGAAGGGGATGAGCGCGGCGGCGCGCATCGTGAAGCCGGGCGGCGCCATCGTCGTCGCCGCCGAGTGCAGCGACGGCCTCCCCGAGCACGGCAACTACAAACAGCTGCTGCGGATGCGCGCCACCTCCGAGGAGCTTCTGCGCGCCATCGAGGAGCCCGGCTTCGAGATGCACGACCAGTGGCAGGCGCAGTCCCAGGCGCTGGTGCAGCGCAAGGCCGAGGTGCATCTTTTCTCCTCGCTCCCGCCCGACACCGTGCGCGCCGCCATGCTCACCCCCTGCGCAGACCTGGAAGCCACCCTGGCCTCGCTCCTGCGCCGCTACGGCCCCGGCGCGCGCATGGCCGTGCTCCCCGAGGGCCCGCAGACGGTGCCCTACGTGGAGGCGGGCGCTGAAAGTCCCTCACCCCCCGACCCCCTCTCCCGGTAACCGGAGAGGGGGCGATTTCCACGGCTGGGTGCATCCCTGGCGCACCGCCGGGTCCGCAACCCAGAATAAAGCCGCCTCGCCGCGCGCCACCGAAGATGCGCCCCTCTCCTGATAACAGGGGCGAAGCCCCTCTCCTGTTATCGGGAGAGGGGCCGGGGGTGAGGGCCTGCTTCCCGCGTAAATCCTTTCTGGAGCCCGACATGAAGCTGGTGACGTACGAGATCGAGAACACGACGCGCATCGGTGCGCTGGCGGATGGCGGTGTGGTGGAGCTGAGCGCGGTCGCTCCGGACATGCTGTCGCTGATCGAGCGCGGCGAAGCGGGTCTCGCCGAGGCGCGCACCGCGGTGGAGCAGGGGACGCCGGTGCCCATGGACCGCGTGCGCCTGCTCGCGCCGATCCCGCGGCCGCGCAAGAACATCGTGTGCCTGGGGATGAACTACGCGGCGCACGCGTACGAGTCGTGCCGCGCGCGCGGGCTCCCGGAGAAGCTGCCGGAGCACCCCGTCTTCTTCACCAAGTCGCCCACCAGCGTGAACCGCCCCGACGGCGAGATCCCGCTCGACGCGGGGCTCACGTCGCAGCTCGACTGGGAGGTGGAGCTGGGCTTCGTACTGGGGCGTACGGGGAAGAACATCTCGCGCGAGGACGCGCTGGGCTACGTCTTCGGGTACACGGTGATCAACGACATCTCGGCGCGCGACCTCCAGAACCGGCACCAGCAGTTCTTCAAGGGGAAGAGCCTGGATGGAAGCTGCCCGATGGGCCCCTGCATCGTCACCGCGGACGAGCTGCCGGACGCAGGCGACCTCGCCCTCTCGCTGCGGGTCAACGGCCAGACCATGCAGGACAGCCGCACGCGCGACCTGATCTTCGACATCCCCGCCATCATCGAGGTGCTCTCGCGCGGCCAGACGGTGGAGGCCGGCGACATCGTCTCCACCGGCACCCCCAGCGGAGTGGGAATGGGCTTCGATCCACAGCGCTGGCTGCAGCCCGGCGACGTGGTGGAGGCGGAGATCGAGCGCATCGGCGTGCTGCGGAACACGGTGGCCGCGGCGTAGCCGTGCATCCCAACCCGGCGGACCCGGCGCTCCTCGCCCTCAACCCGTACGAGGCGCGCACCGCGGCGGCCATCTTCGAGCGCATGTTCCCGGCGGACGAGCACGGTCCCGGCGCCACGGAGCTGGGTGTCACCGCATACGTGGACCGCGCCCTCGCCGGCGCCTACCGCGACCGTTGCGACACGTACCGCGTGGGCCTGGCCACCTTCGACCGCATCGCCTGCGAGCGCCACGAGCGACCCTTCGCGGAGTGCACGGCGGAGGAGCAGGACGCGCTCCTCGCCGGGCTGGAAGCGGGGACGCTGGACGGGTTCCGGGTGCCGCCGCCGCGCGACTTCTTCGCGATGCTGCGGCAGCACCTGCAGGAGGGGCTCTTCGCGGACCCGGCGTACGGGGGCAACCGGGGCAAGGCGGGGTGGCGCTTCCTGGGCCACCCCGGCGTCTGGTTCGAAAACAGCGCGGAGGAGAACCTGGCGGCGGAGCCCGTCACCAAGGGCGGCGTCATCCTCTCCCTGGCCGACGTGGGCTACTCGCTGGACGGCGGCCCGCGCGAGCCGGTGGAGATCCCCGGCTACGACCCCCAGCGCGGCGCCGAGCCTCCGTCAGGCCCCGCCGACGTGGTGCTGGTGGGCGTGGGCGCCGCGGGGGCCATGGCCGCGTCCATCCTCACCCAAGCGGGGCTGCGCGTGGTGGGGCTGGAGGCGGGTCCGTGGAGGACGAGCCGCGACTTCGTGCCGGACGAGCTGGGCTCGTCGTACTACTGCCGCGGAGGGATGGGCCCCAAGTTCCTGGACGAGACCCCGAGGTGGCGACGCAACGAGGGCGAGCCTTCGCGCGCCGCCACCTTCACGCTGGGGCGGATGATGAACGGCGTGGGCGGCTCCGTGATCCACTGGGGCGGCGCCCTCCGCCGCTGCCACCCGCACCACTTCCGCTTCCTCTCCCACCTGCGCGAGACGGGCGGCGACCGCGCGCTTCCCGAGGGCCACACCCTGGCCGACTGGCCGGTGACCTACGAGGAGCTGGAGGCGTACTACGCGGCGCTTGAGCACCACATCGGCGTGGCGGGGGAGGGGAGCGCGAACCCGTTCGTCCCGCGCAGCGGCCCGTATCCGCTCCCGCCCGTGCGCCCGTTCCGCATGGGCGAGATCTTTCGCCGGGCGGCGGAGGGGCTGGGCCTGCATCCCTATCCCACCCCCGTCGCGGTAAACAGCCAGCCGTACAACGGCAATCCCGCGATCACCTACTGCGCCTGGAGCGGCGGCTTTGGGCCGTTCAACGACGAGCGCTGGCACCCGGGGCAGACCTGGGTGCCCGAAGCGCTCGCCACGGGCAACTTCGACCTGCGCACCCACTGCCGCGTCGTCCGCGTCCTGACCGACGGCGACGGGCACGCGCGGGGCGTGGAGTACGTGGACGCCAACGGCGAGTGGCGGGTGCAGGAGGCGCGCACCGTCATCCTGTGCAGCTACACCTTCGAGAACGTGCGCCTGATGCTCCTCTCCGGCTCCTCGCGTCACCCCAACGGGGTGGGGAACGACGCGGGGCAGGTGGGGAAGCACATCATGAACAAGCTGTGGTCCGACGTGTCGGGACACTTCCCCGGCACCGCGTTCAACGCGCACACGGGCCCCGCCGCGCAGATGTGGAGCCTGGACGACTACATCGCGGCCGATTTCGACGCGGCGGCGCACGGCTTCGTGGGCGGCGCCGCGCCCAACGTGGAGAACCAGCGGCTCCCCATCCAGATCAGCCGCGAGTCCGTGCCCCCCGACGTGCGCCCCTGGGGCCGCCCGTACCGCGACCACCTGCGCGAATGGCAGCACATCGCGGCCGTGCGGCTGCAGCCGGACACGCTCCCCTACCACGCCAACTACCTGGACCTCGATCCCCGCCACCGCGACCGCAGCGGCCTGGGTCTCCCCGTGCTGCGCATCACCTACGACATGCAGCCCAACGAGCACCGCATGTCCGACTTCATGGAGGCCCGCGCGGAGGAGATCCTGCGCGCCATGGGCGCGGCGAAGACGTGGCGCGGCCCCCGCTTCAGCGGTGTGGTGAGCAGCCACGAGCTGGGTGGCTGCCGCATGGGCGACGACCCGGCGACATCGGTAGTCGACGCCGATCTGGCCGTCCACGACACGCCGGGCCTCTACGTCTTCGGCACGGCCGTCTTCCCCTCGTGCCACGGCGTGAACCCCACGCTCACCATGTGGGCCGTCTGCGCCCGCGCCGCCGAGCGCCTGGTGGAGCGGCTGCGTTGAATGGCGGCCTCACACAGAGACACAGAGACACAGAGAAAACTTCATCTCCGTGCCTCTCTGTTTCCGGGCGCGACCGTTCCGGCGGTTGAAACCGCGGCAACGACTGCACGAAGTCCCCCTGCGGGGACTTGGGGTCCGGCTGATCCTGGAATGCGAGTCCGCGCAGGCGGACTTTGTGCTGTTGTTGCCGCGACTTTAGTCGCCCATTCACCCGAGTTGCCGTGATGCCGCTTTCGCTCGATCCCGACCAGATCATCGCGACCGTGAGCACGCTGCGCACGCGCATCGGCGAGCGCTTTCCGGGGAGTGGGCTGGAGCGCATCGCGGGCGAGCTGCAGCGCATCGCGGAAGCCACGGGCGAGCAGCTGCGGTGGGTCGCGCGTCCGCACCTGCCGCTGCGCGTGGGCGGTTGGGTGGCGATCGTCCTGCTGGCCGCCACCTTCGGGTCGCTGGTCCTGCGCCTGAACCCGCGCGCCGAGGGTCTAACCCTCGCCGAGTTCCTGCAGGCGACGGAGAGCGGCATAAACGACCTGATCCTGCTGGGAGCCGCCGTCTACTTCCTGGCCAGCGCCGAAGCCCGGGTCAAGCGCCGCCGCGCCCTGCGCTTCATCCGTGACCTGCGCGCCGTGGCCCACATCGTAGACATGCACCAGCTCACCAAGGACCCCGACACCCTGGTGCAGGTGGGCACCGACACCCCGTCCTCTCCGCGCCGCACGCTGGACCGCTACGAGCTCTCCCGCTACCTGGACTACTGCTCGGAGATGCTGGCCCTCAACAGCAAGCTCGCCGCCCTCTACGCCCAGAACTTCGACGACCCCGTCGTCCTCGCCGCCGTGGACGAAGTGGAGACGCTGACCACCGGCCTCTCGGGCAAGGTGTGGCAAAAGATCATGCTCGTGAACGCGGGGAACGGGTGAGGGGGAACGGAGAGCGGGAGAGGCAGCTGGCGGCGTGCTGGAAGGGGCCCTCACCCCCCCCGACCCCCCTCTCCCAAACTGCTGGGAGAGGGGGGCGCATTCCGGCCCTCCAGCCACGGCCGGACACCTCGAAAGCCGCGGGTTGGGAGGGGCCACTTCGTCGCACAGGCGCGTGGAAATCGCCCCCTCTCCCGTTATCGGGAGAGGGGGTCGGGGGGTGAGGGCACTCTCGGCACCCTCCAGTCCATCCCCCATCCCCCGTTCCCCGCCGTACCCCCTCGCGCGCACCGCCCCCCGGGGTTACTCTGTGAATGCATGGTCGGGCGCCGCGCGTCCGAGACGTCCAGCACGCACCACACGGGGAGGGGCCATGAGGAAGCCGGTGAGCAAGCACGCGCTGCGCAGGTCCATGGAACAGGTGATGGGCGAGGGGCTGATCCACATCGACGAGCCGATCGGGACGGTCGTGGACCGCCTCTGGCACTACATCGAAAAGGAAGCGTACGAGGGCGACGGGCGCGCCAGGAACGACACCCGCCCGCGCGAGGCGGTGGACGTCTGACCACCCCGGCCCGGCGGCGCGCTTCCGACGCGCGTGGAGCGGGGAGCGAGCAGAGCCCCGGCGACGTGCGCCGGGGCTCTCTGCGTGGCGAGCTCCTCTTCAACCTCGCCTTCCTGGCGGGCGCGGCGCTCGTCCTGGGCGTGTGGACGCTCACCGTGGTCCGCATGGCCGCGCCGGATTCGCGCACCCTCCCCGTCTTCCTGCTGGCGGTGGACATCCTGGCTTTCATCCTCCTGGGAAGCCACCTGATCCACCGCCACGTCGTGCGCCCCCTTTCCCAGGCCGTCGAAGCCGCCGAGGCCATCGCGGGCGGCGCCTACGACCGGCGCGTGCCGGCCGGCGACACGCGCGAGCTGGCGGCGCTGGCGGGGGCCATCAACCGCATGACGGACCAGCTCCTGGAGAACCAGGGGCGGCTGGCCCACAACGTCCACTCGCTGGACGAGACCAACCGCGTGCTCCTGGCCACGCAGCGCGACCTGGTGCAGGCGGAAAAGCTGGCCTCCATCGGCCGCCTCTCCGCCGGGGTGGCGCACGAGATCGGCAACCCGCTGGGCGCGGTGCTCGGCTACACCTCGCTGCTGCGCAAGCGCGGCGCCGAGGCCGAGCTGGTGGACGGGCTCGAGCGCGAGGCGCGCCGCATCGACCGCATCGTCCGCCGCCTGCTGGACTACGCGCGCCCCGCCCCCGCCCAGCTGGAGCCGGTGGACGTGAACCACTCCCTGCGGCGCGTGGTGGACCTGCTCCGCGCCCAGGAGCGGCTCGCCGAGGTGGAGCTCGACATCCAGCTCGCCGTCGCGCCCACCGTCATCAGCGCCGACTCGCACCTGCTGGACCAGCTCTTCCTCAACCTGATGGACAACGCCTGCAACGCGATGGAGGGCCGCGGCCGGCTGAGCGTGCGCACGGTGGTGGAGGAGTACCAGATCGACCGCCCCATCCCCTCGCGCCGCGCGGACGACCCGCCGGGGATCACCTACGCGCACCTGCGCCGCCCGCGCTTCGCCTCCGTGCGCGACGCCACGCGCATCGAGCCGGGCACGGAGGTGGTGCGGGTGGTGATCGCGGACACGGGGGCGGGGATCTCGCCCGAGAACATCGAGGCCATCTTCGACCCGTTCTTCACCACCCGCGCGCCGGGCGAGGGCACGGGGCTCGGCCTTGCCATCGTCGCCAGCACCGTGGCAGAATTCGGGGGCCGCATCGAGGCGTCCTCCGCCAGCGGCGGCGGCGCGTCCTTCTCCGTCTGCTTCCCCACGCACCAGGCCGACCAGTGACCCATCGCCGCGTTCTGGTGATCGACGACGAGGCGGGCCTTCGTCACACCCTGCTCCTGATCCTGCGCGACGAGGGGTACCAGGTGCAGGTGGCCGAGGACGGCGAGGCCGGCCTGCGCGCCGCCGCCGCCGAAGACCCCGAGCTGATCCTGTGCGACGTGCGCATGCCGCGTCTGGGCGGCGTGGAGTTCCTGGAGCGCTACCAGGCGGCCGGCGGCGGCGGGCTCGTGATCATGATGAGCGCCTACGGCAGCGTGGAGACGGCCATCGAGGCGATGCGGCGCGGCGCCTACGACTACATCTCCAAGCCCTTCAACGCGGACGAGATCATCCTCACCCTGCGCAAGGCCGAGGAGCGCGAGCAGCTCCGCCGCGAGGTCGCCCGGCTGCGCAAGGAGGTGGGGCAGCTCACGGGCACGGAGGGCGTCGTGGGGAGCTCTGCGGGGATGCGCGAGGTGCTGGAGCTGGCGCACCGCGTGGCCCCCTTCCCCAGCACCGTGCTCATCACGGGGGAGAGCGGGAGCGGCAAGGAGGCCATCGCCCGCGCCATCCACCGCGCCTCGCCCAGGAACGGCCGCGCCTTCGTGGCCGTCAACTGCGGCGCCATCCCCGAGAACCTGCTGGAGAGCGAGCTCTTCGGCCACGAAAAGGGCGCCTTCACCGGGGCCGACCGCGCGCGCGAAGGCGTGTTCGAGGAAGCGGACGGCGGCACCCTTTTCCTGGACGAGATCGGCGAGCTGCCGCTGGCGCTGCAGGTGAAGCTGCTGCGCGCGGTGCAGGAGCGCACCATCCGCCGCGTGGGCGGCAGCGGCGAGCGCGCGGTGGACGTGCGCGTGCTGGCCGCCACGGCGCGCGACCTGATCGAGGAGGTGAAGAGCGGACGGTTCCGCGACGACCTGTTCTACCGGATCAACGTGGTGCAGATCCACGTGCCGCCGCTGCGCACGCGGCCGGAAGACATTCCCCTGCTGGCCGAGCACTTCCTGCGCATGCACGCCCGCCGCCTGCACATCGAGGCCCCGGAGCTGCCGCGCGCCGTGCTCCCCATCCTGGCCGCCTACCCCTGGCCCGGCAACGTGCGCGAGCTGGAGAACGTGCTGGAGCGGGCCCTGGTCCTCTCCGGCGGCCCCATCGGCGAGGAGCACCTCCCGGCCCACGTGCGCAGCGGCAAGGAGCTCTTCGAAGTGCGTGACGACGAGGGCGACCTCTCGGTGAAGCGCCGCCTCCCGGCCCTGGAGCGCACCCTGATCGCCCGCGCCCTGGAGCGTTGCGGCGGCAACCGCACCCGCGCCGCCGAGATCCTGGAGCTGTCGGTGCGCGCGTTGTCCTACAAGATCCAGGACTACGGTCTGGATTGAGAGGGGGACCCTGCCCTTGCAGCTGCCACCGTCTCCCATGAACACGATGGGGAGAAGGTACTGCTGCGCGTGCGGCGGGCGGGTGTCGAGCGACTCCGAAAGGGCCCTCACCCCCCGACCCCCTCTCCCGATAACGGGAGAGGGGGCGATTTCCAGCCACCCAGCCGCGACGACGCGTTGGCGGAGCCGCAGCCTAGAAGAAACCCGAGTCAACGACCGACACAGAAGATGCGCCCCCCTCTCCCATTATTGGGAGAGCGGGGGTCGGGGGGGTGAGGGCCTCCTTCGGCACGCGCCTACCTCTGCCGTCCCCGTTCCCCGTTGCTTTCGCGGTTCAATCCCGCTATTATCAAGGCTTTCGATCGTCCGGGGCAAGCGGCGATCGGCGTACCCCGAACTGAGAGCGGGTGCAACATGAAGGCCGACATCCATCCGAACTACAAGGCCACCCAGGTGCGCTGCGCCTGTGGCAACACGTTCGAGACGCGTTCCACCACCGACGACATCTCGGTGGAAGTTTGCTCGCAGTGCCACCCGTACTTCACGGGCAAGCAGAAGCTGATGGACACGGCCGGGCGCATCGAGCGCTTCCGGCAGCGGTACGCCGGCGGCGAGGCCAAGTAAGCCAGGCTCGCGCAGCAAAGGGAGAGCCGGGGTCAGTAGCCCCGGCTCTCCGAGTATCTGGACCACAAACAGCACCGCCCGCGCGAGTGCCGGAATCACCCAAGCACCCGCGAAGACCGCATCATGGACGACCGCCTCCACGAAGTAGAACGCCGCTACCAGGACCTCTCCGACCAGCTCGCGGACCCCGCCATCCACGCGGACCCCAAGCGCCTCCGTGACCTTTCGCGCGAGCACGCGCAGCTCACGCAGACGGTGGAGACCGCCGCCCGCCTGCGCCGCGCCGAGGCGGACCTGGCAGGCGCCCGCGGACTGGTGGAGGAGAGCGACGACCCCGAGATGACCGCCATGGCCCGAGCCGAAGTGGCCGAGCTGGAGGCGGAGACGGAGCGCCTCACGGCCGAGGTGCGCCGCCTGCTGATCCCCCGCGACCCGCTGGACGACCGCGACGCCGTGGTGGAAGTGCGCGCCGGCACCGGCGGCGACGAGGCGGCCCTCTTCGCGGGCGAGCTGTTCCGCATGTACCAGCGCTACGCCGACCGCCGCGGGTGGAAGATCGAGGTGCTCTCGGCGTCGGAAGGCGGGTCGGGCGGGTACAAGGAGGCCATCTTCGTGGTGCGCGGCCCCAACGCGTACGGCGACCTGCGCTACGAGAGCGGGGTGCACCGCGTGCAGCGGGTGCCCGCCACCGAGAACCAGGGGCGCATCCACACCTCCGCGGCCACTGTGGCCGTGCTCCCCGAGGCCGAGGAGGTGGACGTGCAGATCAGCGCCAACGAGCTCAAGATCGACGTCTACCGCTCCTCCGGCCCCGGCGGGCAGTCGGTGAACACCACCGACTCCGCCGTGCGCATCACCCACCTCCCCACGGGGCTGGTGGTGACCTGCCAGGACGAGAAGAGCCAGCACAAGAACAAGGACAAGGCGATGGGCGTGCTCCGCTCGCGCCTGCTAGACATGCGCGTGGCCGAGCAGGAGGCCGAGCGCGCCCGCGACCGCAAGACGCAGGTGGGCACCGGCGACCGCTCGGCCAAGATCCGCACCTACAACTTCCCCCAGAGCCGCGTGACGGACCACCGCATCGGCTTCACCACGCACGCCCTGCAGCAGCTGCTGGACGGCGACGTGGGCGAGCTGGTGGAGAACCTCAAGCTGGCCTCCCAGAGCGAACGCGCCGCGTGACCCGCGTCTGGACGGTGATGGAACTTCTGCGGTGGACCGCGGAGTATCTGGGGGAGAAGGGCTTCCACAACGCGCGCCTCAACGGCGAGCTGCTGCTGTCGGGGGTGCTCGGAGTCAAGCGGCTCGACCTGTACCTGCAGTTCGACCGGCCCCTGCGGCCGGAAGAGCTGGCGGAGTTCAAGGGTCGCCTGCTGAGGCGTGCGAAGCGGGAGCCGTTGCAGTACATTGAGGGCGAAGCCCACTTTCGAGACCTTCGCCTCCGCGTGGATCCGCGCGTGCTCATCCCGCGCCCGGAGACGGAGCAGCTCGTGCAGCGCGTGCTGGACTGGGCCGCCCCCCGCCCCGGCCTCGCCGCGGCGGACGTGGGGACCGGCTCCGGCGCCATCGCGCTCGCCCTGGCCACGGAAGGGGCGTTCGGGCGGGTGGTGGCCACGGACGTGGAGCCCGGCGCGCTGGAAGCCGCCCGCGCCAACCACGCGTTCGCCGCTCCGGAGGCGCCGGTCGAGTTCCGCCTGGGTGCCGGCGTGGCCCCGCTGCGCGGCGAGCGCTTCGACGTCCTCGTCTCCAACCCTCCCTACATCGGCACCGGCGAACGCGAATCGCTGGACGTGGAGGTGCGCGACTGGGAGCCGGCCTCCGCCCTCTTCGCGGGGGGCGACGGGCTGGACGTGATCCGCGAGATCGTGGCGGGCGCGCCGGCGGTGCTGCGCCCGGGAGGGCTGCTGGCGCTGGAGATCGGGGAAAGGCAGGGCGCCGCGGTGGCCGGGCTGGTGGGCGCGGCGGGGGCGTTCGGCGCCCCGCGCGTGGAAAAGGACCTCGCAGGGCGCGACCGCATCGTCCTGGCGGAGCTGCAAACTTCAACGGACTAGGGACCGGATGGAAATGATCTGGGAGAAGGCGCGCGAAGTGGGCCGCCTGGTTGCGCAGAGCGACGAGTACAAGGCGTTCAAGCGCGCCAACACGCAGATGGCCGACGACCGCGACCTGGTCACCCGCCTCAACCGCCTCAACGAGCTGCAGGTCAGCTTCCAGCGCTCCGTGGAGGGGGGCAGCGAGCCCCCGCTGGAGGAGCAGGAAGAGTTCGAGCGCCTCGCCACCGAGGTGCAGAGCTCCAGCGTCTACCAGGGGTACGCCTCCGCGCAGGCCAACTTCGACCGCCTGATGATGCGCATCCAGGAAGAGATCGCGAAGGGCGTCGAGGCCGGGGAGCAGAGCCGCATCATTCTCCCGTCCTGATCGGCGCCGCCGCATGAAGCTCCAGCCCAGCGCCCTCCGCCCCCTCATCGCGCCGCTCATCGAGCGGCCGATGGGCGCGCTCGGCCGCATGGGGGTGAACCCCAACGTGGTCACCACCCTCGGGTTCCTGGTCACGGTGTCCGCCGGGCTCTCCTTCTTTTTGGGGAACATCCGCACGGGCGGGGCGCTGGTGCTTCTGGGCGGCGTGCTGGACATGGTGGACGGCGCCATCGCGCGCGCCGCCAACCTTTCCACCAAGTTCGGCTCCTTCTACGACTCCACGCTGGACCGCGCCTCCGAGGTGGTGGTGCTCATCGGCGTGATGTCGCTCTACCTCGGCACGGGCCGCAACATCGGCGAGCCGTGGATGGTGTACCTCGTGGTGCTCGCCCTTTCCGGCTCGCTGATGGTGTCGTACACGCGCGCCCGCGCCGAGGGGCTGGGGATCGACTGCAAGGTGGGGCTGATGCAGCGCGCCGAGCGGATCATCCTGCTGGGCGGCTCCACGCTCCTCTTCGGGTCGTGGCGGCAGGGCATCGTCCTCACCTGCGTGATCTGGGCGATGGCGGTGCTCACCAACGCCACGGCGATGTACCGGATCTACTGGGTGTACCGTCACCTCCAAACGCCGGCGTCCCCCGCCTCCACGCGGTCGCGCCGGGCTTCCACCCCCGCCAACAGGTAGCGCATGCGCACCGAACAGTATACGCCGCGCCCCGCCGAGGGGCGCCTGGGCATCCTTCTCCCCGGCCTCGGGGCGGTCTCCACCACCCTGATCGCCGGCGTGGAGCTCGCCCGCCGCGGCCTGGGGCGCCCCATCGGCTCCGTCACGCAGATGGGCACCATCCGCCTGGGCAAGCGCACCGAGGGCCGCCACCCGCTGATCAAGGACTTCGTCCCCCTCGCCGGGATGGAGGACATCGTATTCGGCGCGTGGGACCCGTTCCCGCAGGACGCGTACGAGAGCGCGCTCAACGCGGGCGTGCTCGACAAGTGGGAGCACATCGAGCCCATCAAGGACTTCCTCCAGTCCATCAAGCCGATGCCGGCGGCCTTCGACCAGCGCTACGTCAAGAAGCTGGAGGGGATCAACGTCAAGCCCGGCCGCAGCAAGCGCGCCTGGGCCGATGCGCTGCGCGAGGACATTCGCCGCTTCAAGGAAGAGAAGGGGTGCGACCGGCTGGTGATGGTGTGGTGCGGCTCCACCGAGGTGTTCATCAAGCCGGGTGAGATCCACCAGACCCTGGAAGCCTTTGAGCGCGCCATCGACGAGGACCACGACCAGGTGGCGCCCTCGATGCTCTACGCGTACGCGGCGCTGATGGAAGGCGTTCCCTACGCCAACGGCGCGCCCAACCTGTCGGTCGACTTCCCGGCGATGGTGGAGCTGGCGCAGAAGAACGGCGTGCCCGTGGCCGGCAAGGACTTCAAGACGGGGCAGACGCTCATCAAGACGGTGCTCTCGCCCATGCTCAAGGCCCGCATGCTGGGGCTGGACGGCTGGTTCTCCACCAACATCCTGGGGAACCGCGACGGCGAGGTGCTGGACGACCCCGAGTCGTTCAAGACCAAGGAAGAGAGCAAGCTGTCGGTGCTGGAGCACATCCTCCAGCCGGAGCTGTACCCCGAGCTGTACCGCAACTTCTACCACAAGGTGCGGATCAACTACTACCCTCCGCGCGGCGACGCCAAGGAAGGGTGGGACAACATCGACATCCGCGGGTGGCTGGATTACCCGATGCAGATCAAGGTCGATTTCCTCTGCCGCGACAGCATCCTGGCTGCGCCCATCGTCCTGGACCTGGCGCTCTTCCTGGACCTGGCCTCGCGCAGCTCGCTGCACGGCATCCAGGAGTGGCTCTCGTTCTACCTCAAGAGCCCCATGACCGCCGAGGGCCTGTACCCGGAGCACGACCTGTTCATCCAGCAGATGAAGCTCAAGAACACCCTGCGCTGGCTCATGGGCGAGGAGCAGATCACGCACCTGGGCCTCGAGTACTACCTCGACAATGTGCAGGAGCTCGCGGCCGTCTAAAAAGCGGGCTCACACAGAGACACAGAGGCACAGAGATGAACTTATCTCTGTGCCTCTGTGTCTCTGTGTGAGCCCTGCTGTTCGTCATCGAAGAGTCGCCGCGAACGCGAGCACCGCCCGGACATCCTCCGCGGCGAGGTAAGGGAAGTCCAAGAGGATCTCCTCCGGCGACATCCCGCCCGCGAGGTATTCGAGGATGTCGGAGACCGTGATCCTTGTCCCGCGGATGACGGGCTTGCCGCTCCGCACGGCCGGGTCCAACGTGATCCGCTCGAGCAGGTCCCTCGTCATGCTGCCGCGCTTCGCGGCACCCACTCGTCGAGGAGGCCGACGATCAGGGACTGGAGCCGGGTGGCCGCGGTTTCCACGTCCGGTGTGACGAAGCCGTGGGCGACGCGGTTGCGGAGGTCGAGGAGGAACCTGGCCTCGTCGAACTGCTCCATCGAGATCTCCCCGTGCGAGTACAGGTAGTCGATCAGGACAGGGCTTGGGAGTCGCTCGACGGGGAGGGAGGCGCGCTCCGCCTGGAGGCGAAGCATTCCTTCCAGGACTGCCCAGAGCGCCAGTAGCGCCGCCTCGCTATTACCGAGCTCCAGCAGCCGTCCCGCCTTCTCGAACCGTTCTTCCAACTGTTCCGCGGAAAGGAGCATGGCGCTCGCGGGGAACTCGCCCGGAAGCAAATCGTCGGCGGTTACCAGGAAGAAGCGCCAGTTCGGGTGCCGCGTCACCTCCTCGGCAAGCTCCTGGAGGCGATCCACGGAGAAGTGCGTTCCCGGCGTCTTCACCTCGACGATGTGGTACTCGTTCCCCTGCTCGGCGAGCAGGGATGGACGATACCCGCCCAGGTCGAATGGCACCGAATCCGGCCCGGGGTCGACAAGGACGTGGAATCCCCGCTGCGCGTATTCGGCGGCAAGCTCAGAGATTCGCTTCTGACGAGCATTCTGGGGCTGGCTCCTCATAGCAGTTCCTCCAGAGGCTGGGCGTCACGCAGCCGTACATAGACACATTCCTTCCCCGCGAGCAAGCCCTGGCGCAGGAGCGCCGGCAACCGGGTGGGCTCGAACATTCCCGTGATGAGACGCCGATGGCTCTCGACGTCAACCACCAGGCGGTCATCCGCGAGGACGGGGCCAACGAGTGCGTCCTGGATCGGCTTGATAATGTTGTCTGCGTCTGCGGCATGAATGCCTGAGAGGTATACGAGTGTGAGATGCAGATCCGCCGATGCAACCGGGGACTGATCGCCCCAGGCTTTTTCCGCCTCCCCGGCTACGAAACGCTTCCACGCCTGCAGGTTCTTCCGGCTTCCGGTCTGCAACGACAGGGGACGCCGCAGGATCAGCAGCTCGAAGTCAGTCACTCGCGTGACTCCGCGCTACGCAGTCCGCAGTTGGTCTCACACGTAGGCACAAAGATGAAGTCATCTCTGTGCCTCTGTGTCTCTGTGTGAGCCCGCCGTTAGCGGTTCCAGCGCGTCTCCCAGGGCGGTGCGGAGGGTGTCGAGGAGGCCGTCGCGGGTGTCGGCGTGGGCGTTGACGGAGGGGAGCTCGCTGACCCAGCCGACCCACCAGCTCTCGCACTGCAGGAGGACCAGCGTGAAATGGCCCGGCATCGTCACTCCGTCACGGGGGATGGGGTCCGAACCCGTGGGGGCGATGCGCGGGTCCTACTGTATAGATACCCCGGATCCGCGTTCCCGTCCCCCGAAGGCGGCTTCGACGGGGCGGCCGGTCCAGTTTTCGGGGACGGGGACGCCGAGGAGGCGGAGGGCGGTGGCGGCGCTGTCCATGGTGCTCACGGGGGCGCTGATCTCGCCGGGAGTGACGCCGGGGCCCCAGGCGATCCAGGGGATGTTCATGTCCACGTCCTGCTCGGTGCCGTGGTCGCGGCCGTGGCCGCCGTGGTCGGCGGTGACGATGATGACCACGTCGTCATCGTAGGCGCGGCGGGCGGCGGCGGCGATGCGCGCGACGGCGGCGTCCGCGCGGCGCACGGCGAAGCGGTAGGGGGCGCTCATCCAGCCGATGGAGTGGCCCGCGATGTCGGGGTCGATCAGGTGGACGAAGACGAAGTCCGGCTGCCGGTGGCGCAGGTAGTCCTGCACCTCCTGCGTGATGCGCGGCGCGGACCACAGGTCGCTGCCGGTGGGCGCCATGCGGAACTGCGGGGCGCCGCGGCGCAGGAGGTGGCGGAACTTGGCCTTGCCGAAGAAGCCCGCCGTCGTCTTCCCCGCCTGCTGCGCAACGTCGAACACCGTGGGCACCTGCACCTCGCCCGTGCTCCCCACCCGCTCGTAGTTCCAGGTGATCCCGTGCACCTCGGGGGGCACTCCGGTCAGCATCGACGTGTGCGACGGCAGCGTGCGGCTGGGTACGATGGTGCGCGCTTTCAGGGTGTAGGCGCCCTCGCGCATCATCCGCTGCAGGTTGCGCGCGCCGGCGGCCTCGATGGCGTCCGGGCGCAGGCCGTCGATGGAGATCAGCACGACGTGCTTCGCCTGCGCCGCGGCCGCGGCGGGGACGCAGGCGAGCAAAAGGGCAAGCAGGAAAAAGCGGTGGAGCACGGGCACCTCTGCGGACGGGTGTAGGGAACCGGACCACGCTGCGGTGTACCCGGATGGGGCGGCACCGGTCCCGGTGAATCTTTCCGGGCTCGCGGTCGTATCAAGCCCTGTACCTCCCGGGCGCCAGGGCCCGGGACCTGGATCTGAGCGGCGGAACGGAGCGCAGCATGACCTGTCAGATGTGCGGAGCGCGGGTCCCGGAGGGGCGCGCTTCCTGTGCGCAGTGCGGCGCGATGGTGGGGCGCGCGCCGGGGATCACGCTGGCGGCGCCGAACGCGTCGATGAGCCTGGACACCGTGCGCGTCTGCCCCCGCTGCGGCTTCCACGGCACCAGCGTCTCGTACTTCGCCACCGGCTCCCACCTCCTGGTGCTGCTGGGGCTCACCGTGTTCACCAGCGGCATCGGCGCCATCATCTACCTGCTGCTGCGCGGCGGCGAGCGCATCTGCCCGCAGTGCGGGCTGAAGTGGGGGCGCGGCGGGTACCTGGCGCCCGTGTCCCCCAACGGCGCCCGCATCCAGGAGATGACGCCGGACCTGGGCTCCGACGGGCGGGGGAAGCGCGGGGTGGCGTGGGCGCTGTTCGCCCTGGCCGCCTTCTTCCTGATGCTGGGCATGGCCGAGGCGGAGGCCGTCCTCTTCGGGTTCTCGATGATGGCGGGCGCGGCCGGGTTCCTGCTGCGCCGCTCGGGCAACGAGGCCCGCGAGCGCCGCCGCGAAGCCCTGCTGCAGAGCATGCACCTCCCCGTGCTGCGCCTGGCCGCCAGCCGCGGCGGACGGCTGACCGTGACGCAGGTGGCGCAGGAGCTGGGGTGGACGATTCCGCGCGCCGAGAAGGTGCTTTCCTCCATGGAAGACGGCTACCGGGTGATGGGCGACGTGACGCCCGAGGGGGTCATCGTGTACGACTTCCCGGAGCTGATGCACATGCCCGCACCCGGCCCGCAGCCCGTCCCGCCTCCGACGCAGGCGCCGCGGCTGATGGCGTGAGACGGAGGGGAACGGGGAACGGGGAACGGTAACCACCTGGTTTTACCGTTCCCCGTTCTCCGTTCCCCTCTTTTCTCCGTGCCTCTGTGTCTCTGTGTGAGACCTTGTGTTAGATTAGGTCGGCCTCGGCGATGCCCTGGCCGCCCTCCTGCTTCGCCTCGCGCTTCAGCTCGGCCACCCGCTCGCCCAGGTGCTCCAGGGAGACCCAGCGGGCGGGGTCCACGCGCAGAACGGCGGCGCTGAGGCGGGTGAGGGGGAAGTAGCGCTCCACGCCGTAGCGGTCGCGCCCCCAGTAGCTCCCCGCTTCCACCGCCTCCTCCGGGAGGTGCGTGGCCAGGGCGGCGGCGAAGCGCTCCCGGGCGTCCTCGGCGCGGCGGCGGGCGTCGGCGGGCGGGCTCAGGAGCACGAAGTCGTCGCCGCCCACGTGGCCCACGAAGTTGTCGGGCCCCTCGGCCGCGGCGGCGGCCACGGCCGCGCCCACCTCGCGGATGGCCGCGTCCGCCACCGCGAAGCCGAAGCGGTCCGCGAAGGGCTTGAAGTGGTCGAGGTCGAAGTAGCAGATGGAGAAGGGCTCGCCGTGCGCGCGACGCCGCTCCACCTCGGCGTAGAGCGCCTCGCCGCCGGGAAGGCCCGTGGTGGGGTTGCGGTCGCGGCCGCGGGCGGCCTGGCGGAGGAGGGCGTTGGCGCGCGCCACCAGCTCGCGCGGGTCGAAGGGCTTGGCCAGGTAGTCGTCCGCGCCGGCGCCGAAGCCGCCCAGCCGGTCCTCGATGCTGCGCTCGGCGGTCAGGATCAGCACCGGGAGCCAGGCCAGGCCGGGGTCGGTCTTGATCTGGCGGCACACCTCGAAGCCGTCCGGCGTCCCCATGCGGTAGTCCAGGATGGCCAGCTCGGGCGCCTCGCGCCTGACTTCGGCCAGCGCCTCGTTGCCGTTGCGGGCCGCGCGCACCGTGAAGCCCGCGGCGGTGAGCACGTCCACCACCATCGAGCGCAGCGCATCGTCGTCGTCCGCGAACAGAATCTCGCTCATCGTCTCCGGCCCGTGACTCCCTTGCGATCCCTCTACGCACCCCGCCGGCTCGCCGCGGCGTCGGCCCTGATGGCGGCGCTGCTCGCCACGCACGCCGCTGCGGGGAATCTAGCACCCCCGCGCCCCGCCGCCACCTCCCAGTCCACGCTGGCGGCGCGGATCGACTCCATCCTCGCCCGCCCCGCGCTGCGCCAGGCCCACTGGGGCGTGCTGGTGCGCGACGCCGCCACCGGCCGCGTGCTCTACGCGCGCAACGCCGAGCGGCACTTCATCCCCGCGTCCGCCCTGAAGCTGGTGGTGAGCGCCACCGCGGCGCACCACCTCCCCGCCGACTTCCGCTTCCGCACCACGGTGCATGGCACGGGCGCCGTGCGCGACGGCGTGCTGGAGGGCGACCTGGTGCTCTACGGCCGCGGCGACCCCATGATCTCCGACCGCTACTTCCCCTCGCGCGCGGCGGTGTGGGAGGCGCTGGCGGACTCGTTGAAGGCGCGCGGCATCCGGCGCGTGGCGGGCGCGGTGGTGGCGGACGAGAGCTTCTTCGACGCCGACTACCTGCGCGGCGACTGGGAAGCGTACGACACGCGCTGGTGGTACGGGGCGCCCGTTTCCGCCCTGGGCTTCAACGACAATTCCATCGACTTCCGCATCCTCCCCGGCGTCACACCGGGCGAGCGCCCGCGCATCACCTGGGAGCCCCAGTCGTCGTACGTGACGCTGGAGAACACGGCGGCCACCGGCGCGGCGGGGATCGCCAGCACGCTGGACTTCGAGCGCTGGCGCGGCGGCGGCGTGCGGGCCTACGGCGTGTTCCCGGCGGGGGCAGCGGCGAAGACCGAGCACTTCGCGGTGGCGAACGCCGCCGAGTTCGCGGGCACCGTGTTCCGCGAGGTGCTGGAGAGGAGGGGGATCGAGGTGGCGAACGACGCGGTGCGCGTGGTGTCCGACCCGGCGCGCTCCCCGGCCCGCGGCGCGGCCGTGCTGGCCGAGCACCAGTCGCCCCCGCTGGAAAAGGCGATCGGGCCCATCCTGATGAACAGCCAGAACTGGTTCGCCGAGCAGCTCCTGAAGGCGGTGGGGCGGCAGGTGGCGGGGGAGGGGAGCTGGGACGCGGGGCTGCGCGTGGAGCGCGAGTTCCTGACGGGCGTGGTGGGGATCGACTCGGCGGACGTGGTGCTGCGCGACGCCTCGGGACTCTCCGCCGGCAATCTGGTGACGCCGCGGGCGCTGGTGCAGCTCCTGGACTACGTGCGCCGCACGCCGCGGCAGGCGGTGGTGCGCGGCGCGCTCCCCGTCTCGGGCGGCAAGGGTTCGCTGCAGGCGCGCTTCACCGACCTGCCGGGGCGGGTGCGGGCGAAGACGGGGTACATCGGCAACGTGGACTCGCTCGCCGGGTACCTGACGCGCGCGGACGGCGGCGAAGTGACCTTCGCCATCATCGCCAACGCCTCCGGCCAGCCCTCGTCGCGGATGAAGGCGGGGATCGACGACGTGGTGCGCGCAGTGGCCGCGGGTGGCGAGTCGCGAAACATCCCCCAACGCCGGCCGTAGTCACGCACCGACGCATCCTCAACCTCACCGGGAACGCTTGAAGATCATCCGCACGCTCGCCGCCTTCGCCGCCCTGGCCGCCACCGGGGCGCAGGCGCAGGCGCCGCTCGACTCCACGGCCGCCCTGGCGACCTTCGACTCCGCCTGGTCCGCCATCCACCGGACCCACTACGACACCGCTTTCAACGGGGTGGACTGGCGCGCCCTGCGCACCGAGCTGCGCCCCCGCGCCGCCGCCGCGGCCAGCACGCCGCAGCTCCGCGGAGTGATCCACGAGATGCTGGGCCGCCTGCGCCAGTCGCACTTCTACCTGGTGCCCGGCGAGGTGGAGGCGGGGCTGACGCGCGAAAAGAGCACGGGCACCGACGGTGACGCCGGGATGGAGCTGCGCCTGGTGGGCGGGCGCTTCCTGGTGACGCGCGTGGCCCCCGGCGGCGCCGCGGCGGCGGCCGGAGTGCGCACGGGGTGGGTGGTGCAGCGGCTGGGCACCACCGACGCGGCGGGCGTGCTGCGCAACCTGGCGCGCCTCCCCGCCGGCACCGATCCGCGCCTGCGCGAGCTGCGCGGGTGGGGGGCGATGGCGCACGAGCTGAGCGGGCCCGTGGGCACCGCGCTCCCCGCGCGCTTCCTGGACGCGCGCGACCGGCCGGTCGACCGGCGGCTCGTGCTGCGCCCCGCCCCCGGCGTGATGACCCGCTTCGGCAACCTGCCGTCCATCCGGGTGGTGGCGCAGCACGAGCGGCTGCGTGCGCCCGGGGGCGCGGCGGTGGGGGTCATCCGCTTCAACTACTGGTTCCCGGCCATCGCCGCCAACATCGACGACGCCGTGAACGAGCTGCGCGGGGCGGACGGGATCGTGATCGACATGCGCGGCAACTTCGGCGGGGTGGGGGCCATGGCGATGGGGGTGGCGGGGCACTTCACCGAGCGGCAGGACACCATCGGCACCATGGTCACGCGCCAGAACCGGCTGCAGTTCGTGGCCAACCCGCGCCGCTCCACGCGGGCCGGTCAGTCGGTGCGCCCGTTCGGCGGGCTGGTGGCGGTGCTCACGGACGCGCTCTCCATCAGCACGGCGGAGATCTTCGCCGGCGGGCTGCAGAAGGTGGGGCGCGCGCGGGTCTTCGGGACGCCCTCGGCGGGGCAGGCGCTGCCGTCGCTGGCGACGAAGCTCCCCAACGGCGACGTGCTGGTGCACGCCTTCGCGGATTTCCGCGGGCCGGGCGGGTACCGGCTGGAAGGGCCCGGCGTGGTGCCGGACGTGGCGGCGCCGCTCACCCGCGCCGCGCTGCTGGCCGGGCGCGACCCGGCGCTGGAAGCCGCACTGAAGTGGATCGACGAACAGAAGGGGGCCGGCTCGCGCTGAGCCGTCCCGAACACCGTGCCGGCAGCCGCCGGCCCACGCGCCACCGGCGCACACACGCACACACTGGAAGGAAACCTCATGAAGCATAGCTTCGGCCGTACCCTGGCTCTCGCGGCGCTGGTGCTCGCCGGTTCCGCCCGCGGCGCCGCCGCGCAGGACCTGCCCCCCGCCAAGCAGATCATCGACCGCTACGCGGAGGCGGTCGGCAAGGGCGCGGCGGCGCGGCAGAACTTCCGCCACATGGTGGCCGAGATGTCCACTCCCGCCGGTACCATGACGATGGACATGAAGTCCGCGCGGCCCAACAAGTTCGTCGTGAGCATGGAGATGGCGGGGATGTCGATGCGCAGCGGCTACGACGGCGCGCGCGGCTGGTCGCTGAACCCCATGGCCGGCGCGCAGCTCATGCAGGGCAAGGAGCTGGAGCAGCTCGCCCGCCAGGCGGACTTCGACTCCAACTTCAACCTGGCAGCCAACTTCCCGTCCATGACCACCGTGGAGCGCGCCACCGCCAACGGCTCGCCCTGCTACCGGGTGCGCATGGTGTCCGCGTCGCAGGACACGGTCTTCGCCTGCTTCGACGTCGGGACCGGCCTGATGTCGCAGATGCAGAGCCGTCAGGAGACGCAGATGGGCCCGACGGAGACGACCATCAACATGCTGGACTACAAGGACTTCGGCGGGATGAAGATGCCCACCCGCACCGTGACCCAGATGGAGGGGCAGGAGCTCACGACCACGGTGAAGTCGGTGAGCAACGACCCCATCGACCCCGCGGCCTTCGAGCCGCCGGCCGAGGTGAAGGCGCTGATGACGCAGCCGGCGCCGAAGCCGTAGCCGCGGTCTCACACGGAGACACGGAGGCACAGAGATGAATTCGTCTCTGTGCCTCTGTGTCTCCGTGTGAGAATGTCGTATCTTCCCGGCATGATCGAGCTCCAGGACCTGTCGAAGCGGTACGGCGACTTCCACGCGGTGCGCAACCTGTCGCTGCGCGTGGAAGCCGGCGAGGTGTACGCGCTGCTGGGGGCCAACGGGGCGGGGAAGACCACCGCGCTGCGCTGCCTCGCCACCCTGCTGGAGCCGTCGTCGGGCACGGCGCGCATCGCGGGGTTCGACGCGCGCACCCACCCGCTGGAGGTGCGGCGGCGGCTCGGCTTCCTGGCGGCCTCCATGGGGCTCTACGCCCGCCTCACCGCCCGCGAGCTGCTGCGCTACTTCGCGGAGCTGCACGGCATTCCCGCGGGCGAGACGGCCGTGCGGGTGGAGGCGGCGGTGGCGGCGTTCGGGCTGGAGGAATTCGCGGACCGGCTGTGCGGCAAGCTCTCCACCGGGCAGCGGCAGCGCGTCTCCATCGCCCGCGCCGTGGTGCACGATCCCCCCGCGCTGGTGCTGGACGAGCCCACCCTGGGGCTGGACGTGCTCAGCGGCGAGTCCATCTACCGCTTCGTGGAGGACGCGCGCGAGCGGGGCCGCGCCGTGGTCTTCTCCACGCACCAGATGAGCGAGGTGGAGCTGCTGGCGGACCGCGTGGGGATCATCGCGGGCGGGCGGCTGGTGGCGGAGGGGACGGTGGCGGAGGTGGTGCGGGGGAGCGGCGAAGGGAGCCTGTCGCGCGCCTTCCTGCGCATCGTGAAGGAGGCCGCGTGAACCTCCGCACGGTGGGCACGGTGCTGCGCAAGGAGCTGCGGGAGACGCTGCGCGACCGGCGCACGCTCTTCATGATGCTGGTGATCCCCACGCTGCTCTATCCCGCGCTCTTCGTGCTGATGGAGCAGCTCGCGCTCTTTGGCCAGCGCCGCCTGGAGGAGCGCCCGCCCGCCGTTGCCGTGGCGGGCGCGGAGGACGTGCGGGCCTTCCTGGCGCGCGACTCCCTGCTGCGCCTGGCCCCCGCCGGAGACGCCACGGCGGCGGCGCTGCGGGCGGGGCGCGTGCAGGCGGCCGTGGTGGTGCAGGGCGCGGCCGGCACCGATGACACGCGCGCCGTGCGGGTGCTCTTCGACGAGTCCGACGACCGCTCGCGCCGCGCGGGGCAGATCGTGAGCGAGCGGCTCGCGGCGTTCGGCGACTCGCTGCTGGCGCGGCGCCTGGCCGCGCGCGGACTCCCGCAGAGCTTCGCCGCGCCGCTGGCGGTGGCGGACTCGTCGGTGGCCACGGCGCAGGAGGCGGGGGGGTACGCGCTGGGCCGCTTCCTCCCCGGCATCCTGGTGCTGATGACGCTGCTGGGCGCGTTCTACCCCGCCATCGACCTGGCGGCGGGGGAGAAGGAGCGCGGCACGCTGGAGACTCTGCTGACGGCGCCCGTCCCCGCGCGCGACATCGTGGCGGGGAAGTTCCTGGCGGTGGCGCTGCTGGCGATGACGGCGGCGACGGTCAACCTGCTCAGCATGCTGCTGACCTTCCAGTCCGGGATCTTCCGCTTCGCCAAGGCGGCCAACCTGCAGTTCTCCCTGCCCTGGGGCTCCGCGCTCCTGGTGCTGGCCGGCCTGGTCCCGCTGGCGATCCTCTTCTCCGCGCTCTTCCTGGGGATCGCCGTCCGCTCGCAGTCGTTCAAGGAGGCGCAGAACGCGCTCACCCCCGTGCAGTTCGCGGTGATCATCCCCGTGATGCTGGTGGGGCTCCCCGGCATCGAGGCGACCCCGCTGATCGCGGCGCTCCCGGTGGCGGGCGTCGCGCTCCTCTTCCGCGACCTGATGTCGGGGACCGCGCGGCTGGAGCCCTCGCTGATCGCGTTCGGCGCGTCGGTGGCGTACGCAGCGCTGGCGCTGGTCTTCGCCGCGCGCGCGTTCGGGCGCGAGGACGTGCTCTTCGGCTCGGGGTCGGGATCGCGCGGCGGGTGGGGGGCGCGGATGCGCGGCTGGCGCGCGGGGGAGCGCGCCGTGCCCACCCCGGCGCAGGGGTTCGCCTTCATCGCGGTGGTGGCGCTCCTCTACTTCCATCTGGGCGCCGCGCTGCAGGGGGGGCTGGGAGAGCGGGGCCTGCTGCTCTCGGAGATCCTGATCCTGGGCGTCCCCGCCGTGCTGCTGGCGGTGGCCGGGCCCTACGACGCCCGCCGCACGCTGGCGCTGCGCCGCCCGTCGGGACGCACGGTGGCGGCGGCGCTGCTGATCGCGCTGGGCGGCATCCCGCTGGGGTGGGGGATCGGGTGGATGCAGCTCCAGCTCTTCCCGGCCGCGGCCGAGGCGCTGGGCGGGCTGGAGAAGCTGGTGACGGCCACCGACGCGCGCCGGGCCCTCTGGCTCCTGCTGCTGGTGGCGGCGACGCCGGCGGTGTGCGAGGAGCTGGTGTTCCGCGGCGTCCTGCTGCAGTCGCTGGGGCGCGAACTGCCGATGGCGCGGGCGGTGGCGGTATCGGCCCTGGTCTTCGGCGCCTTCCACGTGTCCAACGAGACGGCGATCCGCTTCCTGCCGACGGCGTGGATCGGCGTGCTGATGGGGTACGTGGCGTGGCGCGGGCGCTCGGTGTTCGCCAGCATGCTGATGCACTTCGTCAACAACGGCATCGTGGTGCTCCTCCTGTGGCAGCCGGAGGTGCGCCGCTTCGCGCTGGCGGGCGACCGGCCGGCCACCCTGCCGCTCGTGCTGGCGCCTTTTTTACTGGGGCTCGGCCTCTGGCTCCTCCCGCGCCGCGAGCCCGTGCCGGCCGGCCCCGCCGGCGCGCCGGTGCCCGCTCCCTGAACCCGAACCAACGGAGATCCGCATGGTAGCCGCCGTGGTCCTGATCCGCGCCGTCCCCGGCGACGTTCCCGCCCTGGCCCGCCGCATCGCCGGCATCGACGGGGTCGCCGAGGTCTACTCCGTCTCGGGCGATTACGACCTGATCGCCGTCGTCCGCGTCGCCGAGTACCAGCGCATCGCCGAGATCGTCACCGAGGAGATCGCGCAGGTGACCGGCATCGAGCGCACCAACACGCTCACCGCCTTCCGTGTCTTCTCCAAGCAGGACATGGGGGCGGCCTGGGACATGTTCGAATAGAACTGCTTTGGGCTCACACAGAGACACAGAGGCACAGAGAAGAACTTCATCTCTGTGCCTCTGTGTCTCTGTGTGAGATGCGGTTACCTAGCCGACATAGTAACAGTCGACATGGTGATGGCCGTCATGGTAGATCGAACTGCAGTGTGACAGTGAGTACTCTTTCCCTTCGACCGTGTGGTAGCGGCCGATTGCGTACAGGCAGGCGTCGATACAACTGAACCCCTGTGCTCCCGCGACGGTCGACACCAGCAGAACCGCGGACGTGGCGACGATCCAGTGCGGCTTCGTATGCTTGGGTCTCGGCATCGTTGGCTCACGGGTTGGTCGGCGGCGTAAACTGCAGGGTCATGCGGAACCTGGAGGGCACGGCTTTCCCGTCTTTCAGCGCCGGAAGAAAGCGCGTCTCACGCAGGACGGCCTGCGCAGCGGGCCCGAACTCCGGACGATAGTTGAGGTCCACCACGCGTGAGGTGCCACGGTCCTGAAGCACCGCCCGGTGAGTCTGGTGCGAGGAGGATGCGGGACGTGGGACCACCTCTACTTCCCGAACCCGGCCCTCAGCGTCTATGTAGACCTCCACAAGCGCGGCACCGGAGACGCCCTGTGCACGGAGTTGGGCCGGGTAGTGGCGACGGAAGCTCGCGGCGTATGCCTCCTTGTCGGCAGCTTCGGGAGAATGGCTGAGCCCCGTATGCGCACGCATCTCGGGCGACAGCGCGCGGCGCCCTGCGGCGGCCGGTGCGGGGCTGAGAGGATCGTTGCGGGCACCGCCCGGGGGCGATTCGGAACACGCGCCGAGCAGGACGACGCTGCACAGCAGCCACTTCGTGGGCGTACGCCGACGGCTTGCGGTCACAAGATCCTCCTCTGTAACGGCCTTAAAGGTGCGGAAGGGACACCATCCGTGACCATATTGGACGTGAATGGAGCCTGAGTCAAGGGTCCGGGGTTTTTCTCTGTGCCTCTGTGCCTCTGTGTGAGATTGCAGTTTTGGCGGCGGTGCGGCTATGATTGAGGGCAGAGCCGGAAGCCGCCGCTCCTCCGCGGCGCGGGCCACCCACCACTGGAGCCGATCGTGAAGCTCTCCTCATTCTCCGCGCGCGGCCTGCTGGTGCTCGCGCTCACCCTCGTGGCCGCCTGCGGCGACAGCACGGGGACGGACACCTCCGTAGGCGGCGAGTACACGCTCGTGGCGGGTATCGTGTCGTCGCTGGACAACGGCCAGACGACCCGCAAGACGGTGCCGGTGGTGCTCTACGAGGGCCAGGCGACGGCGCAGTCGGGTGCGGTTTTCGACATCCGCTTCGAGCTGCTCGGCTCCAGGATGACGCTGGTGGAGAGCGGGAGCACCTACCAGTTCAGCGGCACGTACCGCATCACCGAGACCCGGGGCCGGTTCCCCCCGGACACGGAGACGTTCACGGCGTCGGGGAGCTACAGCCTGGACGGGAGCACGCTGACCCTGACCCCGTCCGGGAGCTCGGAGGTGGACATCAACCCCGACGCCACGCTCTTCCGCGGGAAGCTCAGCATGGACGTGGCGGATCCCTTCTTCGGCATCGAGTCGCTGTACGAGTTCCGTAAATAAAAACAGGGCTCACACAGAGACACAGAGGCACAGAGATGAAGTCATCTCTGTGCCTCTGTGGCTCTGTGTGAGCCCCTATCCCCTGCGGCGGCCGCCCTTGTGGCGGCCGCCGGTGCGGGCGCGCTGGCCCTTGCGGCGCGGGCCCTCCTCCTCGGCGCGGGGAGGGTGGCCACGGCCGCGCCCCTGGCCCCGGCCGCGGCGCGGCTCCTTGTCACGGTCGGCGCCGCCGCGCTTGGGGCGGTGCGGAGGGGCCTCGGGGCGCTCGCGCAGCATCGCGTCACGCGCTTCTTCCAGCGTGGCGACGCGGATCTCGGGGCGCTTGCCGCGGGTGATCGTCCAGTGCAGCGGACGGTCGAACTCCGGGACGTCTTCCTCGTCGATGTAGTTGAGGATCTTGGCCGGGATGCGCGCGCGCACGATGGGCGTGCCGTCGTCGAAGGCGTAGTCCAGCGGGTACTCGCGGCCCTCCAGGTACACGTGGTCCGGAAGCGACATCCACCGCTCGCGCTCCGCCGGGTCCACCAGCGAGTCCGCCTCGATGCGCAGCGGCGTCTCCAGGAAGTCGGCGTACGAGCGCACGCCGGTGAGCTGCGCCGCGATCGTCTCGATCATCGACTCCTCGCTCACCCCCGCCTTGCCGCCCGACTTGCGGTGCACCTGGCGGAGCTGGCGGAGCGCGTCGCGGTTGGCCGCCGCGTCCTTGTGGAACGCTTCGCCCGCCATCACGGCCGCGGCCAGCGCCCGGCGGCACGCCTCCTCCATTTCCTCGGGGAAGCCGTCGATGGGCTGGTCCTCGGAGTCCAGCACGAAGCCGTTGTACTCCACCATGCTGCGCAGCCGCAGGGGGTGGCGGCGGTGGCTGGCGTCGTACACCACCTCCGGCTCGGCGCGCACGGCGTGCTTCAGCAGCAGCTTGAAGGGAAGCTGCGTCCCCGCGATGGAGCCGCGCGCCTTGCCGAAGCGGTCCGCGAAGAAGTTGATCTCCCCCGCCACGGGGCCCCAGGTGCCGCACACGCTGGTCTTGGAAACGCGGACCTCCTCGCCCCACGACGTTTCCTCGTCGATCACCAGCGAAAAGGGCATCACGCGGGCCAGCAGCTCCTGCCAGGCGCTCTCCAGCTCGCGGTTGAGCGGGGGGAGGGTGCGGGGGAGCTCCAGGTCCAGCGAGCGGAAGATGGAGGCGATGGCGAGCGCCGCGTCCTCGATGGACCTCACCAGCACCCCCCGCTCGTCCGCCCACTCCGCCAGCGCCTCCGCGTCGAAGACGTGGCGCGGAAGGCCGTACACCTGGCCCAGCGTGCCGTTGGTGGCCAGCGCGTCCTGGTAGATGCGGTACGCCGTCAGGTGGTCGCTGCCGGGGACGATGTACGCGCTGATGTCGTTGTCCTGCTGGCGCAGCATGCGGTGCAGCGAGTCGATGGAGGCCATCGCGGCCACCAGCGGCACCATCCGCTCCTCCGCCTGCACCAGCAGCTCCCCCCAGGGGCGGTCCACGGGGAGCACTTCCACCTTGCGCCCGTAGTCCGTCAGGCGGTTGTTGGCGATGAGGCCGCGGCGCGTGAGCGTCTCCACCGCGCGGCGGTAGGCGATGCGGTCCAGCGGCACCGGCAGGTCCAGCTCGTCGGCGCGCACGCCCATGTCGGCGCAGGTCATGGCCACGCGCTCGGGGTCGCCGGCGAGCTGGAAGTTGGGCGCGGTGGGGCGCAGCGAGCCGAAGTCGATGTCGCGCTCGCTCAGGATCCACACCTCGCCGTCCGCCACGCGGCCGTGCACGCGCCCCGCCATCTGCAGGATCTCGTTGGTGCCCAGCGGCTTGCGCGTCAGCACGCTGCGGCCCTTTTCCACCAGCGTGGTGAACTGCGCGTCCTCGATGACCACCGTGTCCAGCCCGCGGATGTTGAGCGCGGACTGGCCGGCCGCCGTCATGGAAAGGACGAAGGGGTGCGGCGCGCCCTCGCCCTCCAGGAAGGGGCGCAGCTTCGCCACCGGCTCGCCGCCGTGGTAGAACTCGGTGAGCATCTCCGGGTAGCGCTCGGCCACCGCCTTTACCGTCTGCTCCGTCCCCGCGCGCGTGGGGACGAAGACGGCCACGCCCCGCTTCTCCTTGCGCACGTGGCGCATGAAGCGGTCGCCCAAAAAGGCACCGGGGTTGAGCGTGTTGGAGATCCGCACCGTCGCCGCCTTCTCCGGGTCGAACGCGGAGCTCTCGATGACGGTGGCGGAGCTGAGGTACTCCGCGTAGAACGTCGGGTCCACGGTGGCGGAGAGCCACACGAATCGGCAACCGGCGCGCTTGGCCAGCGCCAGGCACAGCTCCAGCTCGGCCGAGGTCTGGTGGATCTCGTCCACGATCACCACGTCGCTGGCGTCGATCAGTTTGTCCTGCAGCCAGCGCCGCGCGATGCCGGTGGTCACGATCACCACGTTCCAGCTCGGCGTTTCGGGCGTCGCCTCGCGCTCGCGGTTCACCACGCCCACGCGCAGCTCGGGGCCCACGATGGCCTCGGCGATGGGGCGGATGGCCAGCGTCTTCCCCGTGCCGGTGCCGGCCACGATCCCGAAGCCCTTCCCTGCGCCCGCCAGCTCCCTCAGCTCAGCGCCGTGCTCGCGGTTGATGATGGTCTCCACGCCCGTGAGCTGCACGCCCAGCTCGATGGTCTCGCAGGCGGCGCGGGTGGGCGCGATGACGACGATGCGCCCCTCCGGCGGGCGCCCCGGGTAGCGTTCCGAGGGGGGTGTCGTCGGTACCTGGACCATGGATCTCCGGACGTTGTGGAGGGCTGGTTGACGCGGCGCGCGGCGCCCCGCCAGAATGTCACGCCCAGGCGCACGAGCAAGAACCCAGCCAATTACAGGTCTCAACGATGCAAACGCTCTTCGTACGCGCCGCCGAAGTCGCCGCCTGTTCCGGCCCCCCGCGCCAGGCGGAGGACGCGGACCCCGCCGCCGCGCGCCAGGGGGTCGCCGTGGCCGTGGAGCGCGGGCGCATCGTGGAGGTGGGCCCGGAGGCGGAGCTGCGCGCCCGCTTCCCGCGCGCGGCGGAGGTGGACTGCGCGGGGGGCACGCTGACGCCGGGGCTGGTGGATTCGCACACCCACGCCGTCTTTGGGCGCTGGCGCACGGACGAGTACGCGCTGCGCTCCCAGGGCGTGCCGTACATGGAGATCGCGCGGCGCGGCGGCGGCATCAACGCCTCGGTGCGCGACCTGCGCGCCCGCTCGGAGGACGAGCTGGTGGAGCTGTCCCTCCCGCGCCTGCGTGACCTGCTGGCGAACGGCGTCACCACGGCCGAGGTGAAGAGCGGCTACGGCCTCGCGACGGAGGACGAGCTGAAGACGCTGCGCGCCATCCGCCGCCTCGCCTCGCTGCAGCCCATCGAGCTGATCCCCACCTTCCTGGGTGCGCACGAGGTGCCGCCCGAGTACCGCGATCGCCGCGACGCGTACGTGGAGCTCCTGGTGGAGGAGATGATCCCCGCGGTGGCGGAATCGGGGCTGGCGCGCTTCTGCGACGTGTTCATGGAGCCCGGCGTCTTCGACCGCGCGCAGAGCGAGCGCATCCTGCGCGCGGGGCTGGACCACGGCCTGCGCCCCAAGATCCACGCGGACGAGCTGGAGGGGAGCGGCGGGGCGGAGCTGGCGGTGGAGCTGGGCGCCGCATCCGCGGACCACCTGGGCGACGTGTCGGAGGCGGGGATCGCGGCGCTGGCGGGCTCGCGCACCGTCGCCACGCTGCTCCCGGCCACCCTCTTCTTCCTGGGCCGCCCCAACTTCGCCCCCGCGCGCGCCCTGCTGGACGCCGGCGCCACGGTGGCCCTGGCGACGGACTTCAACCCGGGCTCGTCGCCCACGCCCAGCCTTCCCTTCGTGATGACCGCCGCCTGCTCGCGCATGGGGATGAGCCCCGCCGAAGCCCTGCGCGCCGCCACCGCCGGCGGCGCCGCCGCGCTGGAGCTGGCGGACGGGCGCGGCACGCTGGCCCCCGGCGCCCCGGCCGATCTCGTGCTCTGGCGCTGCGCCTCCGCGGGCGAGATCCCCTACCGCCTCGCCGCTCCCGTCGTGGCCGGCGTGTGGAAGGGCGGAGTACGCGTGGTGGGATGACGAAAGTGCGTAGGTGCGTACGGCAGATGGCGGTGAGGGATCGGCGCGGGCTGACGGAGGGCCCTCACCTCCCGACCTCCTCCCCCAAACAGCTGGGGGAGGAGGCGATTTCCACGGAACCGTGCGACGAAGCGGCTTCTGCCGAGCCGCGGCCCTCTCGATCCCCGGGGTGAGGCTGGATGGCTGGAGTGCGCCCCCCTCTCCCATTATTGGGAGAGGGGGGTCGGGGGGGTGAGGGCCCCTTGAGCGTGCCGCAGCCTTCTCGGTTCCGGCTGTACGGACGCACTCCAAGGCACTGCCGTTGGCAACCCTTGCGGCCCCCGCTATCTTCGCAACGTATCACACAGCCGCTCGGGCAGTAGCAGGAATTCTCCGTCCCACACTCATGGCGAACATCGGAAAGCTGAGGGACCAGGCTCGCGCCTATGAGCAGCGGGACCAGTGGCGTGAAGCGATCGGCGCTTACCGCCAGATCCTGGAGAGCCCGGAAGGGGGCGAGGTCGACATCGCCCTGTGGAACCGCATCGGGGACCTGCACCTCCGCCTCAACGAGACGGAGAAGGCGGTGGATGCGTACGAGGCGGCCGTCAACGCGTACGTGGAAGTCGGGCTGTACAACAACGCCATCGCGCTGTGCCGCAAGATCCTGCGGCTGGTGCCGGGGCGCATCGCCACCTACCGGCGCCTCGGGCAGATCAGCGCTGCCAAGGGGTTCCTGGCCGACGCGCGCCAGAACTTCCTGGAGTACGCGGACCGGATGCGCCGCGCCGGGAAGATCGACGATTCGTTCGCCGCGCTCAAGGAGTTCGCGGAGCTCTCGCCGGACGACGTGGAGGTGCGCCGGCTGCTGGCGGACCAGCTCCTGGCCCACGGGCGCCGCGGCGAGGCCGTGGAGCAGCTCCGCGCCCTGCTCGCGCCCCTCGTGCGCAACGGCGACGAGGACGCCGCCGAGGCGGTGCGCGAGCAGATCCGCGCGACCGACCCCAACGCCAGCACCGAGCCGCTCGCCCGCGCCGAAGAGGCTCCCGCAGCGGACGACTACGGCGTGTTCGACGCGGGCAACGTCGACATCGCGGACCCGCTCCCGGCGCCGCCCGCCCCCGAGCCCCGCGCCGAGCCGCCCGCCGAGATCGAGTTCGGGCCCGGGCGCGACGCGGACGACGGGCTCCTGGAGGTCTCCGCCATCGAGGGGCTGGAGGTCTCCATGGACTTCAGCCGTCCGGACTCCACCCCCGCGCCGCCGCCGCAGCCCGCCGCGGAGGAAGAGGACGAGGACGCCCTCCCGCTGCTCGACTTCGACATGGGCCCGCCCGCGGACCCCTCCGCGTACGGCGAGGTGAGCCTGGACGACGATCCGCTCCCTCTCATCGCCCCCGACGCGGACGAGGACGACGGCGCGCTCCCCCTGATCGGCCACGAGCCCGCGTTCGGCGAGGCGGACGACGCGCTTCCCCTGATCGACCACGGGACCTCGCTGGACGCGGACGGCGACGGCGACGAGCTTCCCCTGCTGCACATGGGGAGCGACTTCGGCGCGGTCGACCTTCCCAGGATCGACCCGGCGCCTCCTCCTCCTCCTCCCGCGCGCGATCCGCTGGAGCAGCTCCAGGCGCGCGTGGCCACGAACCCGGAGGACGCCGCCGCCCGCGACGCGCTGGTGGACCTGCTGCACGAGCGCGGCGCCGAGGGCGATGTGCAGCGCGTGCTGGACGAGGCGCACCGGGCGCTGGCCGTGCGCGGGCTCTACCGCGAGGCCGTGGGGCCCATCTCGCAGCTGATCCGCCTGCACCCCGGCGACGGCGTGCTGCTGCAGAAACGGGTGGAGTACGCCTTCAAGTCCGGCGACCGCTCGTCGATGGTGGAGGCGTACCTGGCGCTGGCCAGGTACTTCGACACCACGGGCTCGCGCGACAAGGCCCGCGCCGTCTTCGGGCGCGTGCTGGAGATCGAGTCGTACAACCCGGAGGCACGCGCCGCGCTGGAGGCCATGGCCCAGGCGGCCCGCCGCGCCGCGCCCCCGCCGCCGCCCCCTCCTCCGCCCCCGCCCGCCAACGAGTACGTGGACCTGGGCTCGCTGATCCTGGGCGACCCGGACGAGCGCGAGCAGACCACGCGCTTCGTGGTGGAAGAGAAGGAGCCCACGGGCGACGAGGACCGCGACTTCGCGGACATGCTGGCCCACTTCCGCCAAAAGGTCGCGGAGAACATCGAGGCGGAGGACTCGTCCAGCCACTACGACCTGGGGCTGGCCTTCATGGAGATGGGGCTGACCGACGAGGCCATCGCCGAGTTCCAGGTGGCGCTGCGCGGCGGCTCCAACCCGCTGGCCACGCTGGAGCTGCTGGGGCAGTGCTTCGTGGAGAAGGGGCAGTACCCCGTGGCCAGCCGCGTGCTGGAGCGCGCGCTCCGCCTCCCCAACGTGGGCGACGCGGAGCTGGTGGGGGTGCTGTACCACCTCGGGCGCAGCCACGAGGAGCTGGGAAACACGGCGCAGGCGGTGGAGCTGTACGAGCGCGTGCTGTCGGTGGACATCCGCTTCCGCGACGCCGCGCGGCGCGCCGAAGCGCTGCGGGGCGCGGGGCGGGCCTCGGAATTTTGACACCGCCGGGCGCCGCGGTTAGGTTGCGGCGATTCCGGCAGGCAAATCCAAGGCTCTCCCCCGCATGACGCTGCGCACGGCACCGCCCCGCCTTTCCGACATCCAGGCTCCCATCCGCGAACGGCTCGACGCCGTGGTGGACGAGATCCGGCGCATCGTCGTGTCGGACTTCGCCCCGGTGGAGGAGGTCAACGCGTACCTCGCCAAGATCCGCGGGAAGCTGTTCCGCCCGGGGCTCCTCCTCCTGTGCGACGAGCTGGAGGGGCGCCCGTCGCCGCAGGCGGAGACGCTGGCGGCGGTGGTGGAGCTGGTGCACCTGGCCACGCTGGTGCACGACGACGCGGTGGACCACTCGGTGCTGCGCCGGGGGATGCCCACGGTGAACGCGCTGTGGAGCCACCAGGTCGCCATCATCATGGGCGACTACCTGTACTCGCGCTCCATCACCGAGATCACGCGCCTGGGGCAGATCGAGCCCATCCGCGTGCTGGCCGACGCGGCCAACGCCATGACGGTGGGGGAGATGCGCCAGCTCTCGTCGCACGACGCGCTGGACTTCGGCGAGGCGGACTACTACCGGCTGATCGACAGCAAGACGGCGTCGCTGATGTCGGCCGCGTGCGAGCTGGGCGCCCTCACCGGCGCGCCCGCCTACCGCGAGCAGCTCCGCACCTTTGGGCGCGAGCTGGGGCTGGCCTTCCAGATCGCCGACGACCTGCTGGACTACACGGCCGACGCGGAGCAGACGGGGAAGCCGAGCGGGCTGGACCTGCGCGAGCACAAGGTGACGCTGCCGCTGATCGCCGCGCTCCCCCGCTTCTCGCCGGCCGCGCGGGCGGAGGTGGACGCGTTCTTTCGCGATCCGGAGCCGAGCGACGAGGGGATCGCGCGGGTGGTGGAGCTGGTGCGCGCGCACGGCGGTCTGGAGTATGCGCACGACGCGGCCATGGAATGCGCGGCCCGCGCCGAGGAGGCGCTGGCCGGGCTGCCGGAGGGGGCGGCGCTGGACGCGCTGCGCGCCAGCATCGCCCACGCGGTGGAGCGGCGCCGTTGACGGAACGGCATTTGCCTGCAACGGCGCGGCGTTCGAGAGGTGCAACCGTTCACGGGGGTCGGGGGGAGGTGAGATGACTGTGGTGACACGCCGCCGCGCGGGGCGCCTGCTCCTGGTGGTGCTGCTGGGACTGATCCTGGGGGCGCTGCTCTCCGAGCTCGTCGTCCGCTTCACGCCGGACAGCACGGCGCGGACCTTCTTCACCACGTCGGTCTCGGCCGCCTTCGGGCCGCTGGTCGTCGACCTGGTCGCCTTTGGGATCACCCTGGGCCCGGTGGTGTTCCGCCTGGACTTCATGAGCGTGCTGGGCGTGCTCGTGGTCGCCCTGGCGGCGCGGAGCTGGCTCTAGTACGGCATGGCTCACACAGAGACACAGAGGCACAGAGATGAATTCGTCTCTGTGCCTCTGTGTCTCTGTGTGAGATTTTTTTGATGGACACCTTCGTCACGCTCGCCGGCGACGGCCTGGCGCAGACGCGCATCAAGGGCTCCACCTTCCTGGCCCTCGCGGCGCCCGCGGGGGACGAGGCGGAGGCGCGCGCCCGGCTGGCCGCGCGCGAGCGGGAGATGTGGGACGCCACGCACAACTGCAGCGCGTGGCGGATGCGGAACGGGGTGCACCGCGCCAACGACGCCGGGGAGCCCAACGGCAGCGCGGGCGCGCCGATCCTGGCCGCCATCGACGGGGCGGGGGTGGTGGACTGCGTGGTCGTCGTGACGCGCTACTACGGCGGCACCAAGCTGGGGGTGGGCGGGCTGGTGCGCGCGTACGGCGACGCCGCGGCCGAGGCGCTGGAAGCCGCGCCCCGCCGCGCCGGCACCGTGGCGGTGCGCCTTGCCGTGCGCTACCCGTACGAGCACACGTCGGCGGTGATGCGGGCGCTGGAGCGGGCGGCGGCGGCCGAGGTGGAGCACGGCTACGCGCCCGAGGGAAACGCGGGGACGGTGGAGTTCAGCGTCCCCGCGGGGGCGGAAGGCGCGCTGCGGGACGAGCTCCGCGAGTCCACTGCGGGGGCGCTGGCGGCGGAGCGGATCGGGGAAAGTTTGCTCTTTCGGAACGCGGAATCCTGAGCGGCGTATTCATGCAGGAACGCGCGGACGGCGGGGGGTCACGCCGCGCCCGCGCAGGCCGCACACCTCGTTCTGCCGCGCGCGCCCGCGTCCGGCACAGCATCGCCCTCAGGAGAGCCGCGCATGGAGGGATCCGTGCTGGCGGAACCCATCATGGACCGCCTGCGGAAGCAATTCCCGGCGTACCACGACACCGCCTACCTCTTCGTCCTCGCCGCCCTGCACTTCACCATCGAACGGGTGGGGGAGGCGCGCCACATCAGCGGCCGCGAGCTGGCCGAAGGGTGCCGCGACCTCGCGCTGGAGCGCTACGGCCTCATGGCCCGCCACGTCCTGGAGTTCTGGGGCATCCGCGGCACCCGCGACTTCGGCGAGATCGTCTTCGCGCTGGTGGAGTGCGGCGTCCTGGTGAAGCAGGACGGCGACTCGCTCACGGAGTTCGACGGCATCTTCTGTTTCGCGGACGCGTTCGAGTCCAACTACCCCTGGCGCCCCTGCCGCGGCTTCCTCACCGCCTCGTAGCTGGAACAGCCCTTGCGGCGCGGTTCGGCCCCCGCGGGCGCGGGGCCGGTGGCCGTGGGGAGTGGGTCCAACGCAAGGGGAGGGGGTGCGCCATGCCGGACGGACGTGAGTTCCCGCAGTGCAGGAAGTGCAACGAGGGCCTGCTGGTCCCCCTCTCCGACTATGGCCGCGACGGCGCGCCGATCACGTACAAGGCCTGGGTCTGCTCCAACCCGGAGTGCGGCTTCAACATCCGCATCGACAACGGCGAGATCAGCTTCGGCCGCACCATCGGCCAGAGCTACAAGTAGCTCCTCCCCACCTGATGTCCCGCTTTCGCGCCCACGAGCGCGTCCCCGTCCTCGGCGCCGACGAGATGCGCGCCTGGGACGCGGCGGCCATTCGTGAGACGGGAATCCCCGAACGCGTGCTGATGGAGAGCGCCGGCCGTGCCGCCGCCGCCCTGGTGCAGCGCTTCTTTCCGTCTGGCCGTGTGGTCGCCGTGGTGGGCGGAGGAAACAACGGCGGCGACGCGCTGGTCGTCGCGCGTACTTTGCGTGCGTGGGGGCGCGAGGTGGTGGCGGTATCGATTGGGAAGCGTCCGCCCGACTCCATGCTCCTGCACGGGTGGAAGGTGGATGTGCGTCCGGACGCCGAGCTGGAGGCGGTGCTCGCGGGGGCGGCGGTGGTGGTCGATGGACTGCTCGGCACCGGCGCGCGCGGCGCCCCCCGCGAGCCCGAAGCGACGGCCATCGAGGCCATCACCCGCAGCGCCGTCCCCGTCGTGGCGCTGGACGGCCCCTCGGGGATCGACCTGACCACGGGAGCCGCACCGGGCCCGGCGCTCCGAGCCGCCCTCACCGTCACCTTCGGCGCCCCCAAGCGCGGGCTCCTCCTCTTCCCCGGCCGCGAGCACGCGGGGAGGATCGTGGCGGTGGAGGTGGGATTCGCCCCGCTGGCGACGGCCGGTGCCGAGCTGATCACGCCAGCGTGGGCCGCCCGCCGTCTCCCCGCCGTCGCGCCGAACGCGCACAAGGGGAGCATGGGCCGGGTGCTGATCGTCGCGGGCCGCGCGGGGATGGCGGGCGCCGCGGTCCTGGCCGGGATGGGCGCGCTGCGCACCGGCGCGGGGTACGCCGTCCTCGTCTCCCCCGGCGCCAACCGCGCGATCCTGCAGGGCGCCATCCCCGAAGCCCTCTACCTGGACCGCGACGCCCTCCCGGAAGACTTCGCCGCATCCGCCGACGCCGTCGTCGCGGGCCCTGGGATGGGTACGGACGAAGAGTCCCTCGCCCTCCTCCGCCGCCTCGCTCCGGGCCAAGCCCCGCTCCTCCTGGACGCGGACGCCCTGACCCTCCTCGCTCGGAACGCCGGCCTCCGCGACGAGATCGAGCGCCCCCTCCTCCTCACGCCGCACCCGGGCGAGATGGGCCGCCTTCTCGACCGCCCCGTCTCCGCCATCACGGCCGAGCCCTTCGCCGCCGCCGCCGAAGCCGCGGAGCGCTTCCACTGCGCGGTGCTCCTCAAGGGAAATCCCTCGCTGGTCACCGAGCCGGGCACCCCCACACTGGTAAACGTCGCCGGCCACTCCGGAATCGCCACCGGCGGCATGGGCGATGTGCTGAGCGGCGTCGCGGGTGCGCTCCTGGCCGTCGGCACCGCGCCCCGCGAAGCCGCCGCGCTGGCCCTCTTCTACGCCGGCCGCGCCGCCGAGCTCGCGGGGCGGGGCAGGGGCCTCCTCCCCCGCGACGTCGCCGCAGCGCTCCCCGCCGCCCTCGCGGAGGCACCCGAACCGCCCGCGATGCCTGGCGTGGTGATGGATCTAGCCGCGGCGCGGTGAGGGGCCCTCACCCGGCAGCTTACAGCTGCCACCCTCTCCCATAAACACCATGGGAGAGGGGACTACTTCGGGTGCGGCGAGCCGGTGGCGTCGCTTCGGCCCCCATGGGCTGCCCCTGCGGGATCCGAGCGTGCAGCCGGGTGTGGAGCGCACCGAAAGGGCGGGCGCGATAAATCGCGCCCACACGGATGGATCCGTGGGAATCGCCTCCTCCCCCAGCGGTTTGGGGGAGGAGGTCGGGAGGAGAGGGCCCCTTTGCCGCGCCGAGACGGAAGATGTGCCCACGACCCGCGGCGCCTTGCTCGACCTCCCCGCGCCACACCAAGCCCTCTCCGTGTCTCTGTGCCTCCGTGTGAGACCCCGTTTCCGTTGACACGCCGCGCGTCCCTCCCTACGTTCCGCGCCACTGTCCGAGCCACCCAACGCACCTCAGCCGAACCGCTTCCCGGCATCCATGGCGACCATCCATCAGATCCGCGCGCGAGAAATCCTGGACTCGCGCGGCAATCCGACCGTTGAGGCAGACGTCGTGCTCTCCTCCGGCGCATTCGGGCGCGCGGCGGTGCCCAGCGGCGCGTCCACCGGCGAGCACGAAGCCGTGGAGCTGCGCGACGGCGACAAGGGGCGCTACCTGGGCAAGGGCGTGCGCAACGCCGTGGGCAACGTCAACGGCGAGATCGCGGAAGCGCTGCGCGGGGTGGACGCGTACGACCAGACGGGGATCGACCGGGCGATGATCGCCCTGGACGACACGCCCAACAAGGGCCGCCTGGGCGCCAACGCGCTGCTGGCCGTGTCGCTGGCCGCCGCGCGCGCCGCCGCCGCGGACTGCGGGCTCCCGCTCTACCGGTACCTGGGGGGGCCGCTGGCCAACATCCTCCCCGTTCCCATGATGAACATCCTGAACGGCGGGGCGCACGCGGCCAACAACGTGGACTTCCAGGAGTTCATGGTGATGCCGGTGGGCGCCAACTCGTTCTCCGAAGGGCTGCGCATGGGCACGGAGATCTTCCACGCCCTCAAGAAGGTGCTGCACGGGCAGGGGAAGTCCACGGGCGTGGGCGACGAGGGCGGCTTCGCGCCGGACCTGGCGAGCAACGAGGAGGCGCTGGACGTGATCCTCACCGCCATCGAGCAGGCCGGGTACCGCGCGGGCGACGACGTGGTGCTGGCGCTGGACGTGGCCGCGTCGGAGCTGCACCGCGACGGCGCGTACGTCTTCCACAAGTCCACCAACGAGCGCCTCACCTCCGAGCAGATGGTGAGCTTCTACGCGGAGTGGGCGCGCCGCTACCCCATCCGCTCCATCGAGGACGCGCTGGACGAGAACGACTGGAACGGGTGGAAGCTGCTGACCGACGCCATCGGCAAGGAAGCGCAGCTCGTGGGCGACGACCTGTTCGTGACCAACACGGAGCGTCTGGCGCAGGGGATCGAGCGAGGCGTGGCCAACGCCATCCTCATCAAGGTCAACCAGATCGGCACCCTCACCGAGACGCTGGAGTCCATCGAGATGGCGCGCTCCGCCGGCTACCGGGCCGTGATGAGCCACCGCTCGGGCGAGACGGAGGACACCTTCATCGCCGACCTGGCCGTGGCGACGGGCGTGGGGCAGATCAAGACGGGGAGCGCGTCGCGGACGGACCGCGTGGCCAAGTACAACCAGCTCCTCCGCATCGAGGAAGAGCTCGGGTCGGCCGCCCGCTACCCCGGACGGACGCTGTGGCGCTGAGCCCGCGCGGCGCGCGCCGCCTGCTGGCCGGCGGCGCGCTGCTGGTGGCCGGATACTACGCCCTCTGGGGGGGCGAGTACTCGGCCTGGGACCTGGTGCGCCTGCGCCGCGAGCGCGCCGCCGCCGAGGTTCGCCTTGCCGAGACGCGCGCCGGGGTGGACTCGCTGCGCCGCCTGGCCGTGCGCCTGGAGCGCCAGGACTCGGCCGTGGAGCGCATCGCCCGCGAGCGCTTCGGGATGATCCGCGCGGGGGAGATCCTGTACCGCTTCGTCCCCGTGGAAGCGGGGGCGAAAGCGCCGGCCAGGCCTTGACGCACACCCCGCGCGGGGCTACATTGTGTGCACTGATCGCGGGGTGGAGCAGCCTGGTAGCTCGTCGGGCTCATAACCCGAAGGTCGCGGGTTCAAATCCCGCCCCCGCTATGCTCCGACCGGAGGGCCGGTCCTCACGGACCGGCCCTTCGCAGTGGCAGGGTAGCTCAGCTGGTTAGAGCGTACGACTCATAATCGTAAGGTCGGGGGTTCGAGCCCCCCCCCTGCTACTTTCTTCGAAAGCCGCCCTCCCGGGGCGGCTTTCGTGTTTCTGGTGCGCTATGCCAGCGTGCAAGTGCGGCTGCGGCGAGCGTGTTCTTGGACAAGGAGCACCGACTGCGGTGAATGATCGCGGGTGGCGCGCGGGCGATGAACGCCCTTCGCCGCATCGAAGCCAAGGAACGGGGCGGCTCCGTCGCAGGCGGGCAGTCGGCGAAGAGCGGCCGGCTGCTAGACACGAGCACAAGGGCAATGCCCCGTCGCACCGGGCCCCCGCCTCTAGCCTGCCGCTCAGATGCGGCCAACGATACAGTCTGGCGGAAAGAACCTCTCCCGCCGTACACTGTGTTTACGTGTGAGCGTTGGCCGGAAGCGGGTTGCCACGTAAAGCGAGCCAGAGAGCGGGCGCGGCGGGGGTCGCGACGGGGCACTCACGAAAGCGCGCACACGACTGCCCGCCGGAACGGGCCAAAACGCACCGCACCTACTCGCTTCCACATGCGACCCAAGCTCCAGCGGCCCACGAGCGCCCCAGCCTACCCGCCGGCCCCGGTCTGGCCGCGCGACGAAACGACTCTGCTGGGGGAGACAGACGCCCCGCTCGCCCTCCTGCTCTGGCAGCGTGCCCGCGATGTGCGGCTGTGGGCCCTGGCCGCCCCTGGCAGCCGTGGCGGCCTGTTCGCGGGCCAGGAAGACGTGGAGGCCGCGTTGGAGATTGGGGAAGCGCTCGCGGAGCCCGTCGCGGCGGCGCTGCGTACCCTGCGTGCCCTGGTGCGGTTCCCTGATCTTGTGACCCCGCCTGACGTGTGCGCGGCATGCCTCGCCGTCGCGGAATGGGCAGAAGGTGAGCACATGCCGGAGACGGCGCTGCACTTCGCGGAAGCCGCCGCCCTGGCCGACCCGACGAGCGCACACGCCGCCGCCGTGGCGGGCTCCGCGTGCACCGCGCTGGCAGCAGATCAACGTGCGGAAGTGTGGCTGACGCGTGCGATCCGCACCGCTCGCCGCATGCGCGATTGGGAATGGTACATCCGGGCTCACCTGCGCATGGGGATCCTCGCGTACGAGCTGGGGCACCTGACGCGAGCCCGCCGTGCGTTCCATCGGGCACAATGGGCGGCTGTGTGGGCGGGGTACAAGACGTACGCCGCGAAGGCCCATCACGACTTGCTCCTCGTGGAATGCTCGTGCGGAACGTACGACGTGGGTGAGCGCCACGCTCGCTTGGCGCTGGAACTGCACCCGGCCCGCTTCCCGCGCCTGCCGTACCTGGCGCATGACGTTGCGTACCTGCTCACGTGTCACGGCGCGTACATGGACGCGCTGGACCTGCTGGACGCGACGTTGCCCCACTTGGTGCGGCCATGGGAGCGTGCCGCCGTCCTGGGCACGGTGGCGAAAGCGGCAGCGGGGGCCGGGTATCGGGAACGGCACGCAGAGGCCATTGCGGACCTGTTGCTGCTGGAGTCCACCGCCGATTCGTACGCGGCTGCGGCCCTGGTGCTCGCCGCTGAAGGCGCGGCCTTGCTGGGGGAAGAGGAACGCGCCCGGCGGCTGGCCGCGCGGGCGCTGGAGCTGGCAGAGCGCCGCCGCGAGCGCGAGGCTCAGCGGCGGGCTCGGCGCGTTCTGAGTGGCGAGCGGGATCAGCCGCCGGTGCCGCCTGTGGCGCGCACCGCTGCGCTCCGCGCGCTGTTCGTGGACCGCCTTCGCGAGCTACGCGCTTCGGGTGACGGAGCTGGCGTCGATTTGCAGCAATTTACTATGTCGGGCAGGTCCTAGGATCAGCCCCCCGAGCCGAAGCCAAACCCGCCGCGCCCATCTACTGAGGTGGTCGCGGTATCCGTTGTGGCCGTGCTGGCGGTTCCGGCCGTCGTGGTATCGGGAGCGACCACTCCACCCGATCCAAACCCGAAGCCGCCCCCGTTGAGCGCCGGCTGCGACGGAGCCGCGCCGGTGATCGACGCACCATCCGCGCAGGCGGCGAGCACGGCAAGGGGGAGCAGGGCAAGCGCGAGCCGAGGTGCTTTCATGGAGTCCGTTCCTGTGGCTGGGGTTTTGTCCTTCGAAAGAGCGGCGGCGGAATATGCGACGGGGCGCACCGTTCACGCCAGTTGTGCAGTATTTCCAGAATACGCCATTTCTACACACACGCTGGAAGGCGCGGGAGCGGAGCACGCGCGCCCCCACAACGGGAGCGTGCGGCCCGCGCCGGTTTCCGTGTGTGTTCGGCCATCATTGGCGACTATGCGCAGTGGAGCGGCGCGGGTACACTCGGCGTCCGGGGCAGGGTGCCCCCAAACGCCACCGCTCACCCGGAGCTGCCCGGTATGGCCGAAAGTCGCTGGCGTTGGACGCGCCGGGAATGGGACGCACTCCTGTTCCTGGGCCAACTGGCCGCAGATCGCGCCGGGTATCAGCTTCGGGGGGTGCGTGGCTGGGCGCACCTGAACGACGTGCAGGAGGCGTCCGCCGGGGGGTACTTCGAGGTGCTTCCGCGCCTGCACGCGCGCGGGCTGCTGGACCGCGCCGACGTTCGCGCCCCCAACCGCGTCCGATCCGAATGGGTATATCGCATCACGATGCGGGGCGTGCAGGTAGCGGGGGCGCAGGGCCTCAAACCCCATCGGGCGATCCCGGCTCCCCGGCTGGCGGAAGCTGAGCCGGCCGTCTACGCGCCGTCGCGCCAGAGGGGGGCACTGCTACTTCTCCGCGCGGCCTACGACGATACGGCCGTGCCGGTCCACTTCGGCGGGCGCGGATGGGTGACAGGGCGGGAGCTGGGCGCGCGCGTGGAGGCCGCGAACCGCCTGTGCGGGCGGCAGCGCGGGTCCGTGTTCTACGCCGTGGACGGGACCGACCTTCGCTGGCTCGCGGACAACGGCCTGGTAGAACGCAGAGAGGATCCCACACGCCCGCATGTCGTCTGGTGGCGGGTCACGGAGCTGGGACGCACGGTCGTGCTACTGGAGTGGAAGCCTGGGCCCTAGCTCCTCCTCCCACCGAATCTGCCGTCCGCGCAACTCGGTGCGATCCGGGGACCCGCATCCACAGCAGCGTCCGATTGCGGTACAGAATCACCCGGCCTAGCTTGCAACCGGCCCATAAGGCAATCGGAATCGCGCGGATGTGCCGCGTATCCAAAGGGAGCGGGAATGGCAAAGCTCGTGTTCGGAATGAACGTGTCCCTGGACGGCTACGTCGACCATACGGAGTTCGCGCCAAGCCCCACGCTCTTCCGCCACTTCATCGAGGAGGCCCAGGCGCAGGCGGGCAGCGTGTACGGCCGCAAGATCTACGAGGTCATGCGCTACTGGGACGACGAGCATCCTGAATGGGATGCGGAGGAACAGGCCTTCGCGGCGGCGTGGCGGAAGCAGCCGAAATGGGTCGTCTCGCGCTCGTTGAAGTCGGTCGGCCCCAACGCCACGCTGGTCGGGGATGATCTCGAGGGCGCGATCCGCGCGCTGAAAGCCGAGCGCGACGGGGAGATCGAAGTTGCCGGCCCCGAGTTGGCGCACAGCCTCACCGAGCTGGGCCTGATCGACGAGTACCGGATCTACCTGCACCCCGTCGTGCTGGGTCAGGGCAAGCCGTATTTCGCCGGACCCCGGCCGCCGCTCCGCCTCGTCGCCCACGACCGGATCGGGGAGGACGTGATCCGGCTGACCTACGTCCCCGCCTCGTGACTCCTCTCTGTGTCTCTGTGCCTCTGTGTGAGATTGCCGTTCTCTGACCCGGACGATAAAGTTGACGTATGACTAAATCGCTCTCGCGCCGCGCCTGCGCCGCCCTCGCGCTCACGCTGGCCTGCGCCGCATCGCTTCACGCCCAGGCCCGCCCCGTTTTCGTGAACGGCATGGCGCAGACGGTTCCGGCGTTCGCCGATTCGTCGCGGTGGATCCGCCAGAACCTCTGGGTGGAAACGGACTTCGACTCCGACCGGGACGGCCGCAACGACCGCGTGCACGTGGCGGTGACGCGGCCCCGGCAGACGGAGACGGAGGGGCTGAAGGTGCCGGTGGTGTACGGGTCGAGCCCGTACTACGCGGGGGTGGCGCGCACGTTCGCGTTCTGGGACGTGCGCCAGGAGCTCGGCGAGCCCTCGCCGCCGCGCGGCACGATGCTCGGACCCCGGCACGATCCCACCCGCACGCGCATCTCGAACGACCTGGTGGGTACGTGGGTGCCGCGCGGCTTCGCGGTGGTGCATTCGGAGGCGCCGGGCACCGGGCGCTCGCAGGGATGCGCCACGGTGGGCGACACGCCGGAGCGCACCGCGATGAGGTTCGTGGTCGACTGGCTGAACGGCCGCGCGCGGGGGTACACCACCCCGGACGGCGCCGAGCAGGTGTCGGCGACGTCGTGGTCGACGGGCAAGGTGGGGATGATCGGCACGTCCTACGAGGGCACGCTGCCGCTCGCCGCGGCCATGACGGGAGTCGCGGGGCTCGAAGTGGTCATCCCGGTCTCCGCGAACACGTCGTACTACCACTACTACCGTTCGAACGGGCTGGTGCGCTCGCCCGGCGGGTACCTGGGCGAAGACGTGGACGTGCTCTACGACTTCATCGCCAGCGGCCCTCCCGCGACGCGCGCCGTGTGCGACCGCATCTGGAAGAGCGGCGTGTTCGCGGCGGGGCTGGACCGCGCCACCGGTGACTACAACGAGTTCTGGGCGTCGCGCGAGCTGCTGCCGCACGTGGGGAAGATCCGGGCGGCGGTGCTGCTCGCGCACGGCCTCAACGACTTCAACGTCATGCCGTCGCACAGCGTGCGGATCTACGAGGCCATGAAGGCGCGGGGGCTGCCCGTCTCGCTGTACCTCCACCAGGGCGGCCACGGAGGCGATCCGCCCTTCGAACTGGTGAACCGCTGGTTCACGCACTACCTGTACGGCGTAGAGAACGGCGTCCGCAACGACCCGCCGGTGTGGATCGTGTCGAGCACCGCCGCCGCCCGGGTGCGCACGCCGGGCCGGCGCGCCGTGATGCCGGCACCGGTTCCGTCCGCATCGTTCCCGGCGCCCGGGTCGGCGCACGTCCGGCTGCATCCCACGCAGGGGGGCAACGGCATCGCCCCGCTGGCCCTCCGTGCCTCGCGCGGGACCGGCTCCATCCTCGACAACCCCGCCGTCACCGGCAGCGCCAACGCCGCCGCGCCGACGTCCGCACACCGCCTGCTCTTCGCCACGGCGCCGCTCAGGGATTCCCTGCGCATCTCCGGCACGCCGCGCGTCACGTTGCGAGTGGCCGCCGACCGACGCGCGGCGAATCTCAGCGTCTGGCTCGTGACGCTGCCCTACGATTCGACGCGGATCGGCGACGCCAGCCGCGCCGGCCTGGTGACGCTCGGGTGGGCCGACATCCAGAACCACGCGTCCCTCGCTCGCGGCGGCGTCTACGAGTCGAATCTGCGCGGCGAGCCGCTGGTCCCTGGCAGGTTCTACGACCTGACCTTCGACCTGGAGCCGGACGATCAGATCATACCGGCCGGAAAGCGGCTGGGGATCATGATCATGTCCAGCGACCCGGAGTTCACGCTCTCGCCGCGGGCGGGAACGCGGCTGACGGTGGATCTCGCCGGAACGTCGTTCTCGCTGCCGGTCGTGGGCGGCAGCGGCGCGCTGATCCAGGCCGGAGCGTTCTGACTGGCTCACACAGAGGCACAGAGACACAGAGCAGCCCTCCTCTGTGTCTCTGTGCCTCTGTGTGAGCCCCCCCTTCTTTTAGACCGCGTCGATCTCGGCCGGTGCCATCTTCCCGAGGACGCGCTCCATGGCCATGGTGTGGCTGCACACGTGGTGGTGCGAGAAGTAGCCGCAGTCGCAGCGCCAGTGCCCGTCGGTGAACTCCACCTGGTGGTTCCCGTTGTTCCCGTCGATCGCGGCGCGAAGGCTTTCGAAGTGGATCCGCTCCGGCTCGGATGCGTACTGCTTGGCCTTCTGGATCTTGTTGATCATCCCGGAATCGAGCATCCCGACCTCCCTGGGTGGATGATACAGAAAACGCCCGCGTAGCATCTCGTAGCTACGGGGCGTTCCGGATGGAGCGTCGTTGGGGCGGGGCGTCGTCGCGCGGATCGCAGATCTTCATTGACCCACCTCCTCTGGCCCGCGTCTCAGTGCGGAACGGTGCGGCGGTCCGGGCCGCTCCGTCCTCTTCAGCGCTCTCCTGCGATTGTAAGGCAACCGCGCACGGAGCGCAACACCCCCGTTCGCCACGCGCCTTCCGCTCGCGCGCGCCACCGGTGTGGCGATTTGTATCGTGTTGCGGGAACACCTCTTGCGTTCCCCGCCGCCTCCAGTCGCAAGCGCGCACAACCGGCAGCGGGAGGAACGATGACGGATCTCAAGGAAGGGCATCAGCAGGGCGGCGGCGTCACCACGGGCCACACGCCCAAGGGCACCCACGACGACAAGCCGCACACCCCGTCCACGTCGGGCACCAACCGCGACGCGGACTCGACGGGCGAGTCCAAGAACCAGGGCCACAGCCACCCGCGGCGCTCCGGCGCGGACTGAGCGGCGGCGGGACGCGCTCCTCGCGGGGGCCGGCGGCGGGTGCCGCCGGCCCCTCGTGTATGCGGTGTAAACCTTGAGAAAACCGGCGATTTACCGAAACTTGAACCCGTCTCCGGTGTACCAGACGTGGAGCTTATCGTCTGCAACCGGGGGGAGCCATGGCCCGTTCGATGATCGACATCCCCCGCGCCGGCGGGGTGGACCTGGCGCGGCTGGAGCGCGGGATCGTGCTGCAGGTCACCGAGGTGGGTCCCGGCCGCTACGCCGTGCGCGGCGGCGACGAGCCGCACTGGGTGGACCTGCGCACGCCCAACCAGCCGCGCTGCGACTGCGGGGACCACCTGTGGCGCGAGCGGGTGTGCAAGCACATCCTGGCCGCGCTGCTGCGCGAGGGGGACGAGGAGGTGATCCGCGCCGTCGGCCGGCTCGTGCTGACCCTGCGTCGCGCCACGGTGCCCAGCCGTCGCGCGGCGTAGGAAACGCGGGGGCGCGTGCAACATCTTCCTTGATCCACACGCGTCCCATCCGCTACTGTTGGTCCGCGGCAGCGGCGCCGTTCGGTGGCGATCCCACTCCAGGCCCCCGTCAGCAATGACCCCCGTGACTGCTCACACCTTCCATCGGCATAGCTCTGCCTCGCGGCGACCGCGATTCCCGAAAGCCCGCTGAAGCAGGCGATCCAGGCCGACCACACGCCGACCCACGCCCACTTTCTCGGAACGGGCAGGGGGAGCCGACAGCCGAACATCCCGTGTCCCGGCACTTCATGGCGTCGATCCGCTTCCCGTATCCGCCCTACCTCCTGAAAGTGATCCGCCGCAGCCTCGGGACCTGGCTGCTGGTCCGGAGCGCGTACGCCGGAGCTCTCTTGGGCACCGCGGGGATGCTCAACATCCTCCCGCCTGCGGAGGTCGTCGCCCTGGCGCTGCACCCGTCCTGGGCGACGAGGGGCGTACTCATGGCGCTCGCGGCCGGCATGGTGTGGTGGGACCGCAGGCGCTCTCACGAGCTACTCCTGCCCGCCAACCTGGGCGCGTGGCCGGGCTGGTTCTGGACCGCCTCCCTGCTCGCCGCCCTGGTGCTGGACGTGGGTGTCCAGGCCCTCGTCGCGGCGTACTGAGGTGCGCGCCCCACCGCTCTTCGCGGCCGACTCCATCGGCAAGTCGTTCGGGTCGCGGACGATCCTGAAGGCCGCCTCCGTCTGGGGCAGAGCGGGGAAGATCACGGTGCTGTTCGGGCGCAACGGATGCGGGAAGAGCACGCTTTTGAAGATCGGGGCGGGGCAGTTGGGATTGGATCACGGCGTGGTCCAGTTCGCCGGCCGTGCGTATCTGCGCCCGCGGCTCCATGAGATGGCGGCGCGGGGGCTCTTCTATCTTCCGGACCGCGATCTCCTTTCCAGGCGCCTCACCGTGCGGGAACAGATCCGTGCCGTGGAGTGGCGCTTCGGCGGATCCCGGACCGGCGAGATCCTGGAGCGGCTCGGCATCGGCGCTCGGCTCGATCAGACCCCCGCCGAGCTTTCTGGCGGGGAGAGGCGGCGGGCCGAGATCGCCGCGGCGTGGATCCGCGCGCCGCTCTGCCTGCTTGCGGACGAGCCGTTCGCGGGCATCGACCCCGCCGACGCCGAGGTGGTCGCGGACGCGTTCCGGGGCATGGCCCGGCAGGGGTGCGCGATCGTCATCACCGGGCACGAGGTCCGTCAACTCCTGGACACGGCGGACGACATCGTCTGGATGGCCGCCGGGACCACGCACGGCATGGGCACTCCGCAGGAGGCGGCCCAGCACGAGCAGTTCCGCCGGGAATACCTCGGCGCGATCCGCCTGGATTGAACCCTCCGGGTCTGGCCGGCCGAGCGGTCGCCCGGTTTCTTCCCACCCCCTGAACCTCCGACCCCCCATGAGCTCACTGTCCGACGCGACGCGCTCCATGATCCGCAACCTGGAGGAGAAGACGGGCAAGCCGCTGGCGGAATGGGTCCAGGTCGCACGGCAGAGTGGCCACGCCAAGCACCGCGCGATCCTGGACCACCTCAAGAGCGAGCACGGCCTTACGCACGGCTACGCCAACCTGGTCGCCATGACGGCACTGGAAGCGGACACGCCCGCGGCGCCGGACGCGGACCCGGTCGCCGCCCAGTACGCCGGGGCCAAGGCCGGCCTGCGCCCGGTCTACGACCGCATCGTGGACGCGGTGCGCCAGTTCGGGCCGGACGTGGAGATCGCGCCGAAGAAGGCGTACGTGAGCCTGCGGCGGAAGAAGCAGTTCGGCATCGTGCAGCCGAGCACGGCCACGCGCCTGGACGTCGGCCTCAACCTGAAGGACGCGCCGGCGACCGGCCGGCTGGAGCTGTCGGGGAGCTTCAGCGAGATGGTGTCGCACCGGGTGCGGGTGAGCTCCGCGGAGGAGGCGGACGGGGAGCTGATCGCCTGGCTGCGAGCCGCGTACGAGGCCGCGTAGGGTGAGCGGGCCCGCGCCCCTGCGGGCGCGGCGGCCCCGCTTTTGATCCAGTGGCCGCCATGTCCGCGAACCTGGAAAGCCTCGAGCCGGTGCCCGGCGCCGACCGCTCCGTGCGGCGCCGGCTGGCGCTGCGCCACGAGCTGGTGCTGGCGCTCCTCCCCACCGTGGTCGTGCTCCTCGTCCTCTTCTTCGTGGAGATGCTGAGCGAGCAGCGGCTCCTCTTCGCCTCGCTGGCGTCCAGCGCCTTCCTGATCTACCTGGACCCGGAGCACGGCACCAACCGGGTGCGGACGCTGGTGATGTCGCAGTCGCTCGCGGCGCTGATCGGGTTCGCGGCGCACTACGCGCTGGGGGCGGGGTACGCGTCCGGCGGCCTGGCGATGGTGGTCACCATCTTCCTCATGATCGTGCTGGACGCCGTGCATCCCCCCGCCGTGGCCACCTCGCTCGCCTTCGCCTTCCGCGCCGGCGACGAGGGGAACCTGGTGATCTTCGCCATGGCGGTGGGCATCACCGCCACCCTGGTGGCACTGGAGCGCACGGCCATGTGGATGATGGCGCGTATGCAGCGGCGGCGCTGAAGCGGTTGCTGCGGGCGGGCGCGGAGCGGTAGATTCCGCGCCATGTCTACCTTCAACGCACTCCCCGGCTTCCGGGACTTCTTCCCCGACGACCTCGCCGTCCGCACGCACATCATGCGGGCGTGGCGCGACGTGGCGCGCCGCTACGGCTTCCAGGAGTACGACGGGCCCCCGCTGGAGCCGCTGGAGCTGTACATCGAGAAGAGCGGGCCCGAGATCGTGCAGCAGCTCTACAACTTCAGGGACAAGGGCGACCGCGAGATCACGCTGCGCCCGGAGATGACGCCCACCCTGGCCCGCATGGCGGGGGCGCGCGCGGCCGGGCTGCGCAAGCCGATCAAGTGGTTCGCCGTGCCGCAGCTTTTCCGCTACGAGCGGGCCCAGCGCGGCCGTCTGCGCGAGCACTTCCAGCTCAACTTCGACATCATCGGCGAGGCCGACGTGTCGGCCGACGCGGAGCTGGTGGCCGCGGCGGTGGACATCCTGCGCACCCTGGGGCTCACGCACGAAGACTTCGTGGCGCGCGTGTCGGACCGGCGCCTGCTCCGCGCGCTCCTGCTGGACGCGGGGGTGCCCGAGGACCAGCTCGTGCTCGCCTACAACATCGTGGACAAGCTGGAGCGCGAGACGCCCGAGGCCATCGCCGCGCGCCTGACGGGCGAGGCGGGGGTGACGGCCGAGGCGGCTGCGGCGGTGCTCGCCGTTTTCCAGCACACGGAGTTCGCGGCCGTCCGGCAGGCGTACGGCGGCCGCCCCGGGATCGCGGCCGAGCTGGAGCGGATGGAGCGCTTCTTCGGCTTCCTGGACGCGATGGGGCTGGGCGGGTACGTGCGCTTCGACCTGGGCGTGGTGCGCGGGCTGGCCTACTACACCGGCATCGTCTTCGAGCTGTTCGACACGCGCGGCGAGCTGCGCGCCATCTGCGGCGGCGGGCGCTACGACGACCTGCTCAAGCGGATCGCGGGCACGGACCTCCCCGCGCTGGGCTTCGGCATGGGCGACGTGGTGCTCACGGAGCTCCTGCGCGACCGCGGGCTGCTGCCGGACACGAAGCCGGCGTTCGACTACTACGTGGCGGGGGCGGGCACGGAGCAGCGCGGCGCCCTGCTCGCGCTGGCGCACTCCCTGCGCGACGCGGGCCACTCGGTGGAGTACTCCTTCGCCGAGGCAGGCCGCAACCGCCACTTCAAGAACGCCTCCGCGCTCAACGCCCGCCGCGTCGCCTGGCTGGGCCCCGACGAGGTGGCCGCCGGCGAGGCCCTGGTGCGCGACACCGGCAGCGGCGAAGAGCGGCGCATCCCCCTGGCGGAGCTCGCCCGACCGTGACGCCCGCGCCTGCCCACGTGGGGCTCGCGCGGGCAACCGACCATCCGAAGTAGGAGGTCTCGCATGGCCACCCAGATCCGACTCGTGACCGCCGACGAGCTTCTGCAGATGCAGAGCGACGTGCGCTGCGAACTCATCGAGGGAGAGATCCAGGAGATGTCGCCCAGCGGACGCACGCACGGCAGGATCGCCTCGCGATTCCACAGCAGGCTCGGGCGCTTTGTACACGAGAACGGCCTCGGGGAGGCGTACGTCGCGGACACTGGGTTCAGGATCGAGACCGATCCCGATACGGTGCTGGCTCCTGACGCGGCGTTCGTGACGGCGGAACACGAAGCGCAGGCCATCGGCGACGAGGGCTTCTTCCCTGGAGCGCCGGACCTGGCGCTGGAGGTGATCTCGCCGAGCGACCGCTACAGCGAGGTCGCGGCCAAGGTCCAGAAGTACCTGCGCGCGGGCACAGGTATGGTGGTCGTGGTCGATCCGCCGAAGCGAACGGTCATCGTACACCGCTCGCACGCCGACGTCCTGATCCTCAAGGAAGACGATGTGCTCGACGGGGGGGATGTCGTTCCGGGCTGGACGCTGCCGGTTCGCGAGTTATTCGACTGATAAGGCCTCACACAGAGGCACAGAGACACAGAGATAGAGACGAAATGGCAGACGACAAGAAGCTGACGACGCAGGCGGAGGACTTCAGCGCCTGGTACAACGAGGTGGTGCTCAAGGCGGAGCTGGCGGACTACTCGCCCGTGCGCGGGTGCATGGTGATCCGCCCCTACGGCTACCGGCTGTGGGAGCTGATGAGGGACCGGCTCGACCAGCGCTTCAAGGAGACGGGGCACCAGAACGCGTACTTCCCCCTCTTCATCCCGCAGAGCTTCCTGGCGCGGGAGGCCGAGCACGTGGAAGGGTTCGCCAAGGAGGCGGCCATCGTCACCCACACGCGCCTCAAGGCCGTGGAGGGCGGCGGGCTGATCCCCGACCCGGACAGCAAGCTGGAAGAGCCGCTCATCGTGCGCCCCACCTCCGAGACCATCATCTACGAGATGTTCTCCAAGTGGGTGCAGAGCTACCGCGACCTCCCGCTGCTGTACAACCAGTGGGCCAACGTGGTGCGGTGGGAGATGCGGACGCGCCTCTTCCTGCGCACCACGGAGTTCCTGTGGCAGGAGGGGCACACCGCCCACGCCACCCACGACGAGGCGGAGGCGGAGACGCGCCAGATGCTGGGCGTGTACCGCGAGTTCATGGAGGAGTACCTGGCCATGCCCGTGGTCGTGGGCCAGAAGAGCGAGAGCGAGAAGTTCGCGGGGGCGCTGCGCACCTACACGTGCGAGGCGATGATGCGCGACAACAAGGCGCTGCAGAACGGCACCTCGCACAACCTGGGGCAGAACTTCGCGAAGCAGTTCGATCTCAAGTTCGCCAGCGAGACGGGGAGCGAAGAGTACGCGTGGAACACGTCGTGGGGCGTGAGCACGCGCATGGTGGGCGGCCTGGTGATGACGCACGGCGACGACGCGGGGCTGGTGATGCCGCCGCGCGTGGCCCCCATCCAGGTGGTCATCGTCCCCATCTACCGCAAGGACGAGGAGCGGGAGCTCGTGATGGCGAAGGCGCGCGAGCTGGCGGCGGCGCTGGCCCCGGCGCGCACCCACATCGACGACCGGGAGAAGATGACGCCCGGCGCCAAGTTCTTTGAGTGGGAGAACAAGGGCGTCCCCTTCCGCATCGAGGTGGGCCCCAAGGACATCGCCAAGGGCCAGGTAGTGCTCGCGCGCCGCGTCCTGGGCGAGGGCGATGAGCGCAAGCAGTTCCTCCCCGAGGCCGAGGTCACGGGCTCCATGCAGCAGCGGCTGGAGGAGTACCACACCTTCCTGCTGGAGCGCGCCCGCGCCCGCCGGGACGCCAACTCGTACCGCGACGTGGCGAGCTACGACCGCTTCCGCGAGATCATGGAGGGCGAGGGCGGCTTCGTGTACGCCGGCTGGTGCGGCTCGGCCGGGTGCGAGGAGCGGGTGAAGGAGGAGACCCGGGCCACCATCCGCTGCCTCCCCTTCGAGGAGTTCCGCTCCCCCACGCCGCCGGCCACCTGCCTGTCGTGCGGCGGCGCGTCGCAGCACGAAGCCGTCTGGGCCCGCGCCTACTGACCAGGCACGGATGCACGGAGGGAAGCTCTCCTCCGTGCCTCCGTGTCTCTGTGTGAGCCACGTTTTTCCTCCATCCCCATCGAGCAAATGGCCACTGCCGAGCCCACGACGCGGATCGAGATGTTCCCCCGCCGTGACGGAGTGCTTCACTGCGAAGAGCTGCCCGTGAGCGAGCTGGTGGCGCGCTGGGGGACGCCGCTCTACGTCTACAGCAAGAACGGCATCCGCGACCGCTACCGGGAGCTGGCCGAGGCGCTGGCGCCCGTGCCGCACCTGATCGCGTACTCGGTCAAGGCCAACGGAAACCTGGGGGTGCTGCGCACGCTGGCGGAGCTGGGCGCCGGCGCGGACGTGGTGTCCGGCGGCGAGCTGCACCGGGCGCGGCTGGCGGGCATCCCGGGCGAGCGCATCGTGTACAGCGGGGTGGGGAAGACGGTCAACGAGCTGGCGGCCGCGCTGGACGCGGGGATCTACGCCTTCAACGTGGAGAGCGAGGGGGAGCTGTGCGCCCTCTCGGACCTGGCGTGCACCATGGGCACGCGCGCTCCCATCGCGCTGCGCGTGAACCCGGACGTGGAGACGCCCACCCCGCACGCGTACACGCGCACGGGCCACGCCGCCACCAAGTTCGGCATCGCGTACGAGCGGGCGCGCGACCTGTACTCCATCGCCGCCAAGATGAAGGGCATCACGGTGCGCGGGGTGGACGTGCACATCGGCTCGCAGATCATGGAGGTGGGGCCCTTCGAGCGCGCCCTGGCCCGCGTGCTGGACCTGGTGCACGCCCTCAAGCAGGACGACATCCCCCTGGAGTTCCTGGACCTGGGCGGCGGGCTGGGGATCGCCTACCAGGGCGAGGAGCGCATCACGGGCGCCAGCTTCGCCAGCACCCTCCTCCCGGAGATCCTGGAAACGGGGCTGAAGCTGGTGGTGGAGCCCGGGCGCTTCATCGTGGGCGAGGCCGGGGTGCTGCTGACCCGGGTGATCTACGTGAAGGAGGGCGGGGGGAAGCGCTTCGTGATCACGGACGCGGGGATGAACGACCTGCTGCGCCCCAGCCACTACAGCGGGTGGCACGCGGTGGAGCCGGCGGTGGCGCAGGGGCGCTCGATGGCGCGCGTGGACGTGGTGGGCCCCATCTGCGAGACGGGCGACTTCCTGGCGCTGGACCGCGACATGGAGCTCCCCAAGCCCGGCGAGCTCCTGGCGATCCACACGGTGGGCGCGTACGGCTTCTCCATGAGTAGCCAGTACAACCAGCGCCCCCGCCCCGCCGAGGTGCTCGTCGACGGCGCGGAGGCCACCCTGGTGCGGCGCCGCGAGAACTACGAGGAGATGGTGGCGGCGGAAATGCTGTAACTGATTGGCTCACACAGAGACACAGAGGCACAGAGAACTACGAATCTCTGTGCCTCTGTGTCTCTGTGTGAGGCGAGGGGATAAATCCCCCCGCTGGAACTACGGGAAGCCCGCTGAAGCGGGCTCGCATGGGTCAGGATACCGAGCCCGCTTCAGCGGGCTTCCCGCCCTTGCAGCCGGGGGCTTCAGCCCCCGGCGGCGCGGCCCCGCCCCGGGCATTCACACAGAGGCATAGCGGCATAGAGATTCGTTTTTCTCTGTGCCTCTGTGTCTCTGTGTGAGGCTGCTGTTCAGCATCGCCTCCGCGAGGGGCGCGGGCATGGGGTCGGCGAAGAGGAAGCCCTGGACGAAGTCGCAGCGGAGGGCGCGGAGCTCCTCGTACTGCTCGTCCGTCTCGACGCCCTCGGCGATGACCTGCATGCGGAGGTTGTGCGCGAGGGTGACGATGGTGCGCACGATCTCCTTGCCCTCCTCGTCGGTCGTCATCCGCTCGATGAACGACCGGTGGATCTTCATGGTGCTGATGGGGAAGCGGTGCAGGTAGCTGAGCGACGAATAGCCCGTGCCGAAGTCGTCCATCTGCAGCTCCACGCCGCGGTTGCGGAGCTGCAGGAGCACCGCGTCCAGCATCTCCGTGTGCTCCACCAGCACGTTCTCGGTGAGCTCCAGCTTCAGTGACGCCGCGTCCAGCCGCGCCTCCAACAGGATCTCGTCCACCGTGCGCGCCAGCCCGGGCACCAGGAGCTGCCGCCCGGAGATGTTCACGTTGATGGTGAGCGGCGGCAGGGTGGGGAAGCGGTCCTGCCACTCGCGCGTCTGCCGGCAGGCGTCGCGCAGCACCCACTCGCCCAGCCCCACGATCAGCCCCGTGTCCTCCGCGGTGGGGATGAAGGATGTGGGCTCCAGCAGCCCCAGCGTGGGGTGTTCCCAGCGCACCAGCGCCTCGAAGCCCGCCACCCGCCCGTCGCCGGCGGCCAGGATGGGCTGGTAGAAGGTGCGGAACTCGCCGCGCTCCAATCCCTTGCGCAGGTCGTTCTCCAGGCGGATGCGGTCCATGGCGGCCGCGTGCATGTCCACGTCGAAGATCTCGTAGCGGGCCTTGCCGCGCGCCTTGGCCCGGTACATGGCCAGGTCCGCGTCGCGCAGCAGCTCCTCGGGTTCGTCGTAGCCGTTGGTGCTCAGCACGATGCCGATGCTGGCGCTGGTGAACACCTCGTGGCCCGCCAGCGGAAAGGGCTGGCTCACCGCCTCCTGGATGCGGTCGGCCACGCGGGTGGCGTCGCTCAGGTCGTGGATGCCGTCCAGCAGCACCACGAACTCGTCGCCTCCCAGCCGCGCGCTGGTGTCCTCGGGGCGCACGCAGGCCTGCAGGCGGCGCGCGATCCCCACCAGGAACTCGTCGCCCACCACGTGTCCCAGGCTGTCGTTGATCAGCTTGAAGCGGTCGAAGTCCAGGAACAGGACCGCGAAGCAGTAGTCCGGGTGCCGCTTGGAGCGGGCGATGGAGCGCCGGATCAGGTCCAGCACGAAGGGGCGGTTGGGGAGCCCCGTGAGGGTGTCGTGCCCGGCGGCGTGGAGGATCTGCTGCTCCGCCATCTTGCGCGCGTGGATGTCGGTCTGCGAGCCGGCGATGCGGTACACGGTGCCGGATTCGCTGCGCACGGCCAGGCCGCGCGTGAGCATCCACCGGTAGTCGCCCGTGCGGTGGCGCATGCGGTGCTCGCTCTCCAGGTGCGAGGTGCGGCCCTCCAGGTGCGCCGCGATCTCCGCCTGCACCTCGGCGACGTCGTCGGGGTGGATGCGGTCCATCCACTCGCGCCAGTCGGTGCCGATCTCGTGCGGGGCGTAGCCCAGCATCTGCTTCCAGCGCGCCGAGAAGTGCACGGCGTCGCGCAGCAGGTCCCAGTCCCACAAGCCGTCGTTGGCGCCGTCGGCGGCCAGGGCGTAGCGCTCCTCGCTCTTGCGCAGCGCCTCGCGCGAGTCGCGCAGGCTCTCGGAGAGGAGCGCCATCTCGCTCGCCCACTTCTCGGCGCGGCGGCGCAGCATCCAGAAGTAGATGGTGAGCCCCAGCAGCGCGATGACGAGGATGCCGGCGCCCACGCGCGCGTACGGCGGCTCCACCACCAGCGCGAAGTCGCCCGGCTGGCGCGGAGCCAGCTGGAACCCCGCCTCCGCGCGCCCGGCGATCCCCACCAGGTCCACCCCGCGCGCCGCCAGGAGCTGGCGCACGAAGGCGCGGTCCGCGAAGAAGCGCTCCGGCGTGCTCACGGGCACGGTGCCGGAGCGGTCGCGCACCGCCAGCCCCTGGTGGGTGCGCAGGATGTCCGGCGGCACCACCAGCTCACCGACCACGCGCACCAGCCGCCCGCGGTACTCGCCCGCCGCCAGGTCGCCCGCCAGCACGTACTGGGGCTCCGGCGCGAGGCCCGCCCCCAGCCGCGTCAGCCGGCTCACCACCAGCCGGTCGCCCCGCAGCCGCCCGCGCACCTCCACCCGCTCCCCTACCGCCAGGCCCGCCGGGAGGAGCGCGCTGTCGCGCGCGGCAAGCAGCACCCCGCCCGTGCCGTCCTGGATGGCCGCGATCCCGCCGGCCGGGGCCGCCGTCACCGTCCCGGAAATGGTCACCGTGCGGCCGCTGGTGCCCTGCAGCTTCGCGATGGGCTCCGTCTGCGCGCGGAGCGCCGACGCGGAGAGGACGAGCGCGCAGGCGGTGAGGATGAGCGACGGCATCATGGGTCCTGCACCTGATTCACGGTTCCCGACAGAGCTGGCTTCCGCCGCCCTCAAGGGAAAAGCCGTGCCACATGTTTCCGGAGCAGATTGACAAGTTTCGTTGCAACCAGATGGCCCACACGGATACACAGAGGCACAGAGACGAACTCGTCTCTGTGCCTCTGTGCCTCTGTGTGATCTATTCTTTTACTGTCCCAGCGCCTTGCTCGGCTCCGCCGCGTCGCGCGCCCGGATGGCGGCGGCGCCCTCGCGGTCGAAACGGTCCACCGTGCGCACCAGGGCGGGCGGCGGCGTGAAGCGGCGCGCCTGGGGGAGCGCCTCGCGGGCGAAGGCGCCCGCGACCGCGTCGTACCTTGAGTTGGGATGCCAGAAGATCCAGTCCTCCAGCCCCAGGGCGTGCACGGCGCGGATCTGGTCGGCCGCCTGGCGGGGGCCGTACTTGAAGCCGCGGTCGTTCCAGGTGGCCGTGAACGCCTGCAGCCAGGGGACGATGCGCGCCGGCTGCTTGCCGGCGTCCGCCAGCCGCTGGTTGCGGATCACGCCCATCCCCACCGAGCGGAACACCGTTTCGTACGGCATGCGGTTGGGGCGCGGCACGCCGGCCAGGTGCGTGGGGAAGTAGTGCGACGGGTACACCATGGGAAGGAGCCCGTCCACGCGCGACGAGAGCTGCTCCCACTGCTGCCCGATCCCCACGTCCTTCGACTCGTTCATCGACAGCCCGAACACGTCGGCCGTCACCGTGACGCCCAGGGGGCGCAGGCGGCGCGTGGCCTCGGCCAGGAAGGCGGCGATGGCGTCGCCGCGCTCTCCGGCGGCCTGCGGGTGCACCTGGGTGGGGAGCGAGCGGTACGCCTCGGGGAAGCGCACGTAGTCGAACTGGATCTCGCGGAAGCCGGCGCGCGCCGCTTCCTCGGCCACCTGGATGTTGTACTCCCACACGCGGCGGTCCCACGGGCTCACCCAGGTGATCCGCTGGTGGTCCCGCCAGAGCTGGCGGGTTGGGGTCTGGATGGACCAGTCGGGGCGCGCGCGGGACAGCCGCGGGTCCTTGAAGACGACCACGCGGGCGATCGGGTAGATGTCGTGCGCCCTGAGCGTGTCGGCCAGCGCGCGCAGGTCGTGCACGCGGATGCTTCCCCAGTGCGAGGCTTCGCGGGCCAGCGGCAGCTTGCTGTGGAAGCGCACCCCGTCCTCGTCCTTCACGTCCACCACCCAGCTGTTCAGCTCGGTGCTGTCGGTGAGGGCCAGCAGCTTGTTGCGCGACACGGGGTTCCCCGCGGCGTACGAGCTCACGTAGATCCCCCGCACGATGGGCGGCACCCGTTCTCGGGGCGGCACGGGACGCGGCGCCGGCGCGGTGTGAGCCTCGGCCCGCGCGGGCACCAGCTCGGAGGTAAGGGCGGCCACGGCCCGCGAGGACGGGCGGACGGACATGTCGGTGCAGGCGGATGCGAGCACCAGGGCGGCGATTCCCGCCGCGCGGACGGGGGTGATACGGCTCATCGGGGACTGCACTTGCAAAGGGCGCGAGCGGGTGCTGGAGCGGGGCGGCGGAGGCTTCGCGCGGCGGCGTGGACGCGGAAACACCCGTAGGTCCGAGCACGCGAAAATGGTGCCGCGGCGCCGTTCGCGAAAGGGGGTCCGCCGCGCCTTTGCCGCGCCCGCCCGCGCACCGTATTTTGCCGCGCGCCCCCACGCTCCGGCACGGCGCACTCGCACACACCCGGCGGACGAAAAAGTGGATCCCAACCGCATCCTGATCATCGACTACGGCTCGCAGTTCACGCAGCTCATCGCCCGCCGCATCCGCGAAGAGCGCGTCTATTGCGAGATCCACCCGCCCACCCGCTCGCTGGAGTGGATCCGCGAGTGGGCGCCGCGCGGGATCATCCTTTCCGGCGGCCCCTCGTCCGTGTACGGCGAAGACGTCCCCACGGCGGACCCACAGCTCCTGCACCTGGGCGTGCCCGTGCTGGGGGTGTGCTACGGGATGCAGCTCATCACCTTCCTGGAAGGCGGCGTGGTGGAGCGCGGGCGGCGCGAGTACGGCCGCGCCCACGTGGAGGTGCGCGCGCCCGAGGGGATCTTCGCCGGGTTCCAGCCCGGCGAGCAGACCATGGTGTGGATGAGCCACGGCGACCACGTGGTGGAGCCGCCGCCGGGGTATCGCGTGCTGGCCTCCACCCCGGACCTCCCCTGGGCCGCCTTCCGCGCGGAGGACCGCGAGATCTACGGGGTGCAGTTCCACCTGGAGGTGGCCCACACCGTCCGCGGGGCGGACATGATCTCCAACTTCGTCTTTCCCATCTGCGGGTGCCACCCCACCTGGACGGCGGGGTCGTACATCGAGAACGAGCTGGAGAAGATCCGCGGGATGGTGGGCGACGCGCAGGTGATCTGCGGGCTGAGCGGCGGGGTGGACTCGTCGGTCGCCGCGTCGCTGGTGCACCGCGCAATCGGCGACCAGCTCACCTGCATCTTCGTGGACACGGGGCTGCTGCGGGCGGGGGAGCGCGAGTCGGTGGAGCGCACCTTCCGCGCGCACATGGGGATACGACTGGAGGTGGTGGACGCGTCGGCGCTCTTCCTGGACCGCCTGCGCGGCGTGGAAGATCCCGAGAAGAAGCGCACCATCATCGGCCACACCTTCATCGACGTCTTCGAGGACGCTTCCGCGCGCCTGGGCGGCGACGCGAAGTTCCTGGTGCAGGGGACGCTGTACCCGGACGTGATCGAGTCCTCGTCCGTGAAGGGCCCCTCGGCCACCATCAAGACGCACCACAACGTGGGCGGGCTCAAGGCGGACATGAAGTTCGCCCTGATCGAGCCCCTGCGCGAGCTGTTCAAGGACGAGGTGCGGCAGGTGGGGCGCGAGCTGGGGCTTCCCGAGGAGATGGTGGGGCGCCACCCGTTCCCGGGCCCCGGCCTGGCGATCCGCGTGCTGGGCCCCGTGGATGAGCGCGAGCTGGCCATCCTGCGCCAGGCGGACACCATCTACCTGGAAGAGATCCGCGCCGCCGGCCTGTACGACGAGATCTGGCAGGCGTTCGCGGTGCTCCTCCCGGTGCGCAGCGTGGGGGTGATGGGCGACGAGCGCACCTACGAGAACGTGTGCGCCCTCCGCGCCGTCACCAGCCGCGACGGCATGACGGCCGACTGGTACCCGTTTCCGCACGACGTCCTCGCCCGCATCTCCACGCGCATCATCAACGAGGTGACCGGCATCAACCGGGTGTGCTACGACATCTCCTCCAAGCCGCCGGCGACGATCGAGTGGGAGTAACGGCGGGGCTCACACAGAGGCACAGAGACACAGAGAGGGAACATGCGTAGAGCCGTACTGATCGCCCTGTTCGTCGTGCCGTTCTCCGTGCCCGCTGCCGCGCAGGGGGCGGGGGAGCGGATGCGCGCGCTGTTCGCGGAGGAGTGGGAGTGGCGGCTCAGGGAAGATCCGCTGCTGGCCACGCAGGTGGGGGATGCGCGGTACAACGACCGGCTGCCGCGGGTGGGGGTGGCCGAGCAGGAGCGGAGGGCGGGGGAGAACCGGGCGTGGCTGGCGCGGCTGCGGACCATCCCGCGCGACTCGCTGGATGCGGCGGAGCGGATCAACTACGACCTGTTCGAGCGCGAGAAGCGCATCGACGTGGAGGAGAGCGAGCTCCACGCGCACCTCATCCCGATCACCAACCGCGAAGGGTTCCACACCTACTTCCCGGAACTGCCGGACCGGGTCCCCCTCGCCACCACGGCGGACTACGAGAGGTACATCGCGCGCCTGGGCGCCTTTCGCCAGTACGCGCGCGAGCACGCGGAGTTGATGCGGCAGGGGCTGCGGCAGGGGATGGTGCTGCCGTCCGTTTCGGTGCAGGGGATCGAGTCCACGCTGCGGCCGCACGTGGTGGACGATCCCACGAAGAGCCTGCTGTGGAAGCCCTTCGCCGCGTTCCCGGCGGGGGTGCCGGAGGCGGAGCGGGGGCGGCTGGCGGCAGCGGGGCGCGAGGCCATCGCCACGTCGGTGGTTCCCGGCTACCGCGAGTTCATGGAGTTCATGCTGCGGGAGTACGTTCCCGGCGCGCGGCGCACCATCGGCGCGTCCGCGCTGCCGAACGGGCGGGCGTATTACGCGCAGCGCGTGCGCAGCTACACCACGCTGGACGTGACGCCGGCCGAGGTGCACCGCACCGGCCTGGCCGAGGTGGCCCGCATCCGCGCGGAGATGGAGACGGTGATGAGGGGGACGGGGTTCCGCGGCACCTTCGCGGAGTTCCTCGCCTTCCTGCGCACGGATCCGCGCTTCCGCACCACGAGCGCGGACGAGCTGCTGATGCGCACCGCGCTGGTGCTCAAGCGCATGGACGGCGAGCTCCCCAAGCTGTTCGGCCGCCTGCCGCGGATGCCGTACGGCATCCGCACGGTGCCCGACTTCATCGCGCCGCGCACCACCACGGCGTACTACACGCAGCCGTCGGGCGACGGGACGCGCGCGGGGTTCTACTGGGTCAACGTATACGACCTGCCGAACCGCCCGACGTACGAGATCGAGGCGCTGTCGCTGCACGAGGCGGTTCCGGGGCACCACCTCCAGCTCGCGATCCAGCAGGAGCTGGGCGACGTCCCCAACTTCCGCCGCTTCGGCTGGGTGACGGCGTTCGTGGAGGGGTGGGCCCTCTACGCGGAGCGGCTGGGGAAGGAGGTGGGCTTCTATACCGATCCGTACAGCGACTTCGGGCGGCTGACGTACGAGATGTGGCGCGCCTGCCGGCTGGTGGTGGACACCGGCATCCACGACCAGGGCTGGACGCGGCAGCAGGGCATCGACTACATGGCCGCCAACACGGGCCTCTCCCTCCTCAACATCACCAACGAGGTGGACCGCTACATCGCGTGGCCCGGCCAGGCGCTGGCGTACAAGACGGGGGAGATGAAGATCCGCGAGCTGCGCGCGTACGCCGAGCGCGAGCTGGGCCCCGCCTTCGACCGCCGCCGCTTCCACGACGTGGTGCTGGGCAGCGGCTCCATTCCGCTCACCGTGCTGGAGGCCAACGTGCGGGCGTTCGTGCGCGCTGAAAGGGCCCTCACCCCCCCGACCCCCCTCTCCCGATAACGGGAGAGGGGGGCGATTTCCACGGGGTGGTGCGACGAGGGGGGCCTCTCCCCATCCCCCTCCCCCGCAAACTGCGCGGGAGAGGGGGGGCGCATCTTCGGTGTCTGCGCGGCGAAGGGGCCCTCTCCTCCCGACCTCCTCCCCCAAACTGCTGAGGGAGGAGGCGATTTCCACGGATCCGTGCGTCGGGGCGGGATTTATCGCGCCCGCCCTTTCGGTGCGTGGAGACTGTGGCTCGTCGCTCCGCGCATCGATACTGGCGTTACGGACCCGCCTGCGCGACGACGCACGAGTCCTCCACAGGTACATGGAAATCGCCCCCCTCTCCCAGCGGTTTGGGAGAGGGGGGTCGGGGGGGTGAGGGCCCACCGCACGTCAGATCACGCGCTGAGCCGCAGCAGCCTCGATCCTGCCCAGGCGAGCGCGAGGTAGAGAGCGGAGAGCACAGGCAGGAGGAGCAGCGCACCCGCGGCGCTCATGACGACCATGATGATGCCGCTGATGATGCGGGCGACGAGGCGCGGGATGTCGACTGCGACGGATGGCTCGGCGTCGGGAGCAGAGGGCGCCGGGCGGAAGCTGGAGACGAGGCGGGGCTTCGCGGCGGCGTCGCGGGTGACCTGGCGAAGCAGCTCGCGGAAGCGCGGGTTCACGGGCTCCAGCCAGACGGCGGCGCGGTAGGCGGCCTCGGCCTCGGACCAGCGGCGCTGCTGGGACAGGGCGGCGCCGAGGTGCGCGTGCAGCGCCGCGTCCGCCGGGGCGATGGAGAGGGCGCGGCGGAACTCGGCTTCGGCTTCGGCGGCTTTGCCCTGCTCCAGCAGGAGGAGCCCGGAGGCGAGAGCCTGGCGCGCCGCTTCGCCGGGGAGCGGCGCGGCGGGGGCGGAGTCGCGCGCGGCGAGGGCGGCGGGGGCCGCGCAGTCCACCTGGCCGGCGTTGGCGGAGGTCCACTCGCCGCGGGGGCAGGCGGCGGCGAGTGGCTCGTAGCCCCAGCGCGCTTCGCCGCGCGAGTAGCAGGATGGGGTGGTCAGGCGCAGGCTGTCGCCGCGCGCGTCGGAGGCGCGGATCAGGTGGGCGGCCGTTTCCTGCCCCGTCGCGTACTCCAGCAGGCACTCGCGCGTGACCCCCGCGAACTCCCCGCTATCCGCCGCGGCGCGGGCGGCGGCGGCCATGAACGCGGTGCTGCACGCCCGCTGCGCCGGCGTGCCTCCCTCGCCGCACCGGTACTGCGTGAGCTGCGCCGGGACCACGGCCTTGGCCGAGACCTGCGTTGGAGCCCCCGCGCCACCCCCCGCCGCACCTGGGGCCGACTCCACGCGGGACATGCGGAGGTTGCGGACCCGCACACCCGTGGGAGTGCCCTTCGCGTAGCGGAAGACGGTGCTCTCGTCCGTATCCACGGCGTACTCCCGCGCCCCGATGCGCACGCACTTCCCCTCGGCCGACTCGGTTCCCGCGCTCCCGGCCACCACCACGTCGTAGGTCAGCTCCACGTCGTACGGGTTGCCGTTCCCGATCACGAGCCGCCCGCCGGCGGTGGCCGGATCCGTCTCCACGCGCGCATGGAACGACACGCCGTTCTGGCGGAAGAGCGCCGTGAACGCGTCCAGGTGCGGGGGCTCGGCGCGCGAGTTGGTGGTGCACACGGCCTGCGCGGCGGCGGGAGCACCTGCGCAGGCCACCAGCGCGAGAACGAGCAGCAGAAAACGGCAGGACTCACACAGAGGCACAGAGACACGGAGGTGAGCTTCTCTCTGTGCCTCTGTGTCTCTGTGTGAGACCGCCGTTGCCGTGTCGCAGGTGCTCACGACGCCCAGCTCAGGGTGTCGCCCACCGACGTCCCGCTGCGCTCCAGCGTGCCGACGGGAAGCTCCAGTGCGTAGCGGGCGGCGTGGAAGCCGGTGCGGGCGCGGGGGGCGAGGCCGGGGTAGATCGCGACGACCCTGCGCAGCTCGTCCACGAAGGCCACGTCCAGCGGGTACGACATCCCCAGCATGTGCACGGCGCGGCAGGGGTCCAGGAGGAGGCCCTCGCCGGCGGCCAGCGGGGGGCGGCCGAGGAGGCCGCGCAGCCGGAGCCACCAGCGGTCCGCCACGGCCACGCGCGAGCCCACCACGGCTCCGCGCGTGTCGTTGGCCACCCGCACGCGCCTCACTGCTCGTTCCCCAGCACGCGCACGATCTGGATGAGCGCGGGGCCCAGCAGCACCACGAACATCGCCGGGAAGATGAAGAGCACCAGGGGGAAGACCAGCTTCACGGTGGTCTTGGCGGCGGCTTCCTCGGCGCGCTGGCGGCGCTTGGTGCGCAGCGTCTCCGCGTGGATGCGCATGGCCTGGGCGATGGAGGTGCCGAAGCGGTCCGTCTGGATCAGCATGGCGCCCAGCGAGCGCAGCTCCGCGACGCCGGTGCGCGTCCCCAGGTTGCGCAGGGCGTCCTGGCGGGGGACGCCCGCGCGGATCTCCAGGTTCACCAGCCCCAGCTCGTCGCCGATCAGCGCGCTCACGTGGCGGATCTCCTGCGACACGCGGATCATCGCCTGGTTCAGCCCGAGCCCGGCCTCCACGCACACCACCAGCAGGTCCAGCGCGTCGGGAAGCGCCCGCTGCAGCTCGCGCTGCCGCGACCGCGCCCGGCGCCCTACGAAGAACCCCGGCCCGATCCACCCCACCGCCGCCAGCCAGAGCGCCGCGAACATGGCCCCCGCCGTCGGCACGCCGACGAGGGGGAGGAATACGATCGCCGCCCCTCCCAACGCCGCGGGAAGCGCGACGCGCACCCCGCGGAACACGGCCGCCGCGCCGGGCCCCCGGAACCCCGCCTCGATCAGCAACTGCCGGGTGCTCCCCGTGTCGGCGCCGCGCCCCCGCTCACCGATGCGGCGGAGCCACTGCCCGAATCTCTCGATCTGCGCCTCGCGCATGGCGGGCCCGGCCGCGGCCACGGAGGCCGCGGCGCCGCGGTCGAGCTGCGCCAGTTGGCGGATCACGGCGCGGCGCGGGCGCGCGGCGGCCAGCTCGGCCACCACCAGCACCATGAGCACGACCGAGAGGCCGACGAGCGCCGCGATGGCGTAGATCACCATGAGTAAAGTCTCCGGAGCGGCATTGCGGGAACGAAGTGCAAAGGCCTGAGTCCTGGGTGCTCGACGGCGGTGCTGGACCGTGGGCTCACGGGTGCCTCGGACAAACCGACGGTTGTAACGTGATTTGGCATCGCAACCCCGCCGCGTGTGGCACCGGCCCGCGGGGCATCCGGCACCGCCGGGCGTTGAAACGCCAGGGGGATGAATCCCCCGGCTGCAACTACGGGAAGCCCGCTGAAGCGGGCTCGCATGGGTCCGGCTACCGAGCCCGCTTCAGCGGGCTTCCCGTAGTCCCCAGCGGGGGGATTCATCCCCTCGCACCGCGGCCGATCACCGCCGTCTCGCGCGACCCCGGGAGTTCTTCTCACATCTCGATGTCCACGATGCGGCGGATCCACAGGAAGCCCATCACCTGCAGGCCCGCGGCGCTCCACACCATCAGCCGTCCCACGGGCTCGCGGAAGAGCGTCATGACGTACTCGGGGTTCATCAGGAAGATCATCCCGCCCACCGCGAGGGGGAGGGCGCCGAGCACCATGCCGCTCATCCGCCCCTGCGCCGTGTAGGTGCGGAGCTGGCGGCGGATGGTGAAGCGGGTGCGGATCAGGTGCGACAGGTTGTCCAGGATCTCGGCCAGGTTGCCGCCCACGTCGCGCTGGATCATCACCGCCGTCACCAGGATGCGCACGTCCACCAGCGGCACGCGCGCCGCCAGCCCAGCCAGCGACTCGGCGAAGGGGAGGCCGAACTTCTGCTCCTCGAAGACCCGGCGGAACTCGCCGGCCACGGGCTCGGCGCTCTCCTCCGCCACCATGCGCAGCCCCGCCGTCAGCGGGTGCCCGGAGCGGATGGCCCGGCCCAGCAGGTCGATGGCCTCCGGGAGCTGCTCCTCGAAGGCATGGAGCCGCTTCGTGCGCACGCGGCGCACGTGCAGGTAGGGAAGGGACGCTCCCGCCGCGCCACCCACCAGCGCCGGAAGCCCGCCCCCCGCCACCATGAAGCCGAGCGCCGCACCCCCGAGCGCCCCCACGCCCAGCGAGACCAGGAAGCGCTGCTCGCTCCACGAAAGCCCCGCCTGCTGCAGGAGGGGCCCGGCGCCGCGGAGCTGCGGCACGCGGGTGGCGATGGCCTGCATCCACGACGACTCGTCGCCGGGGCCCGTGCGCAGGAGGGGCTCGCCGGGGGCGGCCGCCGGGGTGCCGCGATCGCCCGCGATGGTGCGGAGCTGGCGTAGCACGATGGCGCGGTGGCGCCGCGCGCGCAGCCGCTCCACCGCCAGCAGCAGGGCGGCGGTACCGAGGGCGGCCGTCAGCGCCGCCACCACCACCGGCGCGGCGGAGCTCACCACGCCTCCCGCCGCGCGGGGCCGAACATCTCGGCGGGGAGCTGGATGCCGTGCTCCTCCAGCCGGTCCGCGAAGCGCGGGCGGATCCCCGTGGCGCGGAACTCACCCAGCACCGCGCCGTTGGAGGCCACGCCGCTGCGCTCGAAGACGAAGATGTCCTGCATGGTGACGATGTCGGACTCCATCCCCACCACCTCCGCGATGGTCATCACCTTGCGCGTGCCGTCGGAAAGGCGGCTCACCTGGATCACCACGTCGATGGCGCTCACGATCTGCTGCCGCACCACCTTTTCGGGGAGGTTCAGGTTGGCCATGGACACCATGGTCTCCAGGCGGCCCAGGGCGTCGCGCGGCGTGTTGGCGTGCAGCGTGGCCAGCGAGCCCTCGTGGCCCGTGTTCATGGCCTGCAGCATGTCGATGGCCTCGGAGCCGCGCACCTCGCCCACCACGATCCGGTCCGGCCGCATGCGCAGCGCGTTGACCAGCAGGTGGCGCTGCGAGATCTCGCCCGAGCCCTCGATGTTCTGCGGGCGGGTCTCCAGCCGCACCACGTGCGGCTGGCGGAGCTGGAGCTCGGCCGAGTCTTCGATGGTGACGATGCGCTCGGTGGAGGGGATGAACGACGACAGGATGTTGAGCATCGTCGTCTTGCCCGCGCCCGTGCCGCCGGAGATCAGGATGTTGAGGCGCGACCCCACCACCGCGGTGAGCAGGTCCAGCATGGGGCGTGTGAGGGTGTTGGTGCGCAGCAGGTCCTGCCCCGCAAGCGCGTCCCGCTTGAACTTGCGGATGGAGAGGTGCGGCCCGTCGATGGCAAGCGGCGGGATGATGGCGTTGACGCGCGACCCGTCCGCCAGGCGCGCGTCCACCATGGGCGACGAGTCGTCGATGCGCCGCCCCACCGCCGAGACGATGCGGTCGATCACCTGCAGGAGGTGGCGGTCGTCCTGGAAGGTGACGTCCGTCTCCTCCAGCCGCCCGTGGCGCTCGATGTAGACGCTGTCGTGCGTGTTCACCAGGATGTCCGAGATCTCCGGATCGCGCATCAGCGGCTCCAGCGGCCCCAGCCCGAAGATCTCGTCCAGCACCTGGCGCACCAGCTCTTCGCGCTCGTCGAAGTTGAGCGGCACCGACTCCTGCGCCAGCAGCTCGTGCACCACGCCGCGGATGGCGGCCACGGCCGGCTCGCGGTCCAGCGCGTCCAGCGACGACAGGTTGAGGCGCTCCAGCAGCTTGCGGTGGATGCGCGCCTTGGTCTCCTGCAGCAGCGAGGGGGGCGCCGGCTCCAGCGCGGTGGACGCGAGCTCCCAGGGGGCGGGGGTGCGCGGGGCCAGCGTCTGCGCCGGGACCGCGCCCGCGAACCAGCTCTGGATCATACGGCCACCTCGGGGCGGGGCGGAGTGGAGCGCCGGATCGCGCGCAGCAGCGGCTCCGCCACGGCGCGGATGAAGCGGTTGCCCAGCGGGGCGGGGGCCCCGGCCAGCCCGGCGATCTCGGCCGACATGGCGCGCACGTCGTGGGCGTAGCGCGAGTCGCCGTTCAGCACGATGGGGGTGCCGCTGTTCACCGACCTCACCACCGCCTCGTAGTCGTTGGCGATGGTCCAGTGCACCTTCATCCCCAGCGTCTTCTCGATGTCTTCCGGCTTGATCGCGTCGTTGGCGCGGTACCGGTTCAGGACCACGCGCACCTTGTCCGGCGTGGCGCCGACGGTACGCTCCAGCAGCGGCGCGCACCGCTTGATGTTGCGCAGCGACTGCAGGTCCGCCTGCGTCACCAGGAAGATGCGGTCGGCCTGCTCGAAGGTGGCCAGCGTGGCCGGCGAGAACGAGTTGGAGGTGTCGACCACCACGTACTGGTAGTGCTGCCGCAGGAAGTTGAGGATCTTGGCGATGCGGTCCCCCGTCACCACCTCCGCCTTCTCGGGGTGGTACGGCGCGGAGAGGAGGTGCACGCCGGAGTGGTGGCGCTCGATGAAGGAGGCCAGCAGCTCCGCGTCCATGCGGTGAAAGTTCCTCACCATGTCCGCGAAGTTGAAGCGCGGGTCCACCCCCAGCTGCAGCGCCGCCTCGCCCAGCTCCAGGTCCAGGTCCGCCAGCAGGGTGCGCTTTCCCGTGAGGCGGTGGATGTGGATCGCCAGGTTGGTGGCCAGCGTGGTGGAGCCGGAGCCGCCCTTGGGGCCGAAGAAGGCCAGGATCTCCCCCGGCTGCTGCGGGCCCTCCGCCACCGCGCCGCGCATCCGCCGCAGCGTGGCCTCCACGGCGTGCACCATCTCGTCCGCGCCCACGGGCTTCACCAGGTACTCGGCGACGCCGGCGCGCATGGCCGCCATCAGCACGTCGGCCGAGAGGGCGGGACCGGCGGCCACCAGGCGGGCGTTGGGGTTCTGCTCGGCCAGGAACTGCGCCAGGTTGATCCCCGTGGCGGGGTGCGCCCCCAGGTCCAGGAAGATCACCTCGGGCGACGTGTCGCGGAGCGCCTTGAGGTGCCCGTCGCCCAGCTCGGTGAAGGGCACCGAGATCTCCAGCGGGGGCGCGATCCCCCGGTCCGGGCACACGATCTCCCGCACGCGGCCCCGGAAGGCGTCGTCGGTGGAGATCAGCGCGCTCTTCAGGAGCGGTGTGGATGCGGAGAAGCTCATCATTCCACCAGCTGTAGGATGCGTACGATTTCCACGAAGCGCGCGACCACCGGGTCGGCGGGGCCGCCCACGGGCTCCAGGAAGACCCACGCGAACTTGGTGAAGCGGACCTCGCTCTTCTTCGTGGTCATTTCCGACGGGTCGTACAGCGGCACGCGGATCAGCCGGGGGCTGTCCATCCAGTCCGCGTGGCGCGACCCCACCACCTCGCCCCGCGCGTCGTCCCACCGGGCGCCCGGGTCGCGCAGGATCAGCTCGTTGACCCCCTGGAACACGGGGCCGGCCTTGATCCCGCTCTGCAGCTTGTAAGGCTTGCCCACGGAGATGGGCGTGGTGTTGCAGCCGCTGATGTTGTTGCGCAGCGCCGCCCCGCCCACGTCCAGGCCCCAGTCCCCGTCCGGCATGGCCCACAGGTTTGCGAACCCGGACAGGGCGCTCACGTTGAGCATCACCTTGCGCCCGCGGTCGTGCTTGGGGCCGCGGAAAGCGCTGCCGTACCCCGTCTCCGGCCGGTTGGAGGTGGCGGAGGCGCCGCCGGGGTTGTAGAAGTCGCCGCGGTCGGGCTCGTACTCCCACACCTCCCACGGGTCCCACTCGCCGTTCTTGTTGCGGTCGTCGTCCATCTCCGCCCACAGGTCGGGGGGAACGAACGGCTTCACGCAGCGCGAGCTGGGGGCGCGGGTGGCGTGGGCCGCGGCGCGGGCGCTGACGGCGGCGCTGTTCACCCCGAAGATCCGCGCGAACCAGGTGGAGACGGCCGGCTTCCTCACCCTCACCCGCACCCGCTTGAGCGGCGGGAGCACCTCCACCGTGGCCTCCTCCGCCCTGAAGGCGGTGCCGCGCAGCGTGTTGCGCCCCACGTAGTCCAGCGCCCGCTGGCGCGCGGGGGCCGCCGCCTCGGTGGGCGCCATCTCCATGAAGGCGGAGGCCCCGGCCAGCGCGGCGGCGTCGGCGGCGCGCTGCGCCTCGCCGTGGGCCGTGCGCAGCATCCCCAGGTCCACCGCCAGCGCCATCATCGACAGGAGCCCCACCATGGCCACGACCACCAGCACCAGGGCCGAGCCCTGCCGGTCGTCCAGACGCGAGCGGATGCGGGGCATTCTGCCTCCTACGGCTGGCGCGGGGCGGCCGGGTGCTGCTGCGGGGCGCCCGGCGCGTCGCGCAGCGAGCGTTCCCACCCCCAGGTGCCCGGCTCGCCCGTGGGCACCGGCTGCGGCGCCGAGCTGGCCTGCACGATGCGCGGCGACACCAGCACCAGCAGCTCCGTGCGCCCCTGCCGCGCGTTGCGCGAGCGGAACAGCGTTCCCAGCACCGGCAGGTCGCCCAGCAGCGGGATGCGCGAGGTGTTCTGCTCCAGCACGTTGTTCAGCAGCCCCGCGATGGCCAGGTACTGCCCGTCGCGCAGCACCACCTCCGTTTCCGTGCGCCGCGTGAGCAGCGAGGGGATCTGGAAGCCCTCGATGCGCAGCGAGTTGGAGTAGTCCAGCGACGACACCTCGGGGGCGATGTGCAGCCGGATGGTGCCGTCGCCCACCACGTTGGGCCGGAAGCGCAGGCGGACGCCGAACTCCTTCCAAACCACCGTCACGGTGGCGTTGTTGCCGCCGCCCTGGATCACGGGGAAGGGAAACTCGCCGCCGGCCAAAAAGGAGGCTTCCTGCCCGTCCAGCGCCAGCAGGTTGGGCTCGGCCAGGCTGCGGAAGAGGCCGCGCGCCTGCATGGCCTGGATGGAGGCCTCGATGTGGGTGTTGCCGCCCAGGAGGAAGAGGCGCACCAGGCCGTCCGAGAGGGTCTGCACCGCGCCGTAGTCGTTCGCGCTCCCGCCGCCCACGCTCACGCCGATCTGGGTGCGCAGCTCCTGCACGGCGGTGCGCGTGACCTCCGCGAAGCGCACCTGCAGCAGCACCTGGGGCGCGGCCGGGGCGGCCAGGTTGTTGACGATGGTGGCCCCGGAGCCCCCCGCCACCTCCAGCATGCGCCGCGCGGCCCCCGCGCTGCTGATGGTGCCGGAGAGCACCACGCTGCTCCCGCTGGCGAGCACCGTGAAGCGCTCGGCGGGGAAGAGGGTGCGCAGCGTCTGCTCCAGCGCGCGCACGTCCGGCGTCACCTCCACCGTGTACATGCGCCGCGCGCCGCTGGCGTCCCACAGCATCAGGCTGGTGGTCCCCAGCTTCTTGCCGTTCACCAGGATCTCCTGGGGCGACACCGCGAAGATCTCCGCCACCTCCGGGTCGGCGATGGAGAGGCGCTGGAGGGCCACGGGCTGCAGGAGGATGGCCGTCTGCCCGCGTGCCACCAGCACCACCCGTTCGGAGGCCTGCACCACCCGCTGGGCGGGCTGCGTGTTTTGCGCGGCGGCGGGCCGGGGGAGCGAGAGCATCCCCGCCGCCAGCACCAGGAGGTGCCCGGCGGCCCGTGCCGTCAGCCGGCGTGGGATGTGGATGCGCATGGTGCCCCGCTCAGAAGGTTGCGACGGAGCGTTCGCTCCCCCGGTAGATCTCCACGCTGGGCCCCGTGCGGGCCCGCGGCAGTGCGGCGGCCGGGCGCGTGCGCGGGCGCTCCGCCTCTTTCCGCGGCGCGGCGGCCGGGCCCAGCAGCGCGCTGGTGCGTGCCCCGCCCGTACTCACCTGCGCCCCGTCCAGCGTGTTGCGCAGCGCCAGCTGGATGCGCCCCTCGGCCGACGCCAGGGTGACGATCTCCGCCTGCTCCGGCAGCACCAGCAGGGTGATGACGGCGGCCGTCTGCGGCTTGCCGTCCATCTCCCGCGCGATGGACTGCCCTGCGGCCAGCACCTGCACGTTCTGCAGGACCAGGCGCGTGCCCGCCGTGCGGCCGGTGCCGGCGGGGAGGGTGGCGAGCACGTCCACGCGGGTGCCGGGGGTCACGAAGCCGGCCACGCCGATCACCTCGTCCACCCGCACGCTCACCGCGCGCATCCCCTCCGGGATCAGGATGGGGAGGCCGCCCCCCGCGTCCCTGGGGGCCAGCTTCCCCTCCATGAGCGGCTCGTTGGCCCGCAGCGGCGTCACCAGGCCGCGCCCCACCACCTCGGCGGCGGTGCGCGCGTAGCCGGCGGGGAGGGCGTCCGCGGGCCACTGCACCAGCCGCACGTCCTGCGCGCCCACGATGGCGCCGGCGGGGAGGTCGCGCGCCGCCACGGCCACGCGGTTCCCCGGCGGCTCGGCGCGCGCCGCGGAGGCGGGGGCGGGCTGCAGGTACCCCGCCGCCAGGTACGCCGCGCCCCCACCCGACGCCAGCGCCATTCCCAGGACCAGCCACAGCCTTTTCATCCCTGCCTCACTCGTTGCGCATGACGAACGCCGTTCCCAGCGTCACGGTGCCCGCGTTTCCCAGCACCGCACCCATCGGCTTCAGGAAGCCGAAGTGGTACGGATACCTCACCCGCACCCGCGCCGGCTCCCCCGTGGGGTCGCCCACCCCGCTCAGCTCGATGGTGGCCAGGCCCGGGTCCAGGGCGGCGCGCGCCAGGGCGTTGCGGACCACGGCGCGCACCGAGTCGGTGGTCATCAGCGGGTCCGCCACCACGGCGGCGCGCGCCCCTTCCCGCGCCGCGTCGGTCACCCCCTGGTGGGCGTTCCACGCCCGGCCGAACTCGAAGATCCCCACCACCAGCAGCAGGAGCACCGGCGCCACCAGCGCGAACTCCACCAGCGCCTGCCCCTCCTGGGCGCGGGCGAAGCACCTGGTCACCTGAACCACGCGGCCAGGGCCCCCACCGCGATCGCCACCCCGTAGGGGATGGTGACGGCGCCCGGGGAGGCCAGCGTCATCCGCTCGCCCGCGCGCCCCAGGGTGGCCAGGTTCCCGGCGAGCTGGCGCGAGCGGAAGAGCACGGGAAGGAGCACGCCGCGCCTCCCCGCCTCGGCCAGCGCCAGCACCCCGCCCGCGAGCGCCGTGGCCAGCAGCGCCGGCAGCACCCGCCCGGTGCCCAGGAACGCGCCCGCCACCGTGAGCAGCTTGACGTCGCCGCCCCCCAGGGCCCGCAGCGCGAAGAGCGGAAAGGTGAGGGCGAAGGCGAGCGCCGCGCCCGCCACCCCGCCCCAGAGCGCCGCGGGGCCGCTCGGGGCGAGGAGGATCAGGGCGGCCGCCAGTCCGGCTCCCGTCAGCTTGTTGGGGATGCGCCCCGTGCGCAGGTCGCTGCCCGCGGCCGCCGCCATGAGGACGATGAAGACGGCCGATTGGATCGATAAAAGCATGTTTCCTCCGTTGCGGAGCGCAGGGCGGCACGTCCCAGCATCACGGAGTGAGGCTGGAGATGGCACTTCCATCGCTCCTTTTCTCCCAGCCGGCGCCCGGGGCCCGCGTCCGGCGCCGCCCCGTGGCTGCTTACTTCCCCGCTTCGTCCAGCCCGTCGCCGATCCGCCCGAACAGCGCCACGATCCGGCCGCTGAAGATGATCAGCGCGCCCACCACCGCCAGCGCCACCAGGGCGATCACCAGGCCGTACTCCACCAGGCTCTGCCCGGAGTCGTCGCGCACGAAGCTGTTCACGAGTGCCTTCATTTTCTCCTCCTGGCCCGCGGGCCGCTGGTTGATTTCGATGTCCTCCGCCCGAGTCCATCCGCGGCGGGAAAAGGCAATGGGTGTGCCGTGTGGAAAGTGCAAAATTTCTTTGCCCGTGTAACACTATGTTGCAGATGTTCCGGCACGAATACTCCGCGTCCCGCCTCACTTTTTCGTGGCGGGCACTCCGCGCCCACTTGACCGTCCGTTTGCTCCCCCGCGTCTCCGTCTGTTTGCGGCTCCGGCCCTGCAAACTTTTGTTGCACGGCACGGGTTCCCCTCCGTGTCGCGTGAGCCGCCGCCGTTGCGCGCGGGGGACGGGGCGAGCAGAATGCACGGGCACTCCCGCCGCCTCCCGCTTCCCATCCGGCCATGAACCTCCCCGGCACAGCCCTCCGCGCGTACCTCCGCGACGCGCGGGACGCGTTCGTCCACGCGCCCGTCGAGGTGCTGATGGGCGTGTGCGTGGCGGTCACCTTTTCGGTCTCGCAGCGCGCGGAGGGGCAGGAGGGCGAGTGGTGGCTGCGCGTGTTCGCCGCGGCCGTCATCACGCTCCCGCTGGTGTTCGGGGCCAGCGTGCTGCGCGCGCGGCGCGTGATCTCCGGCCCGGCGCGCTGGGGCGCGACGGCGCTGGCGCTGGCGGCGGTGGGCGCGTACGCCACGTGGATCTTCGATCCGGACCTGGCGTCGGAGCGGTGGCGGGCGGCGGCGCTGGCGGGGGCGGCGTGGCTGGCGCTGGCGCTCGTGCCGCTGGCAGGCGGGGGCGACGAGGCAGCGCGGAGGTGGCGCTTCTGGAGGTTCGACGCACTCCTCCTGGCCCGCATCATCACCGTGGGGCTCTACGGGGCGGCGCTGTTCGCGGCGCTCGCCGGCGCCGTATCCGCCGTGACTTCGCTGTTCGAACTGGAGGCGCCCGACCACCTGTACCAGGACCTGATGGGCGCCGTCTTCTTCGCCCTGGTCCCCTGGGTGGTGGCCGGCGGGGTGCCGGTGCTGGCGGCGGAGGTGGCGGACCGCTCGTCGGTGCCGCTGACGGCCGTGCGCCGGGTGGGGCGCTACCTGTACGCCGTCGTCCTGGTCGTGTACCTGGCGATCCTCTTCGCCTACACCCTCAAGGTGATCGCCACGGGCGACCTGCCCAAGAACATCCTCTCGCCCATCGTGCTGTTCGCGGGGCTGGGAGGGCTGCTGGGCGGCATCTTCCTGGAACCGCTGCAGGACGATCCCGAGTCGCGCGGCGTGGGGCGGCTGGTGCGCGCCTTTCCGGCGCTCCTCCTCCCCCTCCTCCCGCTCCCGGTCTGGGCCGTGGGCGTGCGGCAGGACCAGTACGGCTGGACGGAGTTCCGCTACCTGCGCTTCATCATCCTGCTCGCCCTGCTGGCGCTGGCCGTGGCGGGCACGGTGCGCCTCATCCGCCGCCAGCGGCCCCTCCTCGCGCTCGTCCCCGCGCTGCTGGCGGCGGCGCTCTTCCTGGCGTCGGTGGGGCCGTGGAGCGCGCAGGCCGTGTCGCGCCGGGACCAGAGCGCCCGGCTGCGCTCCGCCCTCACCGAGGCGGGGGTGATGCGCGGCGGGCGGCTCGTGCGCCCCCTGCTGCCACGGGGGAAGAACGCCGCCCGCCCGGACTCCCTGCCGCCCGGGCGGTACGAAGAGATCGCAGGCGTCCTCACCTACCTGTACGACTCGCATGGCCCCGCGGCGGTGCGCCGGGTGCTGGGCGTGGAAGTGAAGGGGTTCGACGCCGGGGCGCAGGTCGTGTACGCGCTGGGGGTGCGCGCCGGGTGCCGGCGCAGGGCCGCGCAGTTCGTGTATGGCTCGCTTGCCCCCCGCACGCCGATCCCGGTGGCGGCGGGGACGGCCTACTTCGTCTCGTCGGACGGAACCGGTGCCGCCGGCGAAGTGCGGATTGGGATGCGCGGGAGCACCGTCACGCTGCCCCTGGGGGGCGCCAGCTACCGCGCGGAAGTGGGGCCGATGCTGCGCCTGCTGGAGGCGCGCGCGCCGGCGGGGTGCGACGGCCTGGCCTCCGGGAGTGCGGCGCTGACGCTGGAGGACGCGCGCGTGCCGCTGCTGGACGGCGCCGGCGTGCCCCGGGGGGAGCTGGTGGTGACCGCGCTGGGCTTCAGCAACATGAGGGCGACCTCGGCCGGGACGAAGGTGGCCGGGGGGGCCATGAGGGTGGAGCGTGTCACGGGCCTGGCGGTCATCCGGCGCTGATCCCGCGGGCGGGGCTCCACGCGGGAGGCGACGATCCGTTATCCTACGAGAGCTCCCGCGCGGCGCGCGGGCGACCCTGCTCTTGCCCTCTTTGCGAGGAACGCCAGATGAGGACCCCGATCGCCTGTGCCCTTCAAGCAGCGGCCTCCACGGCTTCTCGCCGCCTGCTCACGCAGCTCGTCCTGCTTCTCGCCTGCCATGCCGGCGCATGGGCGCAGAACGAGCCGCGGCCGGGAACCCGCCTGCGCCTGGAGACCGCGAACGAGCGTTTCACGGGCACTCTGGTGCGCAGGTCTGCCGACACCCTCTTCCTGCGGGCCACCCCCGCGGACCACGCGATCCCGATCCGCGACATCCTCGCCGCGCGGGAGAGCCTGGGCCCGACGCCCCGTTCCGCGCTGGTGGTGAAGGGCGGGCTGCAGGGGGGCGCGGCGGGTGCGCTGGTCGGGGCGATCTTCCTTGGACTGGTGATGGAAGGGCGCACGGACGCCGGTCCGACCCTCTTCGGCGCGAGTCTGGGGGCGGCCACGGGGGCACTGCTCGCGTTCACCGAGAGGCGGGCGGAACGATGGCGCGCGATCGAGGTGACCGCGGGTTCTCCGTAGCTCCAGCGGCGCGCGGGCACCCCGCACGGACCACGCGCTCCCCGTTGGCCTTTCGTGTCGCCGGGCCCCGGCGCGGGGCGGGGAGCCCGGCTTGACTCGCGCGGGCAGGCGCGGCACCTTTCGCCCCATGACCGAGACCATACAGGCCGCGCCGGCGCAGCCCGAGCTGCTGGAGCGCTTCCGCGCGGGGCAGCGAGTGGCCCTCGCCCGCGCCATCTCCCTCGTCGAAGACACCCGTCCGGGGTTCGAGCGGCTCCTCCACGACCTCCACGCGGACGTGGGGCGCGCACAGCGCATCGGGATCACCGGACCGCCGGGGGCAGGCAAATCCACCCTCACCTCCAAGCTCGCCCTGCTGTACCGCGAGCGGGAGGAGCGGGTGGGGATCGTGGCGGTGGACCCGTCGTCGCCCTTCACCGGGGGGGCGCTGCTGGGCGACCGCATCCGCATGAACAACATCTCCACCGACCCGGGGGTGTTCATCCGCTCCATGGCCACCCGCGGCGCGCTGGGCGGGCTGGCCACCACCAGCAAGGAAGTGGCGGACCTGCTGGACGCCTTCGGGTTCGCGCGGGTGATCCTGGAAACCGTGGGCGTGGGGCAGACGGAGCTGGACATCGCCGGCACCGCGGACACCAGCGTGGTGGTGCTCGTGCCCGAGAGCGGCGACTCCATCCAGGCCATGAAGGCGGGGCTGATGGAGATCGCGGACGTGTTCGTGATCAACAAGGCGGACCGCCCGGGGGCGGACAAGCTGGCGCAGGAGATCGAGGTGATGCTCCACATGCGCCTGGGCGACATGCCCGTGTCCGCGGGGCACCACGGCGTCTCGCTGAAGACGGTGCAGAAGCACGCGCGCGAGGGGCTGCGCGCGCACGCGCAGGAAGAGGGGGGGTGGGCCATCCCCGTCATCCGCACCGTGGCGCAGACGGGGGAGGGGCTGGACGAGCTGCTGCGAACGCTGGACGGGCATCGGGTGTACCTGGAAGAATCCGGCGAGCTTTCGCGCCGGCGCCAGCGACGCCTGGCGGAGCGCGTACGCGCCGTGGTGGAGCGGCGATTGCAGCGTCTGGTGTGGGAGAGCGGGCGCGGGGACGAGATCCTGGAAGCCGCCCTCCCCACGCTGGAAGCGGGATCGGAGTCGCCGTACGCGGTGGCGGAGCGGATCGTGGGAGAACTTGGGGTGCCAACCCGCAGGGAGACGAGATCATGAGCGTAGTGGAGCCGCGCGTGCCGCCGGCCGACCTCCTGGAGCAGATCCGCCAGAAAGAGCGGGAGCTGGACGCACTGCGCTCCGGGCTGGCCGCCTGGGAGGGCGCGTACGAGCGCACGCCGCAGCGCGACGACAGCTTCACCACCGTCTCGGGCGTGCCGGTGGAGCCGCTGTACACCCCGCTGGACCGGCCGGAGCCGGCCCCGGAGGAGGCGCGCTACTACAACGACAGGGTGGGGCTCCCGGGGGAGTTCCCCTTCACGCGCGGGCCGTACGGCACCATGTACCGCACCCGGCTCTGGACGATGCGCCAGTTCGCCGGCTTCGGCACCGCCGAGGAGACCAACGAGCGCTACCACTTCCTGCTGCAGCGCGGGCAGACGGGGCTCTCGGTGGCCTTCGACTTCCCCACGCTGATGGGGTACGACAGCGACCACCCCCGCTCGCTGGGGGAGGTGGGGAAGTGCGGCGTGGCCATCTCGTCGCTGGACGACATGGAGACGCTGTTCGCCGGGATCCCGCTGGACAAGGTCTCGGTGTCGATGACCATCAACGGGCCGGCCATCATCCTCTTCGCCTTCTACATGGTGGCGGCGGAGAAGCAGGGTGTGTCGTTCGACCGGCTGCGCGGCACCGTGCAGAACGACATCCTCAAGGAGTACCAGGCCCAGCACGCCTGGGTGTACCCGCCGGAACCCGCGCTGCGCCTGGTGATCGATATGTTCGAGTGGGCGGCGAAGAACGCGCCCAAGTACAACCCCGTGTCCATCAGCGGCTACCACATCCGCGAGGCGGGCGCCACGGCGGCGCAGGAGCTGGCGTACACGCTGCGCAACGGCTTCGAGTACGTGGAGCGCGGCATCGCCCGCGGGCTGGACGTGGACGACTTCGCGCCGCGGCTCTCCTTCTTCTGGGACGTCCACAACGACTTCTTCGAGGAGATCGCCAAGTTCCGCGCCGGCCGCCGCATCTGGGCCCGCCACCTTCGCGACAAGTACGGCTCCACCAACCCCGAGAGCTGGCGCCTGCGCACCCACGCGCAGACGGCGGGGGTGACGCTCACGGCGCAGCAGCCGGAGAACAACATCGTGCGCGTGGCCTACCAGGCCATGGCGGCGGTGCTGGGCGGCACGCAGTCGCTGCACACCAACTCCATGGACGAGACGCTGGCGCTCCCCACGGAGAAGGCGGTGCAGATCGCCCTGCGCACGCAGCAGATCCTGGCGCACGAGACGGGGGTGGCCAACACCATCGACCCGCTGGCCGGCTCGTACTACCTGGAGGCGCTCACGGACCGGATGGAGGCGGAGGCGGAGGCCATCTTCGCGGAGATCGACGGGATGGGCGGGGTGGTGCCGGGGATCGAGCGGGGCTACTTCCAGCAGCAGATCGCCCGCTCCGCCATGCGCCAGCAGATCGAGATCGAGCGGGGCGAGCGGGTGATCGTGGGCGTCAACGAGTTCACCATCGAGGGCGAGACCATCGACATCCCCCTCCTCAAGGTGACGGAGGAGGCCGAGATCCGGCAGCGCGAGCGGATGGCCGCCATGCGCGCCCGCCGCGACCAGGCCGAGGTGGACCGCACCCTCAAGGTGCTGCAGGACACCGCCCGCGCCGGCGAGAACGTGGTTCCCCCGCTGCTGGACGCGGTGCGGGCGTACGCCACGCTGTACGAGATCCGGCACTCCATGGAAGAGGTGTTCGGGGCGTACCAGGAGCCGGTCTTCTTTTAAGAGCCTGGGCTCACACAGAGGCACAGAGGCACAGAGACGAAGTCATCTCTGTGCCTCTGTGCCTCTGTGTGACATCCATTTCTTTTCCGGGAACCAATGAAAGCGACGCCGGCTGAGCCCTGGTGGGAGGGGTACTTCGACGAGACCTTCGTGGAGCTGTACCGCGACTTCCTGACCCCCGAGCGCACCGCGCGCGAAGTGGCCGGCATCCGCGAGATGGTGCCGCTGGAGCCGGGCGCCGAGGTCCTGGACGTGGCCTGCGGCTGGGGGCGCCACTCCCTGGCCCTGGCGGAAGCCGGCTTCCGCGTCACGGGGATGGACCTCTCGGAAACGCTCCTGCGCCGCGCCCGCAAGCGAGCCGAGCGCGCCGCCCTCCCGGCCGACTTCCTCCGCGCGGACATGCGGGAGATCCCCTTCCAGGGAAGGTTCGACGCGGTCCTCTCCCTTTTCTCCTCCCTCGGCTACTTCCTCTCGGACGAGGAGGACCTGCGCGTCCTCCGCGGCGCGCACGACGCCCTGCGCCCCGGCGGCTTCTTCGTCCTGGAGACGATGCACCGCGACCACGCCGTGGCCGGCTACACGGAGCGCGACTGGTGGGAAACGGAGGACGGCGCCACCGTGTGGGTGGAGCGCGAGTTCGACGCGATCGACGGCATCACCCGCGAATGGACCCGCTGGCGCCGCGGCTCCAAATCAGGCGAGAAGTTCCACGAGCTCCGCATCCGCAGCGCCACGGAGTGGTCCGTCCTCCTCCGCGCCGCCGGCCTGCACCCGGTGGAGTGGTACGGCGACTGGGAGCTCGCCCCCTTCATCCACAGCTCCCCCGACCTCATCTGCATCGCGCGGCGCAGGTAAGAGAGGGGAACGGGGAACGGGGAGGCAGCTGGCGGCGTGCTGAGAGGGGGCCCTCACCCCCCCGACCCCCGCTCTCCCAATAATGGGAGAGGGGGGCGCATCTTCGGTGTCACCCGCGGCCGCAGTTTTCTTCAGGGCTGCGGCTCCGCCAGGGTTCGGGCGGCGCGTGGGTGTGTGGAAATCGCCCCCCTCTCCCGTTATCGGGAGAGCGGGGGTCGGGGGGGTGAGGGCACTCTCAGCACGCTCCCGTCCATCCCGCTGTTCCCGTTCCCCGTTCCCCGCAGTTGCCGTTTTCCGCGCCCCGGCTGTATGTTCCCGGACTTCTCAGGGCACGAACGCACCTACTTCCGAAGCCAGACGATGCCTGAACGCAAGATCCGGGTGCTGGTCGCCAAGCCCGGACTGGACGGCCACGACCGCGGCGCCAAGGTGATCGCCGCCGCCCTGCGCGACGCGGGGATGGAGGTGATCTACACCGGGCTCCACCAGACGCCGGAGATGGTCGTGAGCGCCGCGATCCAGGAAGACGTGGACGTGGTGGCGATGTCCATCCTCTCTGGCGCGCACATGACGCTCTTTCCGCGGGTGAAGGAGCTGCTGGAAGCGGAGGGCGTGGACCACGTGCTCCTCACCGGCGGCGGCATCATCCCCGAAGAGGACATGCGCGCGCTGGAAGGGAAGGGGATCGGGCGCCTCTTCGGCCCGGGCACCCCCACCACGGCCGCGGTGGAGTACATCCGCGACTGGTACGCGCAGAACGGGCGCGACCGGGAGACCGCCGACGCGTGAGCGCCACAGCCGCACCCGCGGGCCGCGCCCGCACCCTCGCCGCCGAGCTGCGCGAGCTGGAGACCCGGCTCCGCCAGGGCGGCGGGCCCAAGCGCATCGACAAGCAGCACGCAGACGGCAAGCTGACCGCCCGCGAGCGCATCGCCCTCCTGGTGGACCCGCGCACCCGCTTCCAGGAGATCGGCCTCCTGGTGGCCCACGACCGCTACGACGGGCAGGCCCCCGCCGCCGGCGTGGTGACGGGGATCGGCACCGTGGCCGGGCGCGAGGTGGTGGTGGTGGCCAACGACGCCACCGTCAAGGCGGGCTCGTGGTGGCCGGAGACGATCACCAAGATGCTGCGGGCGCAGGAGATCGCCATGCGCTGCCGCGTCCCCATCCTGTACCTGGTGGACTCGGCGGGGGTGAACCTGCCGTACCAGGGGGGCGTGTTCCCGGGGCAGTACGGCGCGTCGCGGCTGTTCTACTACAACTCCATCATGCGGCGCTACCTCAAGGTGCCGCAGATCGCCGCGGTGATGGGGCCGTGCATCGCCGGGGGCGCGTACCTCCCCGCGCTCTCGGACGTGATCCTGATGGTGGAGGGCACGTCGTTCATGGGGCTGGGCGGGCCCAACCTGGTGAAGGGCGCCACGGGGCAGAGCACCGACAGCGAGACGCTGGGCGGCGCCTACACGCACAACGCCATCTCCGGCGTGGCCCACTACCGCGTGGCGGACGACCGCGCCTGCGTAGCGAAGATCCGCGACCTGGTGCGCGAGCTGCCGCGCGCCGCGTGCGCCCTCCCCATCGGCGAGGCGGTGCCCCCGGCGCGCCCCGAGGCGGAGCTGTACGACATCCTCCCGGCCGACCACCGGCAGCCGTACGAGGTGCGCGACGTGCTGCGCTGCATCCTGGACCGCGGCGACTTCGACGAGTTCCAGGCGGACTACGCGCCGGAGATGATCTGCGGCACGGGGCGCGTGGCGGGGATCCCCGTGGGGATCATCGCCAACGCGCGCGGGATGCTCAGGGACCCGCACGGCGGGCGCCCCAAGTTCGGCGGCATCGTGTACGCGGACAGCGCGGAGAAGGTGGCGTTCTTCATCGATATGCTGAGCCGCCACGGCACGCCCATCCTGTTCGTGCAGGACGTGAGCGGCTTCATGGTGGGCACCGACGCGGAGCACAGCGGGATCATCCGCTCCGGCGCGCGCTTCGTGGAGGCCATGGCCACGGCCACCGTCCCCAAGCTGGTGCTCACCATCAACCATGCGTCGGGCGCGGGGTACTACGCCATGGCCGGCCAGGGCTTCGACCCGGACTTCATCTTCACCTGGCCCACCGGCCGCATGGGGGTGATGGAGGGCGAGTCCGCCGTCACCGCCCTCTTCAGCACGCAGCTGGACGAGCTGAAGAAGGCCGGCAAGGCCCCCGACGCCGCCCTGCAGGCCAAGATGGACGCCGTGCGCGCCGACTACGACCAGCAGCTCGACGCGCGCTTCGCCGCCGCCCGCGGCTTTGTGGACGCCGTGATTCTCCCCGACGAGACGCGCGCCGCCCTGGCGCTGGCCCTGCGCACCTCGCTCAACAACCCGGGCCCGCACCTCGGCTCGTTCGTGCTGCCGCCGGGCGTGTGAAAAGAGGCATCACACAGAGGCACAGAGACACAGAGAGAAGTTCTCCTCTGTGTCTCCGTGCCTCTGTGTGAGATTCCAACTAGAAACCGGATCATGAAAGACAAAATCCGCATCGCCTCCGGGCAGGGGTTCTGGGGGGACCAGCTGGACGCTCCCAAGCAGCAGGTGGAGGGCGGGCCCATCGACTACCTGATGCTCGACTACCTGGCCGAGGTCACCATGTCGATCATGCAGAAGCAGCGCGCCCGCAACCCGCAGCTCGGGTACGCGCGCGACTTCGTGCCGCTGATGGGCGAGATCCTCCCGGCCGTGGTGGAGCGCGGGATCCGGGTGGTGGCCAACGCGGGCGGCGTAAACCCCATCGGGTGCCGCGACGCGGTGCTGGAGGAGGCGCGCAAGGCGGGGCTGCAGGGCCGCGCCCGCATCGGCACCATCACCGGCGACGACATCCTGGAGCGGCTCCCGGAGCTGCTGGCGCGCGGGGTGGAGCTCAAGAACATGGAGACGGGCGAGCCCCTCTCCACCGTGCTGGACCGCGTGCAGAGCGCCAACGCGTACATCGGCGCGCGGCCCATCGTGGAGGCGCTGCGCCAGGATGCACAGGTGGTCATCACGGGCCGCTCCACCGACACGGCGCTCACCTACGGCCCCATGATCCACGAGTTCGGCTGGTCGCTGGACGACCACGACCGCATCGCGGCGGGGGTGGTGGCGGGGCACATCAACGAGTGCGGCGCGCAGGCCAGCGGCGGCAACCACCTGGTGGACTGGCGCGAGATCACGGAGCTGGCGCAGATCGGCTACCCCATCATCGAGGCGTACGCCGACGGCTCCTTCGTGGTCACCAAGCACGACGGCACCGGCGGCCGCGTGACGCTGCCCACGGTCAAGGAGCAGCTCGTCTACGAGATGGGCGACCCGCGCAGCTACATCACCCCCGACGTGGTGGCGGACTTCACCAGCATCCGGCTGAAGGCCGACGGCGCCGACCGGGTGCGCGTGCACGGCGTGCGCGGCGGCCCCCGCACGGACATGCTCAAGGTGAGCATCGCCTACTCCGACGGCTACAAGGCCACCGGCACCCTGGTCTACTCCTGGCCCGACGCCGTGGAGAAGGCCCAGCTCGCCGACCGCGTGCTGCGCGAGCGCCTGGACCGCCTGGGCCTGAAGTTCGACGAGGTGCTCACCGAGTACGTGGGCTGGAACGCGACGCACGGCCCCCTCGCCGGCCCCCTGCCGCGCGACCTGCCGGAAGTGACGGTGCGCTGGGGCGTGCGCGGCCAGGACCGCGCCGCCGTGGAGCGCTTCACCAAGGAGATCGCCCCGCTGGTCCTCGCCGGCCCGCCGTCGGTCACCGGCTTCGCGGGCGGGCGCCCGGCGGTGCAGGAGATCATGGCGTACTGGCCCGCGCTGATCCCCAAGAGCGAGATCGAGCCGGGGCTGGCGGTGGAGGTGGTGGAGGCATGAGGAACGAGGAGTGCCTAGTGCCTAGTGCCGAGTGCCTAGTGCAACAACGTGTTTCGCTTTTACCAGGCACCAGGCACCTGGCACTGGGCACTGCCGTTCTATGCGCGTAACCTTTCTGGGCACCGCCGCGGCGCGCCCCACGGTGGGGCGCAACGTCTCGTCGCTGGTCATCCAGCGCGAGGGGGACGTGCTGGTGTTCGACTGCGGCGAGGGGACGCAGCGGCAGATGATGAGGTTCGGGACCGGGTTCGGGTTCCACGACATCTTCTTCACGCACCTGCACGCCGATCACTTCCTGGGGGTGATCGGGCTGCTGCGCACGCTGGGGCTGCAGGCGCGCGAAGAGCCGATGACGCTGTGGACCCCCCGCGGCACCGAGGCGACGCTGCGCCAGGCGGTGGAGCTGGGGGTGGAGCGCGTGCCTTTCGAGGTGCGCATCGTGGGCGTGGAGCCAGGGGAGAAGATCGCGCGCGGGGTGTACGACGTGGTCCCGTTCCCCGCAAAACACGCGGGGCGCGCCCTGGGGTACGCCGTGGTGGAGCACGACCGCCTGGGCCGCTTCAACGCCCAGCTGGTGCGCGACCTGGGGGTGCCCGAGGGGCCGCTCTGGGGAAAGCTGCACCACGGGCAGGACGTGGAGGTGGACGGCCGCACCGTGCGCGCGGCCGACGTGGTGGGCGCCCCCCGCCCCGGCCGCAAGGTGGTGTACACGGGCGACACCCGCCCCACCCCCGCCACCCGCGAGATCGCCGCCGGCGCCGACCTGCTCATCCACGAGTGCACCTTCGCCAGCGACGAGGCCGAGCGCGCCGTAGCCACGGGCCACTCCACCGCCCGCGAGGCCGCGCAGGTCGCCGCAGACGCCGGGGTGCTGCGCCTGGCCCTCACCCATTTCTCCCCCCGCTACGCCGACGACCCGCGCGTGCTGGAGCGCGAGGCCCGCACGCTCTTCCCCGAGGCCATTGCCGCGTACGACGGCCTCACCATCGAAGTGCCGTACCGCTCCGAGTAACAATACAGGTCTCACACAGAGACACAGAGGCACAGAGAAGAACTTATCTCTGTGCCTCTGTGTCTCTGTGTGAGCCCCTTCTTGACAGAACCCCGCGGAATGCTACATTCCCGCACCGTTAGCACTCCTCGCGTGAGAGTGCTAACAGACATCCAACTCACTACTCAATCCAGGGAGGGTCATCCATATGGCCACCGCGACTGAGATCAAGGTCAAGCCGCTCGCAGACCGGGTCGTCGTCAAGGCGCTCGAGGACACGGAGCAGATGCGTGGCGGGCTCTACATCCCCGACACCGCCAAGGAAAAGCCGCAGCAGGGCGAAGTCGTCGCCGTCGGGCCGGGCAAGGTGGAAGACGGCGCCCGCGTCGAGATGGAGCTGAAGGTGGGCGACAAGGTGCTGTACGGGAAGTACAGCGGCACCGAGGTGACGGTGGACAACGAGCAGTACCTGATCCTCCGCGAGTCCGACGTGCTCGCGGTGGTGGGCTGAGCCCCACCCGCGTCGCAATCCCGAAAAACTGATTTTTCGCGTACGCAACTCTAGATAGGAGAATACTATGGCTGCCAAGGAGCTGGTTTTCAGCACCGACGCCCGCGCCGCGCTCAAGAAGGGCGTGGACCAGCTGGCGGAGGCCGTCAAGGTCACCCTGGGCCCCAAGGGGCGCAACGTGGTGATCGACCGCAAGTTCGGCTCGCCGCTCATCACCAAGGACGGCGTGACCGTGGCGAAGGAAGTGGAGCTGGAGAACCCCATCGAGAACATGGGGGCCCAGATGGTGAAGGAGGTCGCGACCAAGACCAGCGACCTGGCCGGCGACGGCACCACCACCGCCACCGTGCTCGCCCAGGCCATCTTCCGTGAAGGCCTCAAGAACGTCACCGCCGGCGCCAACCCGATGTCGCTCAAGCGCGGCATCGACAAGGCCGTCGAGCAGGTGGTGGCCCAGCTGAAGTCGATGTCGGTGGAGACCGCCGGCAAGAAGGAGATCGCCCAGGTCGGCACCATCTCCGCCAACTCCGACGAGGAGATCGGCAACCTCATCGCCGACGCGATGGAGAAGGTGGGCAAGGACGGCGTGATCACCGTGGAAGAGGCCAAGGGCCTCGAGACCACGCTGGAGACGGTGGAGGGGATGCAGTTCGACCGCGGCTACCTGTCGCCGTACTTCATCACCGATCCGGACCGCATGGAGACGGTGCTGGAGGACGCGATGATCCTCATCCACGACAAGAAGGTGTCGTCGATGAAGGACCTCCTCCCGGTGCTGGAGAAGGTGGCGCAGATGGGCCGCCCGCTCCTGATCATCGCCGAGGACGTGGAGGGCGAGGCCCTGGCCACGCTCGTGGTGAACAAGCTGCGCGGCACCCTCAAGGTGGCGGCCGTCAAGGCCCCCGGCTTCGGTGACCGCCGCAAGAGCATGCTGCAGGACATCGCGGTGCTCACCGGCGGCCAGGTGATCTCGGAAGAGGTCGGCTTCAAGCTGGAGAACGCCGTGCTGTCGGACCTCGGCCGCGCCAAGCGGATCGTGATCGACAAGGACAACACCACGGTGGTGGACGGCGCCGGCGAGCAGGACCTGATCAAGGGCCGCATCAACGAGATCCGCGCCGCCATCGACAAGACCACCTCGGACTACGACCGCGAGAAGCTGCAGGAGCGTCTCGCCAAGCTGGCCGGCGGTGTGGCGGTGATCCACGTGGGCGCCGCGACCGAGACGGAGATGAAGGAGAAGAAGGCCCGCGTGGAGGACGCCCTCCATGCGACGCGCGCCGCGGTGGAAGAGGGGATCGTCCCCGGCGGCGGCGTGGCGCTCCTTCGCGCCCAGGCCGTGCTGCGCACCTTCAAGCTGGACGACGCGGACGAGCAGATCGGCGTGCGGATCATCGAGCGCGCGCTCGAGGAGCCCATCCGCCAGATCTCGCAGAACGCGGGTGTCGAGGGCTCCATCGTGGTCGCCAAGGTGCGCGAGAACGAGAGCAACTCCTTCGGCTACAACGCCCGCACGGACGAGTACGAGGACCTGGTGCAGGCCGGCGTGATCGACCCCACCAAGGTCACGCGCACGGCGCTCCAGAACGCCGCGTCCATCGCCGGCCTCCTCCTGACCACCGAGTCGGTGGTCGTGGAGCGCCCCGAGCCCAAGAGCGCCGGCGGCGCGGGCGGCGGCGGCGGGATGCCCGGCGGCATGGGCGACATGTACTGAGCCGTTAGGCAACTGCAGGTCTCACACAGAGACACAGAGGCACAGAGGAGAACTTTTCCTCTGTGCCTCTGTGTCTCTGTGTGAGTCCGGTTCTACGCCCAGAGAATGGGGATGCCGTACGGCTCCATCGCGCGGTCCTGGGTCACGAGAACCAAGCCGTCCGTCAGGGCCTGCGCCACCAGCATCCGGTCGAACGGGTCTCGCCGGTGAACGCGGCCAGGATGTCTGGAGGGAGCGGGTCGTCGAAGTCGTCGGCCACGTGAATCTGACCCTTCAGGGCGCCCGGCGTGCGAGGAGCACGAGGGGCGGAAAGCGGCATCAGCCGCGCCACCGGCCGGCCGGACTTGGCGATGATGATCTCCTCCCCGGCCGACGCCCGCTCCACGAGCTGCGACAGGTGGGTTTTCGCCTCGTACAGATTCACGATCGAGCTCATGCGCCTCTCCTGGTCAGGTCGGTCGAGTATAAACCTGAGGGAGCGCGACGGCTAGGCTCACACAGAGGCACAGAGGCACAGAGGAGAAGGTTTTCCTCTGTGCCTCTGTGTCTCTGTGTGAGTAATTCAGAGCCCGAGCGCGCGAGCCACGTTGATGCGGCCACGGCCGTAGTAGGGATCGTTCCCCGAGCTCCCGAGCTGGTCGGCGGACGACTCGATGGCCTGGCGGATGCGCGCGGGGTTGCGGCCGTGGCGCTCCACCAGCAACGCCGCCAGCCCCGCCACGTGCGCCGAGGACTGGCTGGTGCCCATGTACTCCGTGAGCATGTTGGCGTCCGGGAGCGAGCTGCAGATGGTCTGCTCCAGCTCACCCGTCTGGCGGTTGTAGTGCATGGCGGTGCGCGAGCAGGCGGAGAACACGCGCGCCATGCTCCGGATGGAGCCGTCCGGGTTCAGCTTGTAGCTGCCGCCCGGGGCCGCCACGCTGATGGCCGACCGCCCGAAATTGGTATACGGCGCCAGGGAGTCGGCGTCCGGGAAGGGCCCGGAGTTGCGGAACCCCATGCTGGTGGCGCCCGTGGCCGAGACGCACACCACGTGCGGAGCGCCGCAGAACATGTTGTAGTAGCCGCCGTTGCGGTCCAGGTCCATCGCCTCGTTGCCCGCGGCCACCACCACGGTCACGCCGCTGCGCTCCGCGTAGCGAAGCACGCGGTTGATGATGGCCACGCACCCGGCGCAGTCACGCTTCAGGAATCCGCCGCCCAGGCTCATGTTGATCACGTCCGCCCCGGCATCCACCGCGTACACGACGCCGGCCATGGTGGCGCCGAAGCCGCAGTAGCCGTAGACGCTGCACACCTTCACCCCCATCAGCGTGCTGCGCGACGTGACGCCGGCGAAGTGGCGGGCGTTGCTGGACACCTGCAGCGCCACGTTGGTCCCGTGCCCGTCCAGGTCGCTGATGGGGTGCAGCCCGGGGTAGAGAGCCGCCAGCGCGGAATCGTCCTCGGCCACGAAGGAGCGCGAGCGTTCCAGGTCCACCAGGCCCTCGGAGTCCAGCAGGGTGGGATCGATCCCGGTGTCCAGGATGGCGACCGTGACGTCCGGCGAGCCCAGGAAGCCCGCTTCCCACGCCGGCCTGGCGTTGATGGCCTGCATGTTCCACTGCCAGCGGTAGAGCACGGCGCGGTGCCCCGGCCTCCCGGTGGTGGCGATCTCCGCGTCCGGAATCATCTCTTCCTCGGGGCCGGCGCGCCGCGGGCCGGCGTCGAAGGGCACGTTGGCGTCCGTTTCCACGAAGGCCACCGCGCCGTGCCCGCGCAGCGCCGCGGCTCCCTGCTCTCCCAGCCCGCTGACGGCGGCGATGCCCACCCCGGGGTACGCCGCGTCGACGCTCCCGCCTAGCGCGGCCACCTGCGCGGCGAAGTCCTCGGGGATGGCGCGCTCGTTCCGGAATACCACCAGGTGCGTGGCCGGAGCGGCCGAGACGGAAGCGTTCGCGCGCGCCGCGGGCGCGGTCGCCACGGGTTGGTCCGAGCAGCCGGCCAGCGTGGCGGCTCCGCCGATGAGCAAGGCGGCAAACGGGGGGAAGCGGAGGTTTGTCATGGGCGTTTCCTGGGTGCCCGGGGTGCGCACGCGCCAGGCGGCAACGGGGGAGTCCCGGCGCCGTCTGCTACGGCCTGCGCATCAGAGAACCGCATGTTTCCTGCCACGGCACGGACAGTTCGACGCCGGCGCGCAGCCGGTCTGGCGCTCTGAGGAGCGATTCCGCGGCTGCGCGTGCGAACGGATTCGCCCGCGGGGACACTCCCCCGCGGGCGGTCTGCCCGTGCCGCTCGCCTGGGTGAGGCGTGCCGGTTTGGTGCCGCCGGCCATGCGCCGCACGTTATCCGTTGACGCCGTTATCGAGGGCGGGGGAAGGCGAGGTGCGGTGGGGATATCCTTCGCCGGCCCTGTGGCGAAGGCGGCGAGTTTGGTATCCGAGCGATCGCTAAAAAAGCTGTCGGCTTACCGCTGCGTGGCTGCTCCCGCCACGCGCCGCGCCTGGCGGTCCCACCGCCACGGGACGGCGTGCCCGCGCAGGTGGAGCCCGCCCCACCAACGGTCGATGCCGGACTCCCGCACCCGGTCGGCGCGTCCGGCGAGCACCTCCCGGCCGGCGTCCGTGAGCTCGACGCGGCCGAACGGCGCGGGTCCGCCGGCGGGGGGCGCGAGAGCGAGCAGCGGCCGGGAGCCCGCCGCCAGCATCCGCACCGCGTACCAGAGCGAAGTGTCGCCGATGAAGAACACGTCGTCGCGCTCCTGCACCCGCCGAAAGAGCTGCACGGGATCGCTGGTCCCGGCATCCACGGCTTCCAGCGCCGCGCGCTCCGTCCGGCCGAGGCCGCCCTCCACGTCCGGAAGCTCCTCCAGGAACCGGTGCAGCGCCGCGCGCATGAAGGGAAGGGGCGCGAGGTCTTCGTCCCGGACCACCGCTTCCACGGCAGGCGGGCCCCCGACGGCCAGGGCGTCCCACACGCGCCTCCCCAGCTCCAGTTGGCGCGGGGTGATGTGCTGGCGCGTGCCCAGGAGCGACGCCAACTCGTCCGGGGAGAGCTCCCCCAGGCCCTTGAAGGCCGGCCTCCCGGGCCACTCCCCCACGCAGATCAGGCTGAGCACGGTGCGCGCGGGTGCCGCTCCCGCGAAGTAGGCGAGGTGGCGCGCCAGGAGGAGCTGGTCGAACAGGTCGTGCTCGAGCCACAGCACCACCTCGTCGTACTCCGCCCACCTCCCCAGGTCGCGGTCCCAGCGCTCCAGCATCTCCAGGATCTCGGCTTCGTTCCACCCCGCTGCGGATGCGGAGGCGGCGCGCATCGCCCTCTGGCGCTCCGGCGGCGAATCGATGGGAAGAAGCGGCCCGTCGTGGAGCGCGTCCGCCCACACGACGTGGTCGCCGGGCACGCCGGACTCCTCCAGCTTGATGCGCACCACGTCGCCGTTGTGCACGTGCAGGATGCGGGGCTTCAGGTCGGGCATGGGGTCGTGGGGTCAGGGGTGGAGCGCCGGGAGCTCCGCGAGCGGCGTGCCCCTGGAAGACGGGGCTCACACAGAGACACAGAGGCACAGAGATTTACTTCATCGCACGGAGCACGAGGTCGGCCGAGCGTCCGTCCGCGAGGGACTGGATGAGGCTGGCGGCGAGCTCCGGCTCGCGGAACGTGCCCTGCGCGGACGAGAGCCAGGCGACGAAGTCGGTCCAGCGGCGGGGCGCGTGTTGCAGCGGGTGGTCGGCGAGCAGGTCCAGGGCGTAGATGACGAAGAGGGCAGCCTCGGTCTCGGGGGTCGCGGGGGCTCCCGTGGCGTGGCCCGGATGCGGGGGAAGGTGGCCCAGGCGATCGAGCGGGTGGATGCCGGGCGGCGCGGCGCGGTAGGGGGTGCCGAGCGGCGTGCCCAGGGGGGCCGCCAGCGCCACCGCGTGCAATGCGCCGGGCGAGCCGACGCGATACCCGATGGTGGCGGGGTGGTACATGCCCAGCGCGAGCCCGGCCGCGGACAGCTCGTTCCACAGCCGCGCGGCGGCGGCGACGAGCGCGCCGGGATCCTGGTCGCGCCACGCGTGCAGCGGGGGAGAGGACGCGAGGGGGAGGGCCACCGGCGGGGCATAGAGATAGCCGTGTCCCCGCGCGGGCCGGCCCAGGCAGCGGGGCGAGCGGGCCGTGGTCCGGGTCTCCAGCGCGCGGAAGAAGGCGTGCTCGTGCTGCACGGCTCTCTTTCCGGCCGCGGTGGAGGCGGTGCGCAGCCAGCCGTGCGTCAGGTCGCGCAGGGGGAGCGGAACCACCCGCGTCTCCCAGCCGAAGGCGTGCTCGGTGCGGAGGGGCTTGCCGGCCGCGAGCACCGAGTCGCTCCCCACGGCGCCGGCGGGTGGGAGGACGCGGACCGACGAACGGGAGCGCCGCGGCAGGCGCTCCCAGGCGGGGGTCGCCCCCACCCGCAGGGTGCCCCGCGCCACCACCTCCGCCAGCCAGCGGTCGGCGGAGATGCGGGCGAAGGGGACGACCACGGCCGGGGCGGCGGTTTCCAGCCAGTGGCCGCCGGGGTCCGCGGGGAGGTCGAAGAGCGGCCCCGCCCACGCCGCGGCGTCGGTCGTCACCGCGTCGGCACCCGGGGGGACGGCGGCCACGCACTCGGCCCGCGCGCCGCAGCGCACCCCACGCCCCCGCACCTGTACCGGCCAACCGCCGCCCATGCGGATGAGGACGTAGGGACCGAAGAGCGGGACCACGTACAGGGTGGATGCGGGGGCGGCCTCGCCGGGCTCCCCGGCGGGCGGTGGGGCAGGGGAGGGAGCCCGGTTGCGCGACGCGTGGCGGAGGAGGACGCCCCACGCGTCCAGGTCGGCGGCGACGGGCGCGAGTCCCGCCTCCACCAGCGCGACCGACTCGCGGGCGGCGATCTCGTCGAGCGTAGAGGCGCGTGCTGTCCCCGCGCCTCCACGTAGGCGCTCCAGGTGGCGCGCGGCGAGGGTGCGCAGTGCATCGGGTCGCGTGTCCGCCGTGGGCCGGTCGGCCTCTTTCACCGCCGCCGCGAGCTCCTCTGGCGAGACGGCGCCGGGCCAGCGCTTCACCTCCAGCGGCTCGGCCACGTGCGCGGGAAGCCGGCGCTCGGCCTGGGCAAGCTCCTCCTCCACCCGCTCCAGCCGCGCGCGGCGGGCCTGCAGCCACGCGGCCTCGCGGGTGCCGAGCGCGCTCTCGTCCACACCGGCCCCTTCCAGCGCGCGGGCCAGGTGCCAGGGCAATCGCTCGGAGAACCGGCGGCGGAGGCGGTGCAGCACGCGCTCCACCTCCAGCTCCGCGGCGTGGCGCTCCACGGCGCGGGTGGCGCGCCCGCGGACCGCGTTCCAGGCGTGGTCGAGCGACCTGCGGGCCATCCCGCCCGCGTCCAGGTCGGCGCCCCGCCGCCCGGCGGCGCGCACCAGCGGGCTCTTCTCGCCCCCCAGGAAGCGGGCGAGGTCGGCGGCGGACGCGGCCAGCGCCGGGTCGTCACGGAGGGCGAGGCGTTCCCGGATCGTCGCGAGGAGGCCGCTGGCGCCGCTCTCCACGGCGGCCAGGTGCCGGCGCGCCTCGTCGGAGACGTCGAGGCGGCCGCGCAGGGCGGCGGCGGCGCTCACCGGCGGCTCTCCACGCACGCGCCGCGGCGGCGGCGCTGCACGGTGTCGCCCGGGAGCTGCGGGCGGATCTCCAGCTCGATGCGGCGGTCGGCGGGGTCGGCCTCCGCCCCGGCGCGGGCGCGGTCGGGGCGCACCGGGTAGTAGTGGCTGCGCCCCACCGCGGAGACGCGGCAGGCCGGGACGCCGGCGCTGTCGATCAGGAAGAGCGCCACGGTGGCGGCGCGCGCCGCGCTGAGCCCCCAGTTGCGCTCCTCGCTCCCTTCGCTGCTGGTGTGGCCGACCACCTGCACCTGGTCGATCTCGTTCACCAGCCCCCCGGAGAGGAAGCGCCCGAAGCCGTGCAGGATCGCCCTTCCCTCGGGCTTCAGCCGGGCGAGCGCGTATTCGTTGCGGGGGAAGGTGGCCTCTTCGGCGATGCGCACCAGCACGTAGTCTCCCACGCGCTGCACGCTCACGCGGCGGTCGGCGGACCCGGCGAGCACCTGTTCGATGCGCGCCAGGTTGGATGCCTGGGCGTCGGCCTGGCCGGCGCGCTGGATGGCGGGCACGGCGAGCGCCGCGAACAGGATCAGGAAGAGAAGGGTGGTGGCGGCCAGCAGGTCGGCGAACGCCGGCCACGGACCGCCGTCGCCTTCATCGTCTCCCACGTCGTAGCGCATCGTCCGCTACCTCCAGAAGACGAGGAGCGGGAGCAGGGCCGGGACGCCCACGTACAACCCGTATCCCAGACCCAGGGCCGCCAGCGTGCCCGCGGCCTGCGCCGCCACGAGCTGCCCCCGCGTGGGCCCGCGCTCCGCCTCCAGCGCGCCGGCGATGCGGCGCAGGAGGGCGCTCACCTCCGGGTCGCGCGGTGCCCCGTCGTACGCCGCGTGGCTGGGCACGGCGGCGCGGGCGCTGGCCGCCTGCAGTGTCTGGACGGCGACTGACAGGCGGCCATCCACACGCTCCGCGGCCTGGCTCCACGCGGCCGCCGCGCGCTCGTCCACGCCGGACACGCGCTCGGCCACGCGCTGCAGCATCAGGTCCACGGTGTCGATGGCCGGCTGCGCGCGCCCCACCGCGTCGGCCACGGCCTCCATCCGCGCGACCACGGACTCGCTTCCGTCGCGCAGCGCGGCGAGCGTGCGCTGGACCCCCTCGGCGGCGCGCTCGGCGCCCACCTGGTAGCCGCCCAGCGAGCGGAGCGCGTCGTGCACGGCGACGGCGCTCTGCCGCAGCAGCTCGACCCCCTGTTCCGATGCGCGGGATCGCTCCCCGACCGTGTCGACCATCCCCTGGTAGGCGCGGGCGACGCCCTCCACCGTCTCGGCGAGCGTGCCCACGCGGCGCTGCAGCTCGCGCAGCTCGCTCCCGGTTCTCTCGTGCAGCGCCTGGTCCTGCTGCGCGGTCAGCTCCACCAGCCGCTCGTTCAGCCGCTCGAACGCCTCGTAGAAGCTCTCGGAGAGCCCGTTCATCCCGGACTCCAGCCCCTCGATGGCGCGCCCCGTGTCGCGGACGGACGACGCGGTCTCGCGCAGCTCGCGGACGGCCTCGGTGAGCGGATCGACCGAGCCGCCGCCGTGCAGCCCGCCGTAAAGGAACTCGGTGGAGACCAGCTCCAGCCGCTCCAGCAGGTTGCGGCGCCCGGTGGCCAGCCCCTGCGCCATCAGCCCCACCGCGATGGCGCCCACCAGCGCCAGGGCGTTGCCCCCGAAGGCGTCGGCCACCGCCCGCAGCGGCGCGGCGATGTCGGCGGCGCCCGGCTGCGCCCCGCCCGTATGCGACACGGCGTCGATGAGGCCGGGGAGCGCCGTCTTGACCCCGGCGAAGGTGCCCAGCACCGCCAGGAGGAGGAGAAGCGACGAGGCGTAGCGGGCGAACACGCCGTAGCGGGCCGTGCGCGTCTCCGCGATCCCGCGCAGCTCGTCGGGCGAGACGCGCAGGTATGGATCGCGCGCCTTCTCCAGGATGCGCCGGACGCGGTCGTCCATCAGCGTCTCCACGCTCCCGCCCGCCTCGGCGGTGTACTCGCGGGCGCCCCTGCGGAAGAGCGCCTCCCGCTGCGCCGTGGGGGCGAACACCAGCCCCAGCCCCTCGCGGCCGTGCAGGTGGACCCACTCCACGTCTTCTTCCTCGTGGGCCATCTCGGCCCGGTCCTGGCGCACGCTCCACCACGCGCGCGCCACCAGCATGAAGCCGAGGCCGATCAGGGCGGTGAGGGCGTAGTTGTGCTCCCTGCCCAACCCCACCAGCTGGAGCACGGCGTGCAGCTTGGAGCCGTTCTCTCGCGCGAGCAGCACCCCGAAGAGGGCCGCGGTCGCGCTCAGGTAGAAGACCACCCCCAGCCATTCGTAGACGTAGGCCGACTGGCTCCCTCGCGGGGGGAGCTTCAGGCGCCCCAGCGTCTTCGGCGGGGCCGGGGGCGGCGGGGCGGTTTCCGGCGCGGACATGGTCTCGCTCATACCGGCCTCGCCGCGCCCTTGCTCACCACGCTGCCGGACGGCGACACCACCGCCGGCCGTGTGGCCTGGTAGCGGGCGCCGGGCGCCCGCCGCTCCCACTCGAAAAAGGTGCTCCACCGCTGCAGCGCCGGGTCGGTGAGCGTCACCCGCGGGTTCAGCCACACCTCCGCGCCTGCTCCCGTGCGCTCCAGCCACGCCTCGGGCGGGTGGCGCTCGCTGGAGACCACGACGTCGTTGACGGCCTCTACGTGCACCGCGCCGGGCGGGGGCCCCGCCGGCTCCGCCGCGGTCCAGACCGGGTCGACCGGAGCGGGGCCCGGCAGGATCGGATCGAATGCGGCGTCGCGCGGGTGCCGCACGTGCAGATCGCGCTCATCCCGCCGCGGCGCCGCACCGGGAACCGACAAGGGGTAGGATGAGGTGTCCCGCTCCCGTAACCCGCCGCGCACCGATCCGCCCGATGGCGCTGACGGGGACAGGTGCGTTCGCCGGAACTCCGTCACCTCCTCCAGCAGCCGCTCCAGCAGGTCGCCCACGCGGTGGAGGTCGGTGCGGACGACGTGCAGCTTCTGGAGGTCCTCGCGGATCACCGCGAGGTCGTTTGCGGCCAGGCGCACGCGCACGGCATCTCCCGCCCCATTCGCCGCCCAGGCCTGCGGCACAGGAGACGCGTCGGCGCCCGAGCCGCGCCGCCGCGCGGAGAACATGCCGCCGCGGACCAACAGCAGCGCGGCCACACCGGCTACGGCGCCCACGACCGCCCACAAGAGCCCACTCATACCTCACCTCGCGCGTAGGAGGCAAAGAACGCGTCCATCAGGTGGTCGAGCACGGCCGCGGTCTCCACCATGAACAGCGAGCCGGGAAGGCCGCCGGTGTCCCGCAGCAGCTTCTCCAGCCGCCCGCGCGTGGCCTGCTGGATCCCTTCGGGGCCCATCCCCCGCAGCGCATCCTCCAGGTGGCCGGGGAAGGCGGGCCAGGGTCCGCCCACCCCCGCCAGGTGCTGGCGCGCGGCCGTGGCGAGCGCGGTGTGGAAGCGGTCGATCTCCATGGGGCCGTTCTCCCAGCGGATGCCGCTGATGCTGTCGCCGCCCGCCTTGAGGTGCGAGGCGATGCGCGACGTGGCGGCGTAGCGTGCCGGCTCGCCGCCGTCGCGCTCGATGCGCACGGACTCGCCCACCACGGAGTTGCGGGCGTGGGGGGCCACCTTGAGCTTGGTGGCGTCGACCCCCGCGACCAGCCCCAGCGCCACCTCGTGCTTGGGCACGCTGCTGGGCACCACGAGGGGCGCCTTGGCCTGCGGCACCCCGCGCGCGGCGGAGAGCACGGAGAGCAGCGCGTCGCGGAACGGGTTGGACACCGTTTCGCCCCACTCGCGCTGCAGCCACTCCAGGAAGCGGCTCCCGTTCCCCGCGAGGACCACCGCGTCCACGCGCAGATCGGGGTGCGTGGCGTCGAGCGCGCGCAGCAGCAGCCCCGTGTAGTGGAAGGCGGCCGCGAAGAAGTAGAGCACCGCGCCGCGAAAGGCGCCGTACTCCGGGCTCTCGCGAAAGCGGAGGGCGCCGTCGGCGCGGTACCAGGGGCTGCGCAGCAGGTAGCCCAGCGCCAGGGCGTCGTGCCCCTCCTTGCGGAACTTGAGCAGCGGCTCCAGCTGCGAGCCGGGAAGGCCGTTCTGCGCGGCCCACTCCGCGAACGCGCGCACGAACGGGTTGGTGAAGCCCCCGGCCCCGCTCTGGCGCACGCGCGAGCTCACCAGGTCGCGCCCGCCCCAGCGCAGCGAATCGAGCACCAGGGCGGTCCCCCGCGCGTACACCGCCAGGTCGGTGGTCCCGCCGCCCACGTCCATGATCACCGACGCGTCGCCCGTGACCTTTACCACGCCGCGGGCCACGAAGTACTGGAGGGCGCTCTGCCCCTCGTCCACGGCGGCGGCAAGCCGCGGGGCGCCGGGTGCGTCCGCGCCCTCCGCAGCGCCCAGCACCCCGCGCCAGCGGGCCTGCAGGTCCGCCAGCCGGTCGGTCTCGAAGGCGCGGGGGTAGGCGTAGGTGAAGGTGACGTTCTCCGGCCGCACCCCCGCCTCGCGGGCGCCGGCGAGCGCCAGCGCGGCCACGTTGCGCAGGAACACCGAGGCCAGGAACTCCTCGCGGTCGCTGGTGGACCACTTCAGGTCATCGGCCACCCGGTTGCGCTCGTCGTCCTTTACCCACCCCGCGAAGGGCACGTTCACCCGCAGCCCCACCGGCTCGCGTGCCGCCCCCGTGTAGGAGGGAAGGGCGCTCAGGTGCACCACCGCGCTGTTGAAAGGCTCGGGCGCGATCTTCTCCGGGAAGAAGAACGAATCGGTGGAGAAGGGGAGGTCCGCGCCCGGCCGCGTGATGGCGAGGAGGAGCCGGTCGTGCTGGAGCACCGCGGGCTCCTGCGCGCCGTCCCTGCGCGTGGCCACCACGGTGTTGGAGGTGCCGAAATCGACCCCCACCGTCCACCGGTCCGCGGAGGGCGGCGCGGCGGGCCGGTAACGGGGAAGGAGCACGCCCAGCGACTGCGGCGGCAGCCCGGGCCCGCTGTCGGCCTCGAAGGCGAGCACCGCCGGGGCACGGCCGAAGGCGTAGCTGGACGCCTCGCCCGAGCGCTGCGCCTGCCCCAGCCCGGGGAGCTCCGCGCCGCCGGCGAAGGCTTTCAGCCGCAGGGTGGTGGAGGGGTGGATCGGCCCCGGCGCCGGGTCCAGGCGGAACACCGCGTAGTGGGGCCAGTCGTCGGCCTGGAAGGCGGGCCACACCACCACCTCGGGCCCACCCTGGTCCTGCCGGATCTGCGCCGCGGTGTAGCGCCGCGTGACGCGGATCTCCTCCGGGTGCTCGCTCCCCACGGGGATGGTCAGCGTCACGCGCACCTCGCCGGGGCGCGGCACGTCGATGCGCAGCCACCGCTCCACCTCCGCCGGCTGGAACCAGCGGAAGAAGTCGGGCTTGAGCGGAAGGGCGATCTGCGGCTGTGCGTAGGGCGCCTGCGTCACCGACGGGTCGGGGTGGTAGCACCCGTGCCCGTAGGCGCCCTCCGGGTGCAGGGGGTAGCTCAGGATGACCAGCGAGTCGGCCAGCCAGTCCGTCTCGGGAAGTACCCAGCGGCGCCGGTGCGAGGTGCCGGGGAGGACCTCGCGGTCGCGCCGCTCCACCCCGTCCGGGAGATTCGCGGGGGGCAGCCCCTCGCCGTAGATGCCGTCGAAGGTGCCGGGCACCAGCACCAGCGGACGCGGCTCGGGGCCGCTGGTGGCTCGGAGCTCCCAGCGGCTGGGCGGGTGCTCCCCCGGGCCCGTGTACAGCGCCACCCCCGCGAAGGCGTGCTCGCCCGCGTGCCGCACGGCCAGCTTGCGAAGCTGCGCGTCCAGCTCCGGCGGAGTGGCCAGCTCGCTCTGCCGCGCCCCGGCCGCGCGGCGCGCCTCGCCCACCGCGTCCGCCAGCCACTTGGCCACTCCGCGCCGCACGGCATCCTCGTCCACGTGCTCCGTGGAAGCCGGGCGGGCATCGAGCATCTGCGGGAGCACCACGGTGGCCACGTAGCGCTGGAACGAGAACTCGCGCTCGCGCAGGGGCCGGGCCGGCTCCCCCGCCGCGTAGCGGAAAAGGTCGGGGTAGTCCTCGTGCGCCGCGTCCTCCGCCGTGAAGAGCAGGGTGTACGGGGACGACGCGAAGACCGGCCGGCCGTCCACGCTGGCGAGGGTGATCACGGGGAGCGCGCTGGCCTCGCGCGTCTCGTGCCGCGCCGTGCGCGGCGCCAGGTCCACCAGCGCCGACGCATAGTCGCGCACCCGCGCGGTGGCGTCGCTCCCCACCAGGTCGGGCACGCGGACGCGGGTGGTCTCCAGCCGCAGCGAGTGGGGGCCGCTCACCCAGGCGAGCTGCAGGGCGTCCAGCAGCTCGTTCTCCACCAGCGCCCGCGCCGGGTGGTTGGGGTCCAGCATGGCGTCGCGGAAGAGGAAGAGCCGCGCCCACGGGCTGGGGACCGACTGGACGCGCGTGCGGAACGCGCCGCCGTCGTCGTCGCGGGGCACCTCCAGCTTGCCCAGCTCGGCGGGGGCCTCCACCACGCTCCAGCGGCCGGGCGGAAGGTCGGAAACGTTGGTCTGCGGGCGGAACCGCGGCAGCAGCCGGCGGGCGCGTGCGGGCGTGGCCATCTCAGTCCTCCTCCTGGCCGGGCTGTTCGGCTTCGGGGAAACGGTCTTCGGAAAAACGCTCGCTCCCGGCGCGCAGCACCTCCATGAAGGCGCCGAACCCGCCGTTCCTGCGGCGCGCGGCCTCGGTGTTCCAGGCGCGGAACACGCTGAACACGTCGTCCGGGCTGCGCCCCCGCTCGCCGCCCCGCCCGAAGCCTTCGACCAGCGCGTGGGTGGGCACGCGGTCGGGCCGGTCGGCCGTGGCCGCGGCCAGGCGCAGCGCGGGGGTGGAGCGCCGCAGCTCGCGCAGCCACTCCCAGGTGCTCATCCAGCTTCGCCCCACGGCGTCCAGCGCGTCCGAGCGGTCGGACCAGGTGGCGGGTGGCAGGCGCAGCAGCCCCGTCCAGGTGACGCCGTGCAGCGCCGCCGCGAGGTCCTGCGGGGAGCCGCCGTTGGGGCGGAAGAAGGTGAGGAAGGTGTGGAGGGCGACCAGCGCCCCCTTGAGCGCGCGCCGCGTCCCCCGGTCCACCGGGAGGTCGCCCCACCCCGGCTCGTCGCTCCCCACGCCGGTGGCGCGGTAGATGGGGAGCCGGTCCTCGCGCTCCTCGCCCCCGCGGGCGGTGAAGTCGAGCGCGGCCAGCGCCGCGAACAGCTCCACGTAGTGCGCCGCGTTGGCCTGCGCGTCGCCGCCCAGCTCGTTGCGCGCCTGCTCGCGCGGCATGCTGTCGCCCACCACGTAGTAGGCGCCGTAGCCGGGGTCTCGCTCGCGGTCCAGGTAGGTGGGGAGGGCGCCGGCCGCGTTGTGCGCGAACAGCGCGTTCTCGGGGCGCGGCCCCCCGTCGGCCGGGGCGCCGCCGGGGGTGGGAAGGGTGAAGTACGGAAGGAGGAGCGCGGCGCCCAGCCGCGCGCGGGAGGCGCCGCGGATGGCGGTGGCGCCGGGCTGCTGCTGCACCCCGTCGCGTAGCGCGCGGCCCACCACGGGAAGCGCCGCCGCGCCGGTGCCGCCGAACACGGAGCCAGCCGCGAAGAACACGGTGGACCCCGCGGCTCCGTGGTACTGCGAAAGGAGCTGCGCGAAGAAGGCCTCGTCGCGCAGGCGGTTCATGAACACGGTGCCCACCGAGGGCACGCCGCGGAACCCCATCGCCAGGTCCATCTCCCGCACCCGGCGCGAGTTGAGCAGGTCGAACAGCATCCCCAGCTCGGGGGCGTCGGCGTCCATCACCTGCCGGTCCACTCCCGCGGCGAAGCGCGTATCGGGCATGTAGCCGTCGTCCGCGATGGGCGACCACACGCGCGACTCGGGGAGCGCGTCCACCACCTCGGTGCGGAAGAAGCTGGTGGCGGCCCCGGCGTCGGCCAGCCGCTCGCGGGCGGCGCGGTACTGGTCCAGCACGCGGCCCACGCGGGTGATGGCGGCGTTGGCCTGGTCGGGGTCCACCAGGAGCACCCGGAGCTGGGCGGGCCCCAGCCCCAGCGCGCAGAGGTGCAGCAGTGCCTCCAGCGCGCGGGCGCCGCTGCCGCCCAGGGCCAGGTACACCAGCGTCCGCTGGCGATAGTCGGGGGAGAGAAGGTTGGCGCTCATGCTCACCCCTGGCCCGGGTTCCACCGCGGCCACGGGCAGCCGCGGTAGTGGAAGAAGCCGCCCGCGCCCGACCACCGCCCGAGGAGCGCGGTGGCGAGCAGCGACACGGCGGCGAAGGCGAGCAGTCCCCACACCAGCCCCGCGAGCATGCGCGGGAGCAGGAGCTCGAAGGGGAGCTCGGCCAGGAACGCCGCGGGGCGCGTGCTGCAGCTGCCGGCGCGCGCGTGCACGGGCGCGTACATCCCCACCGCGAGCGGCACGAACAGGCAGAGCACGCCCGACAGCCCCAGCGTGGCCCACCAGCGGACCACGAAGCCGCGGTTGAGGCTGGCGCGCGGCAGCAGGTAGCAGCCCAGCAGGAGCGCCACGACCAGGGCCAGGGAGGCGAGCGCCATCATCTGCCACCGTGCCGCGATCTCGGCCGCGTTGAAGAGGCCGCCGGGATCGTACGGATCGCCCGCGCGCGGTGGGGGGCAATCCAGGCGCGCGCCGACCGGCGGCTGCGCCCACAGGTGAAGGAGCCAGAGCAGCATGGGTTCTCGTGGTTGGTGGATACCGGCCGGCGTGGCGCGCCGGTCATCGGACGAGCAGGTAGCTCCTGGCCAGCGGCGGCGCGGCGGCCGCGAGCGGGATGAAGGGCTCGAACAGCCGCCCCAGCCCGAAGGTGCGCTCCGCGTCGGCCGCGGCGCGCGCCTCGAAGCGGGCGAGCCAGGGGGGAGCCCCCGGTGCGCGTGCCTCGATTCGGTATAGAGTTCCGCAGGGCTCGCCTTCCCCCGCGGCGGCGCAGTCGTCGCCGCCGGGGCTGAACACCTCCACTCCCGTTCCGGCCGGCGCGGCGCGCACGGCACCCGTTCCACGCCTCCAAGGCGAGGCGGCGGAGTCGGCGGTGACCGGCCGGGCGAACAGCTCCAGGCGCGCGCCGTCCGCCAGCAGGCGGGCCAGCAGCCGTCCCGCCGGCGCGCCCGTGTCGGCCGGGGCCAGGCTCGCGCGGAAGGGGCGCGTGGCGGGCGAGGCCGCCTCCAGCCGCGGCACCGGCGAGGACCCGGAGAGCCACGCGGCGTCGTACTCCACGCCCTCCTCCGGGGCCGCTTCGCCCGGCCGCAGCACGACGGCGGCGAGCGGAGCGGTGGGGAGGGGGTGCCCCCACACGTGCTCGAAGAGGCCGGCCAGCTCGGCCGCGATCCGGATCCCGTCCCCCGGCGCCGCGAAGACGAAGGCGTACAGGGGGCACTGGCGGGCGGAGTCGCGCCCCCCGCCTGCCGAGGCGGCGTGGCAGCCGGACGGGTCTCCCCGCACGGGGGTGAACGGCGCGCGAGACACCGCGACGAGGAAGGTCCCGCGGGCGCGGGTCCACCGCAGCGCCATGTCGCGCATCCTCATCCACTGGCGGTGCGCGAGGTCGGGGTCGCCGCGGCGCCCGTCGCCGATCACCACGTGGCTCCAGGCGAGCAGCGTGTCGCGGGCGATGCTGTCGAGCACCTCCTCCACCTCCGTGTCGCGGTCGCCGTAGAACTCGCGGCTTCCCAGCACGTCCAGCCCCGCGTTCGGCTGCATCCGCACGCTGCTCCCGAACCCGTACACGCGGCGGGGCGCCAGCCGGGCCTGCAGCCCGTCGATCACGGAGCGGTAGTCCACGCGTGTGGGATACGCCGGATCGAGGAAGCCGCGCATGCTGCCGCTACGGTCCGCGTACACGGCCACGGGACGGGCCAGTGCACCCATCCGCCAGGGCGCGCTGTCCGGCGCCTCCACCCAGCTCCGCACCACGTCTTCCGTGAGCGCCTCCCGATCGCCCGGGGGCGCGCACGCGGCCAGCGCCAGCACGCAGCCGAGGAGCGTTCGAGCGGGGCGCGAGCCGGGGCTGCATGTGAGGTCCATGTTCACCGGGATCATGACGATGGATTGAGAGAACGCACGTTCACCATTGCGTGTCGTGGGGAGGCCTGCCCGTGCGATCGAAACGGCCGATCGATCCGCGAACCCTGCTGCCGCTCGCCGGCTCCGACGGATGCCGGGGCGCGCCTGTCCGGCAGGGACGTGTGGCCCGTCATCGGCACCTCCGCCCGCAGTCGCCGCACGACTCTTCCGTGTGCGCGATGCTGAGCCGGCACCCGCGTAACGCCACTGCTGGCGCCGCGTTCTGCCCCGCCGAGATCCTTTGTCGGCCACGCCTCCCAGATTTCCCCGCGCCCCTCTGCCCGGCTTCCCCTGTAACGGCCCATTGCACCTGCGCGCTTGCCGAATCCATCCAGATCGACCAACTTCAAGCTTGCCGGAAGCCCATCCATCGCAGTCGCCTCACCCGCTGGCCCCGCCACAAAAGGCCGCCCCCGCAAGCGCGGAGACGGGCCCAGGACTCGGTACCGTGTTCCATTAATCCAAAACATCATCATGAAAAAAGCCAAAGTCCTCTTCTTTGCGGCTGATCCGCGCTCCGTCGGGCGTGAGGGCAAGCCAAGGCTCGAGCTGGACGCGGAGGTGCGGGCGATCCGCAGGCGGGTGAGAACCGCGAGGCGGCACGATGAGCTCGACTTCGATACCCATTGGGCCGCGCGCACCGGCGACATGGTGGAGGCCCTGGGCGACACTCATCCGCGGGTCGTGCACTTCAGCGGGCATTGCGGTCGTGCCGGGCTGGAATTCGCAGGCTCCGGCACGACCCGCCTGCACAGCGTGGGAGCTTCCGCACTCGCGGAACTGTTCAGGGCCTATCGCGGCGACATCCGCGTGGTCGTCCTGAACGCCTGCCTTTCCCTCCCGCAGGCCGAAGCGATCGCGGAGGTGGTGGGGTGCGCCATCGGCACGAATACGGGGATTTCGGACGGGGCCGCTATCACCTTCAGCTCCTCCTTCTATCGCGCCATCGCGCTGGGCGATTCGGTTCAGGGCGCGTTCGAGAAAGCCCGTGCGGCGCTGGGGCTGGAGCACTTCGAGGAGCAGGAATGCCTTCAGCTGGTGGTGCGTCCAGGCCTGGACGCCAGCAAGATCTTCGTGATCGAACCGATGGCGAAGGTGAAGCGGAGGCGGGTGGGGGTCCGGGTGGGAGCGGGGGCCGTGCTCGCGGGTGCGGTGCTGCTCGCCGCGGTGTTGATGGACGGCGGGTGGAAAGCGGCGTGCGCCCGGGCTGGAGTACCGCGCAGGGCCGCGTCGCCGTCCACGCTCCTGACGGTGGGGCTGTCAGGGGTGCAGTCGAGCCTGGATCGGGCCAAGGTGGATTACGCGGAAGGGCGGTTCGCCGCGGCGTTCCCCCGCTTCAGGGACCTCGCGCGCCGCGGGGATAACGAAGCGCTGGGATACGTGGGAGCCATGTTCCTTCGCGGGCAGGGGACCGGGGCGCAGCCGGACTCCGGGATCATCTGGCTGCGGAAGGCGGCGTACGACCGCGATCCGAAGGCGATGACCGCGCTGGGCGACGCGTACCAGAACGGCCAGGGCGTGAACCACAGCCTCGCCCGCGCTCGCGAATGGTACCACAAGGCGGTGGACGAGAAGCAGTGGCCGGAGGCGATGCGGAGGCTGGGAGCGCTCGATCTCCGCGAGCAGAAGCCCGATGCGGCGCTCACCTGGTTCCAGCAAGCCGCGAGGGCGGGATCGGTGGACGCCCGCATCGATCTCGGGCAGCTATACGAGCATGGCCGGGGGCTCCCTCGGGATCTGGAGGTGGCATACTGCCTCTACCGCACGGCCGCGGACGCGGGCTCGCCCCGGGGGAAGCAGGCGTTGGCCGAGCTGAAAGCGAACTGAACCTCACACAGAGGCACAGAGGCACAGAGGAAAAGCTCTCTGTGCCTCTGTGCCTCTGTGTGAGACTGTTTTTTAGGTTCATCGCGGATCTAGTTGCAGGGAGCCCGGGAAGGCGCCCTTGATCTTCAGGATGAAGTAGGCATCATCGCGGAATCCGTACGCCTGGCGCTTGATGACCTTGATCTTGTT
>CADCTW010000088.1 GCA_902805735.1 uncultured Gemmatimonadota bacterium | reverse complement strand
CCGTTTGGACGCGCACCGATCCACCCCCCACCGCCCCACCCCACGGCGGTTCGGCGCGCCCGGTTCCAACCCCGGCCGCTCCACCCGCCGACGGCTGAAAAGGCAGCAACGACACGAAGCCGCGCTGCTGCGGGAACTCTGACCTTTCCGCCGAACCTGAAGGACCAGTCCCCGCAGGGGGACTTCGTGCTGTCGTTGCAGCGAGTTCACTCGCCGCGACAACCCTTCGGGGTCACCGGCGCGCATCATCGGCTGGGCGCGGGGAGGGTCTGGAGGAGGCCGGTGAGGCGCTCGTCCACCGTGCGGCCCTCCACCTCGGCCTCGGGGGTGAGGGTCACGCGGTGGCGGAGGACGGGGAGCGCCAGCGCCTTGACGTCGTCGGGAGTCACGAAGTCGCGGCCGGCCAGGAGGGCCTCGGCGCGGGAGGCGAGAAAGAGCGCGACGCTGGCGCGGGGCGAGGCGCCCAGCGCCAGGGTGGGCTCGTCGCGGGTCGCGCGGACGATGCGGGTGATGTAGTCGCGCACCGAGGGCTCCACGTGCACCGCGGCCACCGCGCGGCGCAGCTCCGCCAGCTCGGCGGACGACATCATGGGCTGCAGGCCGTAGCTCTCCGCGCGGTCCGCGCTGAAGCCGTCGGCGTAGCGGTCCAGGATGGCGCGCTCCGCCTCGGCGCCCGGGTAGTCGATCACGATCTTGAGGAGGAAACGGTCGAGCTGCGCCTCCGGGAGCGGGTACGTGCCCTCGTACTCCACCGGGTTCTGCGACGCGAACACGGTGAAGGCGGCGGGGAGCGGGCGCGTCCTGCCGTCCACCGTCACCTGCCGCTCGGCCATGGCCTCCAGGAGCGCGGCCTGCGTCTTGGCGGGGGCGCGGTTGATCTCGTCCGCCAGCAGGAGGTCGGTGAAGATGGGGCCGGGATGGTAGACGAACTCGCGCTTCAGCTCGTCCAGCATGTTGACGCCCACCAGGTCGGTGGGCATCAGGTCGGGGGTGAACTGCACCCGCCCGAAGCGCAGCTCCAGCGCCAGGGCCAGCGAGCGGATGGAGAGCGTCTTGGCCGTGCCGGGCACGCCCTCCATCAGCGCGTGGCCGCCCGCCAGCAGCGCCACCATCATGTGCCGGAGCACCTCCTCCTGCCCCAGCACCACCCCGCCCAGCCGGTCCAGCACGGCCTGCGCGCGATCGCCGGACGCGGCCTGCGTGTCGAGAATCGTCAAGTTCGTCTCGCCTCTTCCAGAAGTCGGTCCACGTCGCGGGAAAGGGCCACCAGGTCGGCCTCGTCCCCCTTCTTCCACTCTTCCAGCAGCGCCGCCGCGGCCGGGCCCGCCCCCGCGAACGAGGTCAGCTTCTCCAGCGTCTCGCGCTCGCCCGCGCCCTCGCGCGGGGCGCGCCGTCCCATGCGCCGCGCGAGCCCCGCCAGGAGCAGTCGCCG